>NZ_CP146022.1:1529672-1835607 GCF_036967205.1 Streptomyces sp. Q6
CAACATGGACCGGCTGCATCGCGACTGGGTGCAGAACGAGAACGCGATCAAGGCGTGGATCGAGGAGGGCTCACTCGACACGGTCGTCCTCGAGTGCCACCAGTCCTCGGGCGCCGTGGCGCCGGTGATCGAGTTCCCGGTCTCCTACACCACCGCCGGCGACGGCAACGCCGAGTTCACCGCCTCTCGTGCCCGAGCCGCCCGGTTCCGGGCCAAGTTCGACCAGGTGCCCGCGGGCACCACCTACCGGCTGTTCTGCACCTTCAACGGGCCCCGCACCCCGCAACCGGGTTGGGGCCCCGGCCAGCGGTCGAGCACCGACGGCCTGCGCGGCATCACCTTCGGCACCCTCGGCTCCGCCCCACACGCCTCGACCGGCATGCGGTACTACCACACCTGAGGCCACGAGCAGGAAGACACCGCTATGGGATACATCGACGACGCCTTCACCAAGCTCAAGCACAACCTGGAGATCACCCAGACCGAGCAGAACCTGGCGAAGGCACGGCACGAGGCCATCCGCGATTTCGTCCGGTCGCACTGGGACCTCGCCGACGATTTCCTCACCGGCAGCTACCGGCGCGACACCAAGACGAAGAAGCTCAAGGACATCGATATCTTCGTGGTCCTCGACGCCAACGGCTCCCAGGCCGACTTCCGCGATCAGGCGCCCATCCAAGTGATCAACGCCCTGGAGACCCTGCTCCGTCAGAAGTGGAGCGCTGCCGCCCGCGACGGCATGGCCGTCGTCATCCCCTACGGCCCCGACGACGAGGTCATGTCGATCGACGTGGTCCCCGCCTTCAAGCGAGGCGAGGGCGGCTACTACATCCCCAATCCCTCGGCAGGCGACTGGATCGCGACCAACCCCAAGCGCCACCACGAGCTGAGCATCGCCAAGAACGCCGACTGCGACGGCAAGTACGTGCCCTTCGTCAAGATGGTCAAGGGCATCAACCGCGAACTCGGTGAGCCCGTGTCGCCCTCCTTCCTGCTGGAGGTCATGGCCCAGTCGCTGGTGAAACCGCCGATAGGGCGCTACCAGGACGAGATCGTGCTGTTCTTGGCCACCGCCGCCGAACGCATCGGCGACGAGTGGCCTGACCCCGCTGGCCTGGGCGGTGACGTCAACGCCGTCATGAACGCGACTCAGAGGCTCGCCGCGGCCAACGCACTCACCCAGGCCCGCGCCATCGCGGAGCGGGCGGTCGACCTGGAGGACGAGGGCCAGGAGCGCGCTGCCTACGACGAGTGGAAGAAGCTGTTCGGGAACAGGATGACCAGGCCATGAACCTCTCCACAGACCCCGGGGGCGTTCACGGGATACCGCCTCGGGCTATCCACGAGCGGCAGTTCGACGACGACATGTTGCTTATCCAGCGCGCCGCGTCGGCAAGCCACCAACGCGGCCAGCTCCTCGAAGCTGTGCGCGTCACCGCCGCCGTTCTGCTCGCCGCCGCCGGTGTCCTGATCACACTGTCCGGCCACGGCCGGACAGTCGTCTCGATCGTCGGGTTCTTCTGGTTCGTCGTCTCCGCGTTCCTGCTTAAGGGCCTCGCCGGGAGCACCGCCCGCCAGGGCGCCCTGCTCCAAGAGATGTTCGACGTCGCCCTGTTCCACTTGCCGTGGCGCGCCACCGTTGCAGGCGACCCCATCCCCGAACCCGACGTCCGCCGTCTCGCGCGCAAGCTCCCCCGAGGCGGCCCGAAGGACAAGCGCATCACTGACGGTTGGTACGACCCCACCCACGACGTCCACCACCCCTACGACGTGTTCATTGCTCAGGAACAGAACCTCGCCTGGGACGCTCGTCTTCGCCGTCGCTATAGCTACGTCATCGCTGCCGTTGCGTTGCTGTGGGCCGCCATCGGCTTTCTCGCCGGCTTGGTGGTCGCGGACGCCACTCTGGGCGACACTCTCCTCAGCTTCTTCGTCCCATCCCTGGCGGTCTACCAGATCGCTTACGAAATCTGGTCCGGCCAACGCAAAGTGGCTGACGAACGCGACCGACTCACCAAGGTCGTCAACACCGAGCTACACAGCGGACGCCCAGGCCCCGTCCCTGACGACGAATGGCGCCGCCTTCGAAGCGTTGCACGGGACGTGCAGGACGGCGTACTCCGCACCCGCCTGGACACCACCCGAGTACCCGAGTGGTTCTACAAGCGTTTCCGCGACGACGACGAACGCGACTTCGGCGACACTGCAGAAGGCCACCGCGTCCGCCTCGCGCAAAACACACCCCCATCCGCGTAGTTCGTTGGGCGGGATGCTCCCAGCCCGCCCAACCGACCCACCGCGACTAAGAGCGGCGCACACGCTCACGCACAGTGAACGCCGAAATCTCAAGGTCCGCCAAGTAGGCCTCTCAAGATCCGCCAAACAGAATTCTCTACGCGCTCCTGACCTCTGCATCTCAGAACACGATCCGCCAAGTAAAGATCTCGGTCACACTCCGGACGCGCCCGAGCCCTTCGGCCGGCGGACGGGCCCGGGGTCACACGGCGACGTGCCGGGTGTCGGCGGGGCCCTCGGCGGCGAGGCCGTGCTGCTCGTCCTCGGGGCGCGCCCGCTCGGGCAGCAGGAAGGTGATCGCGAGGAACGCCAGCAGAAGACAGGCCTGGACGATCAGCGCGCGGCGGAAGCCGCCGGTGAAGTCACCGGTCTCGGCGCGGGCGAAGAACACCGATCCGAAGATCGCGACGCCGATGGATCCGCCGACCGCCTGCACGGCCGACAGCACTCCGGAGGCGGAGCCGATCTCGTCGTCGTCGACGGCGGCGAGGATGAAGCCGAACAGGGCGGCGATCACCATGCCGGCCCCGATGCCCGCCACCGTGACGCCGGGGGCGATGTCCCAGATCGAGAACGAGGCGGCGTCGAGACCGTCCAGTTCGCACCACAACAGGACCGCTCCGGCCAGCTGGATCAGCGGACCGATCTGGAGCACCCGGCGGCCGATCCGGTCGGCGAGGAACGCGCCGCTGACGGCTCCACCGATCGCGGTGCCGACGGCGAGCGGCAGGTTGCCGAGTCCCGCCTCACCGGCGGTGAAGTGCTGACCGATCTGGAGGAAGAGGGTGAGGACGAGCTGTGTGCCGATCAGGCCGCCGAAGAACAGGGCGATGCCGCCGAGTCCGACGGTGAAGGCGGGTTTGCGCAGCAGGCCGGGGGTGACCAGAGGGTCCCGGCCCGCGGCGGCGGTACGGCGCTGCTGCACGGCGAACAGACCGAATCCGATCGCGGCGCCGGCCATGCACAGCCACGTCCACAGCGGCCAGCCGTCCTCCTGCCCCTGATTGAGGGGCAGGACCAGCAGGGCGCAGGAGAGCACGACCAGGGCAGCGCCGTTCATGTCGACGCGTACCGTGCGGTCGCCCGGCTTCCGCGGGACGAACTTCGCGGCGATGACCAGGGCGGCGAGGCCGATGGGCAGGTTGACCAGGAAGACGGAGCGCCAGCCCAGGCCGAAGAAGTCACCCTCGATGAGGAAGCCGCCGAGGACCGGGCCGATGATGCCGCCCAGGCCGAGGACCGGGCCGAAGATCGCGAAGACCTTGGTGAGTTCGGGCCCGGAGAAGTTCTCCCGCAGCAGGCCGAGCCCCTGGGGCAGCAGCATCGCCCCGGCCATGCCCTGCACCAGCCGGAAGGCGATCAGCGACTCGATGTTCGGAGCGATCGCGCAGAGCAGGGAACTGGCGGTGAAGGCGGTCAGGCCGATCAGGAACATGCGGCGGCGCCCGTAGCGGTCGCCGAGCCGCCCGCCGAGCACGAGTCCGGCTCCCAGCGTGAGGGCGTAGCCGCCGATCACCCACTGGAGACCGACGGAGCCGGCGCCGAGCGACTTCTCCAGGTCCGGTCCGGCGACGTTGACGATCGACGCGTCCAGGAGGTCCATGAGCTCCGCGATGATCATCACGGCCAGGATCAGCCACCGCCATCGCTGGGGTCCGACGGCCTCTTCGGTCTTGGGGGACGGGTCACGCATGGTTGATACCTCCACGATGGAATAATTCCACGGTGAAGGTAAAGTGAGGACGGTAGGTTGTCAAAGTGGTCGCCGACGCGGGGTGCGCGGCAGCGGAGAAGGGTGACGGGCCTCCATGGACGAAGCGATGCACGACGGCGTCGCGGCGCAGCGCGAGCGGCTGATGGAAGGGCTGAGGATCTACGGCGGCCACTACGCCGAGCTCGGTCGGCGCTTCGCCACCTGGCTGGGCCTGCACTCCACCGACGCGACCGCGGTACTGGAGATCGCCGCAGCGGAAGAGCGCGGCACCCTGCTGTCACCGGCACGGCTGAGCGAGCGCATCTCCCTCTCGACGGGCGCCACGACCGCCCTCCTGAACCGCCTCGAAGCGGCGGGCCACATCACCCGTACCCGCGAGCACCCGGACCGGCGCATCGTGTCCCTGCGCAGCGGCGCGCACATCCAGGAACGGGCGGACGAGTTCTTCGGCCCGCTCGCCCACCGCCTCGACGCGGCGATGGCGCAGTACCCGCCGGACCTCCTGGCCCGGTTCGAGTCGTTCGTGGCCGATCTGAACTCCACGATGGACGCCCACCTCGCGGAGCCGCTCACGACGACCCCGGACTCCCCCGGCGGCGTCGCGCAGAACTGAGGCCGGGCGGACCGACAGGGGCCGACCCCCGCCGCCGACCCGCCGCCGACCCGCCACCGACCCGCCAGTGACTGGCCGCTGACCTGCCACTGGCTGACCACTGACCTGCCGCTGACCGGCCACTGACCGGCCGCCGACCGATCGCCCCGACGAGCCGTCGCCGCCGGGCCAGCGCGCCCATCGACGAACATGTTCGCTACGTACTTGTTCGTCACGAACATGTTCGTTACCGTGGAGGCATGACCTCGCGAACCCCCACCCCCCGCAGCCGCCGCGACCGTCCGGCCAAGGCCGCGCTCACCTACGAGGGGATCGTGGCCACGGCCGTACGGCTCATGGAGTCGGAAGGGCTGCAACGCGTAACAATGCGGCGGCTGGCCCAGGAGCTCGACACCGGTCCCGCCTCGCTCTACGTGTACGTGGCGAACACGGCCGAGCTGCACGCCGCGATCCTCGAAGAGCTGCTCGGAGCGGTCGACCTGAGCCCCGTCCGGGGCCAGGGCGACTGGCGCGACCGGCTGGCGGCGGTGCTCACCTCGTACACCGGCGTGCTCTTCACGCACCCGAGCCTCGCCCACTCCGCGCTGGTGGCCCGCCCCTCGGGGCGGAACTACCTGGCGCTGGTCGAGGCCGTGCTCGCCCTGCTGCACGAGGGCGGTGTGCCCGACGCGCAGGCGGCCTGGGGCGTCGACGTGCTGTTGCAGGTGGCCACGGCCACCGCCGCGGAGCAGTCGGCCCGTGGCAGCGGCGCGCCCGAAGGGGATCACGACGCGCTCGTGGCCGCGCTGCGCGGGGTCGGCGCCGAGCACCATCCGCGGATCGCGGCGATCGGCGACGACCTCTTCTCCGGAAGCCCCGAAGGGCGGCTCGCCTGGATCTTCCGCGCTGTCATCAACGGCACCGCAGCCACACCGAGGACCTGACCCCGTCCCCCGCCCACCCTCACAGAAGCGAGTGATCGACATGAACTCCCACCACCCCATCACCGTCGTCGGCGCCGGCCTCGGCGGGCTGACGCTCGCCCGCGTCCTGCACGTCCACGGGATCGACGCCGTGGTCCTCGACCTCGACGCCTCCGCGGACGCCCGCGCGCAGGGCGGCATGCTCGACATCCATGAGGAGAGCGGCCAGGCCGCTCTGCACGCCGCGCAGCTCTACGACGCGTTCCGCGCCAAGGTGCACCCCGGCGGCGAGGCCATGCGCGTACTCGACCGGCACGCGCGCGTGCTGCGCGAGGAGGCCGACGACGGGGCGGGCGACCGGCCCGAGATCGACCGGGGCGACCTGCGCGACCTGCTCCTCGGGTCGCTCCCCGACGGCACCGTGCGCTGGGGCACCAAGGTCACCGCCGCCCGCCCGCTGGGCGACGGGCGCCACGAGGTGACGCTCGCCGACGGCTCCGTCTTCACGACCGGGCTGCTGATCGGGGCCGACGGCGCCTGGTCGCGGATCCGTCCGCTGCTCTCGTCCGCCCTGCCCGCGTACACGGGGATCTCCTTCGTCGAGCTCGACCTCCATGACGTGGCGAACCGGCATCCGCGGGCCGCGAAGCTGATCGGCGGCGGCATGTTCTTCGCCCTCGGGGAGCGCAAGGGATTCCTCGCGCACCTGGAGACCGACGGCAGCGTGCACGTGTACACCGCTCTGGAGCTGCCCGAGGACGGGCTCGCGGCCATCGACTTCACCGACACCGACGGGGCGAAGGCCGCGCTCCTGGAGCACTTCACGGGCTGGGCGCCGCAGTTGCGCGCGCTCGTCACCGACGCGGACGGCCCGCTGGTGCCGCGGCTGATCCACGCGCTGCCCGTCGGACACCGCTGGGAGCGCGTGCCCGGGGTGACCCTGCTGGGCGACGCGGCGCACCTCATGTCGCCGTTCGCCGGCGAGGGCGCCAATCTCGCCATGGCCGACGGCGCGGACCTCGGGCGCTGCCTCGCCGAGCACCCGGACGACGTCGAGGCGGCGCTGGCGGCCTACGAGGCGGTCATGTTCCCGCGCGCCGAGGAGAAGGCACGGGAGTCCTTCGAGGGCCTCGACATGATCTTCGACGACCGGGCGCCGCAGCCGCTGCTCGACATGTTCGCCGCGGGCGACGCCCGGCCGGACGCCTGACGCCTCGCCCCCGTCTGCGGAGTTGACCTGGAGTGCGCTCCACGTCATAGCGTCGGCGGGGTCAGGAACGCTCCCCGCCCTTGGAGGCCACCCATGACGGACCTTCCCACCCGCCGCCTCGGCGCGCTCACCGTCTCCGCACAGGGCCTCGGCTGCATGGGCATGAGCCACGCGTACGGCACGTCCGACGACGAGCAGTCGATCGGCACCCTGCACCGGGCCCTGGACCTGGGCGTCACGCTCCTCGACACGTCCGACTTCTACGGTGCCGGGCACAACGAGGAGCTGATCGGGCGCGCCCTCGCCGCTCCCGGCCGGCGCGAACAGGCCGTCGTGGCGACGAAGTTCGGCTTCGCCAACCGGCTCGGCGAACCGGTGCGGATCCGTGGCGACGCGGCGTACGTGCGCCGGGCCTGCGAGGCGTCGCTGCGCCGGCTCGGCGTGGACCACATCGACCTGTACTACGTGCATCGCGTCGACCGGAGCGTTCCGGTCGAGGAGACCGTGGGCGCGCTGGCCGAGCTGGTCGCGGAGGGCAAGGTCCGCCACCTGGGCCTGTCGGAGGCCGGTCCCGAGACGCTGCGCAGGGCGCACGCCGTGCATCCGATCGCCGCGTTGCAGAGCGAGTACTCGCTGTGGACGCGTGATCTGGAGGCCGACGTGCTGCCGGTCTGCCGGGAGCTGGGTATCGGGCTCGTGCCGTTCTCGCCGCTCGGCCGGGGCTTCCTCACCGGCCGGTACACGTCGGCGCAGGCCCTGGAGGACGGTGACATGCGGCGGAGCCAGCCGCGCTTCGCCGACGGGAACCTGGAGCGCAACCTGGCCATCGTCGCCCGCCTGGAGGAGCTCGCGGCCCGCAAGGGCGTCACGGCCGGGCAGTTGGCGCTCGCCTGGGTGCACCACCAGGGCGACGACGTGGTCCCGATCCCCGGCACGCGCCGCCGGAAGTACCTGGAGGAGAACGTCGCGGCGGCCGCGCTGGAGCTGTCGGCGGACGACCTCGCCGCGATCGGCGCGGCCGCGGACGAGGTGGCGGGTGCGCGCTACGACGAGGGCAGCATGAAGTTCGTGAACGGTTAGGCACGAGCGGCCCGGCGGCGTCCGTTCCGGCGCCGGGCCGCTCGTCCCCCGCGGTCTCAGTCCTTCTTGAGCCTGAGGAAGGTCACCGAGTTCGCCGGGAAGGTGTACGAGAACGTGTCGGCGACCCCGTCGAACGTGGAGGTCACCGGCTTCACCGGTGTCTCGGTCGCGCTGTTCTCGGCGTCGGGCGCGGCGGCCAGTGTGGTCACCGTGGCCTTCCGCTCGACGTCGGCGCCCCCGAGGTCCACCGTCGTCCGGGCCTGCGCGTCCTGGGCGTTGACGACCTTGACGATCAGGTCACCGGTCTTCTTGTCACGCGTGACGACCTGCCGGAACGGCTCCGCGGGCTTGTCGTCCTTGAAGGAGCCCCACTCCTGCCCGTCGAGGAAGAGCGTGACCTGGCGGCCGCGCACCTTGATGTCGACGTCGTAGGAGCGGCCGGTCTCGATGGTCCCGGCCTTGGCGATCAGCGTCGACTTCCCGCCGTTCACGGCCTGCTCGACGGCGGACTGGGTGTTGTTCCAGCCTCCCAGGTTCCACCAGTAGTAGTTCCCGGTGTCCTTGACGCCGAAGGCGACGAGGAAGCCTTCCTTGCCGGACTTCTTGGTGGCCTTCACGTGCAGGTCGTAGTTCCGCCAGCTCGGGTCACCCGCGGTGACCATGGTGTTCTCGGCGGCCTCGTCGGACTGCACGTACTGGCCGTCCTGGACGCTCCAGCTCCCGCGGCCGGAGCCGGTCCAGCGGGCGGCGTCACCGCTGAAGTCGTCGCCGAACAGGGCGTTCCCGTCGGCGTCCGTGACCTTCACGTCGTCGTACGCGGCGCTCGTCGCCCAGGTCGACAGGCCCACGGCGCCGGTGATCGGTTCGAGGGTCGACGGGGTGGCGGTGCCGGTCGAGGGGACGACCTGGTCGCCGACGTTGCGCATGAACAGTTTCTGCACCTCGTAGTCGGCCGAGCCCCACGACTTCTGGTCGTTGAACCAGATCATGTCGGGCGCCCACTGCACGGTGTCGTCGCGGGCGAACAGCGGGGCGTAGGAGGCGAGCTTCACGACGTCGGCGTTGCGCTCCAGTCCCGTCATGTAGGCCGCTTCCGACAGGGCGTTGGACCACTTGTTGCCGAGGGAGGCGTACTCGCCGAGGAAGACCTTGGGGCCGCTCCTGTCGTACGTGTCGTAGCGGTCGTTGTTCTGGAGGAACCACTGCGGACTGTTGTAGTAGTGCTCGTCGACCATGTCGACGCGGGCGTCCTTGTTGAGCTTCCAGGCCGTGTCGAACGTCGAACCGGAGTCGTCGGGGCCGGAGTTGGAGATGACCTTGACGTCCGGGTACCTGGCGGCGACGGCCGTGCGGAACTGTGTGAAGCGCGCGAAGAACTCCTCGGGCAGGTTCTCCTCGTTGCCGACCTCCAGGTGCGTGAGGTGGAAGGACTTCGGGTGGCCCATCTCGGCGCGGAGCTTGCCCCACTTGCTGGTGACCGGGCCGTTGGCGAACTCGATCAGGTCGAGCGTGTCCTGGATGTGCCGCTTCAGGAGCGCGTCGTCGTCGGTGGCCCGGTTCTGGCCGCAGCCGGTGACGAGTGCGGGCACGACGGGCAGCGCCATCGCGCCGATGTCCTCGGCGAACTGGAAGTACTCGTAGTAGCCGAGGCCGTAACTCTGGTTGTAGCCCCAGAAGTTGGCGTTCGTCGCGCGCTGCTCGACCGGGCCGACGGTGTCCTTCCACTGGTACGAGCGCTTGCGCTCGTAGCCGGACGCCGCGTCGTAGCCCGCCATGGAGCCGGTGTTGACGAGGCAGCCGCCGGGGAAGCGCACGAAGCCGGGCTTCAGGGCGGCGACCTTCTCGGCGAGGTCCTTGCGCAGGCCGTTCCTGCGGCCCTTGTAGGTGTCCCGGGGGAACAGCGAGACCATGTCGAGCGCGGTGTCCGCCGACGAGGTGACGGAGAGCCGGCCGGTGGTGCCGGCGCGCGTGGCCGTGAACGTCGCCGTGTACTTGGCCCAGCCTCCGCGCGTGGCCACCCGCGCGGCCGTGGCCAGCGCGCCGTCGGCGTCGCTCAGCCGCACGCTCAGCGTCGAGTCGCCCCGCGCCCACACCGAGAAGTCGTACGTCCCGCCCTTCACGACGGTGATCCCGGTGCCGTACGCGGAGTTCGTGACGGTCGAACCGGCGCCCAGGGAGAGGTAGGTGCGGTTGCGGGCGTTGAGCCGGCCGGCGTCGTCGACGACCTTCGCCGTCCCGTCGACCGTCCACGCGGTGAGCGGCGTGTACGCCTTGTTGTCGGCCGTCGAGTACTCGAAGGACCGGTTCTGGAGCAGTTCGGCGTAGAGCCCGCCGTCGGCGGCCCGGTTGATGTCCTCGAAGAAGACGCCGTACATCGTGTCGTCGATCGTCGCGCCCGTGCGGCTCGGGTCGACGGTGACCGTGTAGTCGGTGACGTCGTCGGCCACGGCCGAGGGCGTGACCGCGGTGCCGGCCAGCAGTGCTCCCACCGCGGCTCCGAGCCCGAGTCTCCAGCGCCTGCGTCGTCCACGCGTCATACGCTTCCCCATCCTTCACAGCGGTAACGGAAGTGTTCGAAATCTCGTACGTCGTCCTAAACTGCGAACGGCAAGATAGGAAGCGACGGACCACGCGTCAACGGTTGGCGCAGAGGTGAACGGGAGTGATGTGGGTGAGGGGCGAACTCTGGCCGGTTTCCGACGTGTTGGCGTTCCTCGCGGGGCGCTGGCAGGTCGAGCGGACCGTGCGCGACCTCGCCGACGACGTGACCGCCACGTTCACCGGGACGACGGACTTCACCGACCTCGACGACGGGGACGCCGGGGGCGGGCTGCTGCACTTCGAGTCCGGCGTCTTCGCGTGGCGCGGCACGTCACGCCCCGCCGAGCGCACCCTGCGCTACCTGCCCGACCCGTCCGGCGAGACGCCGGGGACCGCCGTCGTGCACTTCTCCGACGGACGCTTCTTCCACGGCCTCGATCTGCGCACCGGTCACCACGTCGCGGACCACCCGTGCTCCGCGGACCTCTACCGCGGCGAGTTCACCGTGTACGACGCCGACCGGTGGCGGACGGTCTGGCGCGTGAAGGGACCGGCCAAGGACCTGGTCCTCACGACGGACTACCGCCGAGCCGCAGACTCCACCGGCCGGGACGGCCGACGACCGTGACCGCCGACAGGGGCCGCGCGTCGATGGTCACGTACGTCGACGGCGGCGCCTTCAGCGCGTGGACGAGCGCGGCGCGGACCACCGACGGCTCCGCGACGGCCTCCCTGCGGCTGCCGTCGCACGGCCGGGTGTCCAGCCAGGAGCCGATGCCCGCGATGAACGCGAGCGGCGACTCCCCGCCGTGCGGCGCCGAGCGGGGATCACCGAGCCGGCGGACGCCCATGTCGCAGTCGCGCAGCGCGGGTTGGGCCGGGGTCGCCGCGCAGTACCGTAGCTCGGCGGCGGCGAGCGCGCCGAGGTCGGGCGGCGACGAGCGTGACGCCGAGCTGCCTGCGCGTGATCGTGTGACCCGTCGGCAGCCCAGGTCAAGGTGTCACACAGGGCGGCCGCCGGGCGCCGTTCCTCAGCGCGGTCGCGGCCGCAGCGACTGGTCGAAGTAGAAGACCATCCACTGGTCGGGGCCGGGCAGCGGTTCGAAGCCCACCTCGGCGTACACCGCGTGCGCGTCCTTGGTGGCGAGCAGGATGCGGCGGACGCCCATCGGCCCCATGTGGTCGCGGACGGCGGCCGCGAGGGCCTTGCCGAGGCCCTTGCCGCGCACCTTTCGGTCCACGTACACGTCGCAGAGCCAGCCGAACGTGGCGTGGTCCGTGACGACCCGGGCGTAGCCGACCTGCTCTCCCGAACCGACGTCGTACACCCCGAAGTTGAGGGAGCCCTCCATCGCCTTGTCCTGCTTCTCGCGCGGGCGGTGCATGGCCCAGTACGCGTCGGTGGACAGCCAGTGGTGAACCCGCGCCGCGTCTATGCGCGCGGAGTCGGCGGAGATCTCGTATCCGTCCGGAAGGTACGTCGTCATACGAGGAGCGTCGCAGGTCAGCCCGGCCGTAGTCGAGCTGGGCTCAGCCCGGGAGAAGTTCGTCACAGGCCACGCGGAGCCGTCGTACGCCCTCGGTGATCTCCGCCGTGCCCGCGGCGGCCACGAAGCTCAGCCGGATGTACGGGGCCGGGGACTCGGCCGCGAAGTACGGGCCGCCGGGTGCCACCGCGACGCCGGCCCGCAGCGCGCCGCCGACGAGCCGCCGCTCGTCCGTGCCGTCGGGCAGCCGCAGCCACAGGTGGTAGCCGCCGACCGGGACGTGCGTCAGGGACAGCTCCGGCACCTGCCCGGTGACGGCGGTGGTCAGGGTGTCGCGGCGCTGCTTCAACTCCCTCGCCACGGTCCGCAGATGGCGCGGCCAGGCCGGAGAGCCGACGAGTTCGAGCGTCGCCTCCTGGAGGGGGCCGGGCACGAAGAGGTGGTCGACGACCTGGATGGCGCGCAGCCGCTCCAGGACGGGGCCGCGTGCGGCGAGGCAGCCGATCCGCAGGCTCGGCGAGGTGGCCTTGGTGAGCGAGCAGACGTGCACGACGACGCCGTCGGGGTCGTCGGTGGCGAGCGGCATGGGCAGCGGCCCGGCGTCCTCGTGCACGAGGCGGCGCACGAAGTCGTCCTCGATGACGAACGCCCCGGCCTCCCGGGCGATCCGCAGCACCTCGGGCCGCCGCTCCGCGGAGAGCACCGCGCCGGTCGGGTTCTGGAACAGGGGCTGGCACACGAAGAGGCGGGCGCCGGTCGCCTTGAACGCCTGCGCGAGCAGGTGCGGGCGCACCCCGTCCCGGTCGACGGGCACCGGCACCGGGCGCAGGCCTTCGGCGCGCGCGATCGCCAACATGCCCGGATAGGTGGGCGATTCGACCAGGACGGGGGCGCCGGGCGGGGCGAGCGCGCGCAGCGCCGTGGCGAGCGCGGACTGGCCTCCGGCGGTGACGAGCACCTCGGCCGCGGTGACCGCACCGCCGATACCGCGCGCGAACCACGAGCGCAGTTCGGGCAGTCCGTCGACGGGCGGCCGGTTCCACGCGCCGGGGCGGCGGCCCGCGCGGGCGAGCGCGGCGGCCATCGCGGCGGTGGGCTGGAGGTTCTGGTGCAGATAACCGCCGTTGAACTCGATGACGCCGGGCGGCGGCGCGGCCAGCGTCATCAGGACCCCGGAGGCGTCGACGGCGCGCGGCACCAGCTCGGTGGCGGAGTCGGCGCTGAGCGCGACCTCCTGCCAGGACGTGTCGCCCACGGGGACGGTGGCGCGCGGCGCGGCCTTGTAGGCGCCCGCGCCGGGCCGCGTCACCACGAGGCCCTCGGCGGACAGCTGGGCGAGGGCCCGCGACACGGTCACCGGGCTGACCCGGAACCGCTCGACGAGGGCCCGGCTCGACGGCAGCTTCTCATCGACCGAGTAGCGCTTCAGCTCATCCTTGAGCTGTTTCGCCAGTTCACTCACGCTGCTACTCTCGTGCATGAGGACTGAGAATAGCGCTACCGACCATCATGCGATAGCGGTCGCCGAGCGGACCGGGGCGCCGTCGCCTTCGAAGGACCGCCCGGTAGGCACCGCCTCCGGCACCCTGCTCGCCGCTCTCGGCGTCACCACGTTCTCCCTCACGTTCCCCTCCACCGCCTGGGGTCTCGAGGGCTTCGGCGCCTGGTCGCTGGTCAGCCTGCGCATCGTGCTCGCGGCGGTGATCGCCGGGGCGTGCCTGCTCGCGCGGCGCGTCCGGCTCCCGGAGCGCCGCCACTGGGCCGGGCTCGCGGTCGTCACGGCCGGGGTGGTACTCGGCTTCCCGATCCTCACGACGCTCGCGCTCCGGACGGCGACGACGGCGCACTCGGCCGTGGTGGTGGGCCTGTTGCCGCTGACGACCGCGGTCTTCTCGTCCCTGCGCACGGGCGCCCGGCCGTCCCGTACGTTCTGGGTCGCGGCCTGCGCGGGCGCGGCCGCCGTCATCGCCTTCACCGTGCAGCAGAGCGGGGGCGCCCTCACCCGGGCCGATCTCTGCCTCTTCGGGGCGCTGCTGATCTGCGCGGCCGGCTACACGGAGGGCGGCAGGCTCGCCAAGGTGATGCCGGGGTGGCAGGTCACCGGCTGGGCGCTGGTGCTGTGCCTGCCGTTCGCCGTGGTCGGGGCCGCCGTCTCGCTCGCGTACGAGCCCGTGCGCCTCACCGGCCACGCGGTCATCGGCCTGATGTGGGTGGCGACGGTCTCGCAGTTCGTCGGCCTGGTCGTCTGGTACAGGGGCATGGCCGTCATCGGCGTCCCCAAGGCGAGCCAACTCCAGCTCGCCCAGCCGCTGTTGACCCTGGTCTGGTCGGTGTTCCTGCTCGGCGAGTCGCTGCCGGTCGCGGCGCCGCTCACCGCGCTGGCGGTTCTCGTCTGCATCGCGGTCACCCAGCGCGCCCGCGGCTGACCCGGCCGCCGCACCGGGGTCTCAACTCCCCAGCTGGGCCGTAGACTTGCGGAAAATCACGGGCACGGCGAGGAGGTCACTCCTGATGCGCGCAACCGTAGGCGACCAGCTCCTGATGCACGGCCGGATCGTCGGGCAGCACGACAGGGTCGCCCAGATCATCGAGGTGCTCGGCGTCGACGGCGGGCCGCCGTTCCGCGTCCGCTTCGAGGACGGCCACGAGGCGATCATGTCGCCGGGCCCCGACGCGGTCGTCCGGCACGGGACGAGTCACGAGGCGAACCGGGAGCAGCCGGGTCAGGTGTAGTGGTCCGCGACGACGCGGGCCATCGCGCCGATCCGGTCCTGCCCGACCTCCTTGGCCGAGAAGAACACATGACCGCGCACCTCGGGGAACCCCCTCGCGAAGGTGAGGTGCCGGGACAGCTCCGCGGGGTCCTGCCATGCCGCGGGCTGCGCCGGATCGCCCGCCTTGTAGAGGGCCTCGCCGATGTGGAGGCGCACGCCCGTGCCCCGTACGACCTCGTCCCACCAGGGCACGAGCTTCGCGTAGTCGGCGGCCGCGAAGCCGATGTTCCAGTAGACCTGCGGCACGATGTAGTCGATCCACCGCTCGCGCACCCACTTCCGGGTGTCCGCGTGCAGGTTGTCGTAGGTCTGCACCCCGGCGGTGGTGTCGGATCCCTCGGGGTCGGTCGCGATGTTCCGCCACACCGCGAAGGGGCTGATCCCGAACCGGACATGGGGCCGCGTCCGCTTGACGCGCCGCGCCATCTCCCGTACGAGCCGGTCGATGTTGTCGCGCCGCCAGGCCGCCCGGTCCGCGAACCCGCCGCCGTACGCCGCGTACGCCGCGTCGTCGTCGAAGGTCTGGCCGGCCACCGGGTACGGATAGAAGTAGTCGTCGAAGTGCACCGCGTCGATCGCGTACTTCTTCACCGCGTCGAGCATCGCGTCCTGCACGAAGCGCCGGACCTCGGGCAGCCCCGGGTTGTAGTAGAGCTTCCCGCCGTACGGGACGACCCAGTCGGGGTGCAGCCGGGCCGGGTGCGTGGGCAGCAGCCGGCCGGGGTCGGTGTGGTTGGCGATCCGGTACGGGTTGAACCAGGCGTGCAGTTCGAGGCCGCGCCGGTGCGCCTCGGTCACGGCCGTGCCCAGCGGGTCCCAGCCGGGGTCCTTGCCCTGCGTCCCCGTGAGGACCTGCGACCACGGCTCGTGAGGGGACGGCCACAGCGCGTCGGCGGTCGGCCGCACCTGGAAGATCACAGTGTTGAGGCGGCGCCGTACGGCGGTGTCCAGCTGCGCGATCAGCTCGGCCCGCTGCTCCGCCGCGGTGAGCCCGGCGCGCGAGGGCCAGTCGCGGTTGGCCACGGTGGCCAGCCACATGCCCCGCATCGCGCGCGCCACGGGCACACCGCGCTCCGCGGCGACGGCGTCCCCGGCCGTCATCCCGGCCAGCGCGAGCGCGGCCCCCGCGGCGAAGGCCCGACGTGAGATACGTCCCATGGTTCCCCCTTGTTTCCTGTGCCACGGTGGTGCGCGGATGAACAGCCGTTAACCCGAGCTCCACCCCTCCCATGTCTACGGGGTAACGTGCAGATCCGAAAGACCCTGTAGAGCAGTGGCGCCGGCGACCCCGGACGAACAGCGAAAGGCACGAGGTGACGGACGCCTTGACTGACATCACACGCGTCGGAGTGGTGGGGTGTGGCCAGATGGGGGCCGGGATCGCAGAGGTCTGCGCCCGTTCCGGTCTGGACGTGATGGTGGCGGAGACCACCGGCGAGGCCCTGGAGATCGGCCGCACCCGGCTGCTCAACTCCCTCACCAAGGCGGCCTCCCGCGGCAAGATCAGCGAGGAGGAGCTGGCGGAGACGCAGGCGCGTCTCACGTTCACCACCGACCTGGGCGAGTTCGCCGACCGTGACCTCGTCATCGAGGCCGTCGTCGAGAACGAGCAGGTCAAGACCGAGATCTTCCAGGTCCTCGACCAGGTCATGACGCGCCCCGACGCGATCCTCGCGTCGAACACCTCGTCCATCCCGCTGGTGAAGCTGGCCGTGGCGACGTCCCGCCCGGACCACGTCATCGGCATCCACTTCTTCAACCCGGCCCCGGTGCAGCAGCTCGTCGAGCTGATCCCGGCGCTGACCACGTCGGAGGGCACGATCAGCCGTGCCCAGGCCCTGGTGGAGAAGGTCCTCGGCAAGCACGCGATCCGCGCCCAGGACCGCTCGGGCTTCGTGGTGAACGCGCTGCTCGTGCCGTACCTGCTCTCCTCGATCCGGATGTTCGAGTCCGGCATCGCGAGCCGCGAGGACATCGACAACGGCATGGAGCTGGGCTGCGCCCACCCGATGGGCCCGCTCAAGCTGTCCGACCTGATCGGTCTCGACACCATCGCCTCCATCGCGGACTCGATGTACGCCGAGTACAAGGAGCCGCTGTACGCCGCTCCCCCGCTGCTCCAGCGGATGGTCGACGCGGGCCGGCTCGGCCGCAAGACGGGGTCGGGCTTCTACACGTACGCCTGACGACGCGTACGCCTCACGCACCGTACGCCTGACGAAAAGCGGGTGCGACCACGCACCGTGTTCGTCCACGGGCCCGGCGCTCTTCGGAGCACCGGGCCCGTTCCGTTCGCACGGGGTGCGCGCGAGTGACTCGCATATGCCCTCCGCACACGCTCCCGCCGTGTCCACCAGGCGAGTTGACTTCCGATGCGCACGACAGGGATGTCATGACTACGGAAAGGAGCGGACTCGTGACCACCGACCCGGAGCATCCCGTGGTCCCTGAAGAACTCGCAGAGTTACGCCGCGTCTTCGAGGTCGGCCTGACTCGGATCGACGGCCAGCTGGCCCTGCTCGCCCACCGCGACGACCAGACGGCCAAGGACCAGGACGACCTGAGCGCGCGGATCAAGGCGCTCGAGCACACCCGCTGGCCCTTGCCCGCGGTCGCCGCGCTGACCGCGGTCGGAGCATTGGCCATCGCGGTCTGGCAGGCACTCGGTCACTAGGGTCCAACCGGCCCTAACCGAGCCGGAGATGGTGCAGGAGCAGTAGCGCGGCCGCCATGTTGGCGGCCGGGACCTCTCCGCGAGCGATCATGTCGGGGACGAGTTTGAGTGGGACCCATTCCCTGCGGTCCGACTCGAAGTCGTCCTGGGGGTGGCCGATGTACGTTCCCTCGTCGGTCCAGTAGATGTGGTGCCGGGCGTCCGTGAGGCCATTGGACGGCTCCACGGTCAGCAGGTGCTGCAGCGGTCCCGGCCGCCAGCCGGTCTCCTCCTCCATTTCTCGGGCGGCCGCGTACGCGATGTCCTCGCCGTCCTCGACGACACCCGCGGCCAGTTCCCAGCCCCAGCTGTCGGTGATGAAGCGGTGCCTCCACAACAGGAGCACCTCGTTGGCCTCGTTCACCACTGTGGCCACCGCCACGGGGCGAAGACGTATCAGGAAGTGATCGAGGTGTTGGCCGTCCGGCAGTTCGACGTCGGCCAGATTGACGCTGAACCACCGGTTTTCATACACAGTCTGTTCGTTTTGTTTCGTCCACTGCACGGTTCTGCCACCTTCCGCCGAGTTGATGGCAATATCGCAGCAGTGGCATGAACGAGCGCCCAGCAGAAGGGCCTCACGGCTCAGAGCGGTACGCGCAGCGCCCCGTCGATGAGTTCGGCGGCCTCGGCCGTGCCGGCGCAACCGCTGCGGACGAGGTGCTCGCGTACCGCCCGGAGTCTGTCGCGCAGCCGCTGGGACTCCATGCCCCGGGCGGCCTCGGCCATCTGTACGGCGGTCTCCACCGCCTGGTCGGCGTGGCCCTGGCGCAGCTGGATCTGGCTGAGCACGGCGAGCCGGTGCACCCGGCCTCGGTCGTGCGCCGGCGTGTGCACGGCCTCCTGCGCGTGCTCCTTGGCGGCGGCGTAGTCCCCGAGGCTCAACAGGGCCTCCGCGACCTGGACGTTGACGAATCCGGGCTGCACGTATCCGGTCTCGTCCGGTTCGTGTCCACGCCGGATCCGGTCGGCGGCGGACTCGGCACGCCGGATGCACTCCAGAGCGCTCGTGCCGTCGCCGAGGTGCGCGTACGCCTTCGCCTGCATCGCGTACAGATCGGAGGCGAGCGCCGGGGTGATGTGCCGGCCCGCCGCGCGCAGCGCCGCCTCGGCGAACGCGACGGCCTGCCGGTACTCGCGCATGTGCAGCGACTGATTGACCAGCAGCGCTATGACGTACGCGCCGAGCCCCCGGTCACCACTGGCTTTCGCGAGCCGCAGCGCCTGGTGGAAGTAGCGCTGCGCGAGGCCGTGCGCGTCGGAGTCGTACGCGCAGATCCCGGCGATGGCGACCAACCCGCCGGTGGCGCGGTGCAGTTGGCGCCCGGTGGCGTCCGTGTAGCTGCCGCGCAGCAGCGGCGCCGCCTCGGCGTTGAGGAAGCCGACGATCCGGGTCCGTGTCGCGATACCGCCCGCCTTGCGGTACATCTGCTCGTAGTGGGTGCGGGCCGAACGCATCATCTCGATGTCGGCGGCGCTGACCAGGAGCCGCCCGCCGCGCGAGACGTCGTTGTCCTCCGGCGGGTTCTCCCACTCCCAGACCGGCATCACGGCCGGAGTTCCCGTGACGGCCGGGGCGTCGAGGATGTGCCGGCGCTGCTGCTCGTCGGAGCGCCACAGGGCCGTGGCCCGCTCGACGAACCCGGAGAGCCCCGGCGCCCCGTGCAGGGCGGCCGGTTCGCCGGGAATGCCGAGGCCGATGTCGTCGAGCGTGACATGCCGCTGGAGCCGGGCCGCGAGCACCTCGCAGATCAGGTCGGGGACCTGACCGCGCGGGCGCTGGCCCTTCAACCAGCGCGCGACGGCGGTGTGTTCGTACCTCAGGGCCAGACCGCGGGCCTTCCCGGCCTGGTTCACGTGTGCGGCGAGGCCCGCATGGGAGATACCGGCCTCGTCGAGGATCGCGTCGAGCAGGGTGTTGGGCTGCATGGATGCCCTCCGTGGGCTCGGTGGCGCCAGCGTAGTCCAGGGGTCTTCACACGGGGTGTGATCGGAATGCTCAACTCCGGGCCTTGTGCACTCTGTTGTGGCCGGTTTCCTCCCGCTTGACTGAACTGCCTCGCAAGAGGCCGGCCGGGCCGCCGGCTCCCCCTCGACAGTGCGGCGGCCCGATCCCGCGTCGTCCGCCCGCTCGCCTGCCCGACACTCCGCGGCGGGCGGACGACGCGCCAGGCGTTCGGGGAGCGTCGGAGCCTTCGCGGACCGGACGGTCAGAGCGCGTGATGAGCGCTGTGCAGGGCCGGTTCGCCCGCCTGCGTCGGGACGCGCCTGCGGTCGTTGCGCAGCACGAGCATCGCGGCGTCGTCGCTGGGCGGCCCCCCGATGTGGCAGAGCAGCCGGGTGTACACGGCCTGGATGAGGGCCTTGGGCACCACCGGCCTGCGCCGCACGGCGGCCGTGAGCTCGGCGGGCAGCGGAAAGAACCGGCCATGACCGTCGCGGGCGTCCTCGATGCCGTCGGTGTGCAGGAGCATCGCCTCACCGGGCAGGATCCGCCCGCACGGCGCGGGCTCCAGGTCGACGGGGAGCGGGAAGGGCCCGAGCGGCGGCATCGGTTCGCCGTCGCTCATCGGCTCCACACAGCACACCGCTCCCGGCCGCAGCAGATACGGCCACGGGTGTCCGCAGTTGAGCGCGTACACGGCGCCGTCCTGCCGGATCTCCAGGAGCAGTACGGTGACGAACTCCTCGGCGAGCGGGCTCTGCGGCTCCCCTCCCCCGGCGGCGGGATGCTCGTCGCGCGAACGCTGGCGCAGATGCCGGGCGTGCGCCCGCTCCAACCGCCGGAGCACGCGCCCGAGTTCGTCCTCGTCGTAGGCGGCCTCGCGAAAGCTCCCGAGGACGGCGCCGACGGTGGCGAGCGCCGCCAGACCGTGCCCGCGCACATCGCCCATCACGACCCGGACCCCGTGGTCGGTGGCCACGACGTCGTACAGGTCGCCGCCGACGCTGGCCCCGCGGTCGGCGGAGAGCTGGCCCGCGGCGAGCGCGAGACCGTCGAGCCGGGGCGGCAGCGGGCGCAGGAGGACGGACTGCGCGGCGCCCGCGACGGCCCGGATCTCCCGGAGCTCGCGCATCAGCTTCTGCCGTACGCGGAGTATCAGCCCGGTTCCCACGGCGAAGAACACGGCGCTGGTCATGATCCGCGCCCCCATCCCGTTCTGCTGGGCCAGGGGGCAGATCAGCTTGTACGTGATGGCCACCGCGCCCCACATCGTGGGCAGGCCGAGCATCAACGCGCGCCGGACGCCGCCGGGTTCGGCCCGCGGAGCGCGGGCGGCACACGGGAGCAGTGCGCGCAGGGAAGGGGGGAGGATTCGGGTGGGCGCCCTGGACTTCGATCGCATCATGCCGACGGCTCCCTAGGCCCTGTTCAGCGAGCGCACCGGTCGGCCCGGCGGCCGCACTGATTCTGTCGACCGTCTGTACCGATCGGACCAGATCGGCGAAATTCCTCACCCGAACGAGTGAGGGGCGCACCCGGTGGTCCGGATGCGCCCCTCACCTGGGACTACGTGCGACGTGGTGCGCCGGTCACGCGCCGCGCAGCACCGCGCCCGTGCGCTCGGCGGCGAGTGCCACCGCGGCGTCGCGGGCGGCGGACGCCTCGTCGACGGTCAGCGTGCGGTCGCCGGCCCGGAAGCGCAGCGCGTACGCGAGCGACTTCTTGTCGGCGCCGAGCTGCTCGGCGTTCTCGTACACGTCGAACAGGCGCAGCGACTCCAGGAGTTCACCGGCGCCCTCGCGCAGCACCTTCTCGACGTCGGCGGCCGGGACCGTCTTGTCGACGACGAGCGCGACGTCCTGCGTGGCCACCGGGTAGGTGGAGATCCGCGGCGCCTGGAGCGGACCGGTACCGGCGCGCTCCAGGACGTCGAGGTCCAGCTCCATCGCGCAGGTGCGCTCGGGCAGGTTCAGCGCCTTGACGACGCGCGGGTGCAGCTCACCGGCGTGACCGGCCAGGGTCCGCGTCCCGTCGATGTCGACATGGAGCGCGGCGCAGCGGCCCGGGTGCCACGGCTCGTGCCGGTCACCGCTGACGGTCAGCTCGATCCCGGCCTCACGGGCGAGGAGGCGGGCGGCCTCGACGGCGTCGGCCCAGTCGGCCGGGCGGCCCTTGCCCCACCAGCCGGCCTGCTCGCGGGCGCCCGCGAGGACGACGGCGGCGCGGCGCGGCTGCGCGGGCAGCGACGCGTCGAGTCCGGCGATCTCCTCGTCGGTCGGGCGGCGGTCGACGGGCAGCCGGGCCGGCACGCTCTCCTGGCCGGTGGGCCGGAAGACCAGGCCGGTCTCGAAGAGCGCCAGGTCGTGGCTGCCGCGGCCGTCGTTGCGGCGCAGCGCGGCGAGGAGGCCGGGCAGCAGCGTCGTACGGAGCGCGGGCTCCTCGTCGCTCAGCGGGTTGATCAGCTTGACCACGCGGCGGCGCGCGTCGTCGGCCGGCAGGCCGAGCTGGTCGAAGACGCCCTCGCTGAGGAACGGGTAGGTGAGCGCCTCGACGTAACCGGCGCCGGCGAGCGCGCGACCGGCACGGCGGTGCAGCCGCTGCCGCTCGGTCAGACCGCGGCCGGCCGGGGGCCGGGGCAGCGTGGAGGGCAGGTTCTCGTAGCCCTCCAGCCGGATGACCTCTTCGGCCAGGTCGTTGGCGTCGGTGAGGTCGGGGCGCCAGGACGGCACGGACACGGTCAGGGTGTCCTGGCCGTACGCGTCGCAGCCGACCTCCTGGAGGCGGCGCACGACGGTCTCGCGGCCGTACGCGACACCCGCCACCTTGTCCGGGTGGTCCGCCGGGATGGTGATGGTGTGCGGCGCGGACGGCGCGATGACCTCGGTGACGCCCGGCTCCGCGGTGCCACCGGCGAGCAGGACCAGCAGGTCGACGGCGCGCTGGGCGGCGGCGGAGGTGGCCTGCGGGTCGACGCCGCGCTCGAAGCGCTTGGACGCCTCGGAGGACAGCTTGTGGCGGCGCGCGGTCCGGGCGATGGAGACGGCGTCGAAGTGCGCGGCCTCGATGACGACGTCGGTGGTACCGGCCGTCTCCTCGTGGTCGGCGATCTCCGTGTCGGCGCCGCCCATGACACCGGCGAGCGCGATGGCGCCGCGGTCGTCGGTGATGACGAGATCACCGGCGTCGAGGACGCGCTGGGCGCCGTCGAGGGTGGTGAGCTTCTCGCCCTGCTCGGCCCGGCGCACGCCGATCGAGCCCTGGACCAGGGAACGGTCGTACGCGTGCAGGGGCTGGCCGAGCTCCATCATCACGTAGTTGGTGACGTCGACGGCGAGCGAGATCGGACGCATGCCGACCTTCTGGAGGCGGCGCTGGAGCCAGATCGGGGAGCGCGCCTCGGGGCTCAGACCGGTGACGGTGCGCGCGGTGAAGCGGTCGCAGCCCATCGGGTCGGAGATCCGCACCGGGTACCCGTCCGCGTTCGGCGCGGGCACGTCGAGCAGCGCCGGGTCGCGCAGCGGCAGGCCGTAGGCGATGGCGGTCTCGCGGGCGACGCCACGCAGCGACAGGCAGTCGCCGCGGTTGGCGGTGACGGCGATGTCCAGGACCTCGTCGACGAGTTCGAGCAGCTCGATGGCGTCGGTGCCGGCCTCGTGCTCGGGCGGCAGCACGATGATGCCGTGCGTGCCGTCGTCGCCCATGCCGAGCTCGTCGGTCGAGCAGATCATGCCGTGCGAGGTCCTGCCGTACGTCTTGCGCGCGGCGATCGCGAAGTCGCCGGGCAGCACGGCGCCCGGCAGGACCACGACGACCTTGTCGCCGACGGCGAAGTTCCGGGCGCCGCAGACGATCTCCTGCGGCTCACCGGTGCCGTTGGCCTGACCGACGTCGACGGTGCAGAAGCGGATGGGCTTCTTGAAGCCCTCCAGCTCCTCGATGGTCAGCACCTGACCGACGACGAGGGGGCCCTTGAGGCCGGCGCCGAGCTGCTCGACGGTCTCGACCTCCAGGCCCGCGGAGACGAGCTTGGCCTGCACGTCGCGGCCGGTCTCTGAGGCGGGGAGGTCGACGTACTCCCGCAGCCAGGAAAGCGGGATACGCATCAGATCTCCATCCCGAACGGCCGGGTGAAGCGGACGTCACCCTCGACCATGTCTCGCATGTCTTCGACGTTGTGGCGGAACATCAGCATCCGTTCGATGCCGAACCCGAAGGCGAATCCGCTGTACTTCTCGGGGTCCACACCGGCGGCGACGAGCACCTTCGGGTTGACCATGCCGCAGCCGCCGAGCTCGATCCAGCCCTCGGAGGAGCAGGTGCGGCAGGGGCGGTCCGGATTGCCGACGGACTCGCCGCGGCAGACGTAGCAGACCATGTCCATCTCGGCGGACGGCTCGGTGAACGGGAAGAAGTTCGGACGCAGCCGCGTCTTCATGTCCTTGCCGAACAGCGCCTGGACCATGTGGTCCAGGGTGCCCTTGAGGTCCGCCATGGTCAGGCCCTCGTCGATGGCGAGCAGCTCGACCTGGTTGAACACGGGGGTGTGCGTGGCGTCCAGCTCGTCGGCGCGGTACACGCGGCCCGGACAGATCACGTAGACCGGCGGCTCGCGGTCGAGCATGGAGCGGACCTGCACGGGAGAGGTGTGCGTGCGCAGCACGACACCGGACTCCCGGTCACCACCGTCGGGGCCCTGGACGAAGAAGGTGTCCTGGGTGCCGCGGGCGGGGTGGTCGGGGCCGATGTTCAGGGCGTCGAAGTTGAACCACTCCGTCTCGATCTCCGGGCCCTCGGCGACCTCGTAGCCCATGGCGACGAAGACGTCCTCGATGCGCTCGGAGAGCGTGGTCAGCGGGTGGCGGGCGCCGGCCTGGACACGGTCGTGGGGCAGCGTGACGTCCACGGCCTCCTCGACCAGGACGCGCGCGTCGCGCTCGGCCTCCAGCTCGGCCTGGCGGGCGGCGAGGCCCCGGCCGACGGCGGCGCGGGCCTGGCCGACGCGCTTGCCGGCCTCGGCCTTGGCCTGCGGCGGCAGCGCGCCGATCTCGCGGTTGGCGAGCGACAGCGGCGACGTGCCGCCGGCGTGCGCGACCTTGGCGGCCTGAAGCGCGTCGAGCGAGTCCGCGGCGGCGAAGGCGGCGAGCGCCTCGTCCCGCATGCGCTCGATCTCTTCCGGTTTCAGTGCCTCGACCTCGACAGGGTCGTACGACTTGTTCGGTGCCGACATCTCTTCCCGTGCTTCCGGTTGTCCCCCAGCTAACGCTGGGAGGTGCCCCCTGCGGATGGCCCCGTCTACGACTCGTCCCGAATCCGACGACGAACCGTCCCTGACGTGGAGACGCAATGTGCCAAAGGACGAGTCTAACGGGGGGGTGACGTGTGCGATTACGCGCACCTGTCGCCCGCCACCGCCCTGCTCGCGATCCTTCGGATCACTCTTCTTGCCCGTGGGGCCCTGGCACTCAGCTGGTGAGATACGCGGGCGTGGCCACGGGCAACGTAAATCGGAACTCGGCGCCGCCGCCCGGCGCCCGTCCCACCGTGATGGTGCCGCCGTGGGCCTCGACGATGCCCTTGACGATATAGAGGCCCAGGCCCGTGCCGCCGCGCTTGCTGCCCCGCCAGAAGCGGGTGAAGACGCGGTTCATGGACTCCTCCGGGATGCCGGGGCCTTCGTCGCTCACGGTGACGGACGTGCCGAGGTGCTCGGCCCGCTCGATGTCAATCGTGACGGTTCCCTCGCCGTGGCGCACCGCGTTTTCCAGGAGGTTGCTCAGGATCTGGTCGACCTTGTCGGGGTCGGCCCACAGATCGGGCAGCGGCTGCGTGACGCGCAGCAGGAACCGGTCGGCGGACTGGCCCGCGGCGACGTGCGCCTGGATGTGCCGGGAGACGGCGGCGGCGATGTCGACGGGCTGGCGGCGCACTTCGAGGCGGCCGGAGTCGATGCGGGAGATGTCGAGCAGTTCGGTGATCAGTCGCGTCACGCGGTTGGCGTCCGCGTCGACGGTCTCCAGCATCAGCCGCTTCTGCTCGTCCGTGAATCGCTCCCACTTCGCGAGCAGGGTCGCGGTGAAGCCCTTCACGGAGGTCAGCGGGGAGCGCAGTTCGTGGGCGACGGTGGCGATCAGCTCGGCGTGGCTGCGCTCGGTGCGGCGCCGGGCCTCGGTGTCGCGGATCTGCACGACGACACGGCGCACGGGCCCGGTGGGGCGGCTGCGTACGTAGCGCGCGGTGACCAGGACCTCGCGGCCGCCGGGCAGGAGCAGGTTCCGCTCGGGCTGTCCGACGCGGGTGGCGAGTCCGCCGTACGGGTCGGTCAGCTGCCACCAGCGGCGGCCTTCGAGGTCCTCCAGGGGCAGCGCCCGCTCCAGCGGGGCGCCCAGGGCGCGGGGGGCGGGGACGGCGGTGATGCGCTCGGCCGCGCGGTTGAAACAGACGACGCGGCCGCTCTCGTCGGCGACGACCAGTCCGTCGGGGAGGTCGTCGGGGTGCACGCCGAGCCCCGCGAGATCGTCGGTTCCGCACCGGGGCGCGGCAGGGACGGACCGCCCCTGCGCACCACGCGAGCTGCTCGTGCCGACGACGCTCATCTCCCCGTATCCCACCTCTCGGCCCGTGGACCCGAGGTCGTCACCCTACTAGCTGGGCGTGACGGAACGGCACCCTCCGGGGGCGCGCTGGGCTCGGGCGGAGGCGTACAGGCACACGGCGGCCGCCGTCGCGAGGTTGAGGCTCTCGGCCTTGCCGTGGATGGGGACGCGCACGACGGCGTCCGCGAGCGCGCGGGTCTCCTCGGGCAGTCCCCACGCCTCGTTGCCGAAGACCCAGGCGGTCGGGGTGCCCATGGTGCCCTTGTCGAGCTCGTCGTCGAGGTCGTCGTCCCCCGCGCCGTCGGCGGCGAGGATGCGTACGCCGGCGTCCTTGAGCCCGGCGACGGCCTGCTCGACCGGGACGCCCACGGCGACGGGCAGATGGAACAGGGAGCCCACCGAGGCGCGGACCGCCTTCGGGTTGTACAGGTCCACGGAGGCGTCGGTCAGCACCACGGCCTCGGCGCCGGCGGCGTCCGCGCACCGCAGTACGGTCCCCGCGTTCCCGGGGTCGCGCACATGGGCCAGGACGGCGACGAGCCGGGGCCGCGCGGCGAGGACCTCGTCGAAGGACACGTCGAGGAACCGGCAGACGCCGACCACGCCCTGCGGGGTCACGGTCGTGGAGATCTCGGCGATGACGCTCTCGTCGGCGAGGTGCACCCGGGCACCGGCCTCCCGCGCCTCGCCGACGATCTCGGCGTAGCGCTCGGCGGCCTCGACGGTCGCGAACATCTCCACGAGTCCGCCGTGCGCGGCGGCCTCCCGCACGGCCTGCGGCCCCTCGGCGAGGAACAGCCGCTCCTTCCCCCGGAAGTTCCGCTTCCCGAGCCGCCGGGCGGCGGAGACGCGGGAGGACTTGGGGGAGATCAGTTCGGGGGCAGCAACCATGCGACTCACCTAGGGGAAGCGCCCCGAAGGGGCGTGGAACTGTGTCTGTCAGCGGCTGCGCCGCGGGGCGCGACCAGAGTCGGCCGGTCCGCACACGGCGCACGACAGACGATGGCAGATGCGACGCCGAACGCACTCGGACCCGCAAGCGACAAGCTTGCGGGTCCGACATCACATCCGGCTCAGCGGAGCGATCAGGCGGCAGCCTTGGGCGCGTTGACGTCCGCCGGCAGCGCCTTCTGCGCGACCTCGACCAGCGCGGCGAACGCGTTGGAGTCGTTGACGGCGAGCTCCGCCAGGATCTTGCGGTCCACCTCGATGTTGGCGGCCTTCAGACCCTGGATGAAGCGGTTGTAGGTGATGCCGTTGGCGCGGGCAGCGGCGTTGATGCGCTGGATCCACAGCTGACGGAAGTCGCCCTTGCGCTTCTTGCGGTCGTTGTAGTTGTAGACCAGGGAGTGGGTGACCTGCTCCTTGGCCTTGCGGTACAGACGCGAACGCTGACCGCGGTAGCCGCTGGCCTGCTCGAGGATCGCCCGACGCTTCTTGTGCGCGTTGACTGCGCGCTTGACGCGTGCCACTTGTTAACTCCTTGTAGCGGGGCCGGGGATGACGTCACCCGACCCGAGTTCGTATAGGTCCCGGTCTAGCCGACGTAACGGGGCGCAGGAGCGCCCGTACGTCACTTGCCGAGAAGCTTCTTGATCTTCTTGGCGTCGCCCGGGGCCATCTCGGCGTTGCCGGTGAGGCGGCGCGTCAGGCGCGACGACTTGTGCTCGAGCAGGTGGCGCTTGCCGGCGCGCTCGCGGAGCACCTTGCCGGAGCCGGTGACCTTGAAGCGCTTGCTGGCACCGCTGTGCGACTTGTTCTTCGGCATAGCGCCGTTCTCTCCTCGTCAGTGGCGTTCCCGGCCGGTCCGTGCCATGGGCGCGAACCGGCCGCGAGGGAACGTCAGTTGTGTCGGTTGGTTATCCGTGGCGTACAGGCTGCACGCCGGCGGATCATGCCTCGGCCGGAGCCTCGGCGGGGGTTTCGACCTCGGCCTCGACCTCGGTCTCGACGTCGTCGTCCGACTCAGCCACGTTCTGCGACTTGCCGGGGTTGGCCTTCGCGTCGGCCTTACGGGCGGCCTGCGCCTCCCGGGCCTCGGCCATGGCCTCGGTCTTCTTCTTGTGCGGACCGAGAACCATGATCATGTTTCGGCCGTCCTGCTTCGGGTTCGACTCGATGAACCCGAGGTCTTCGACGTCGTTCGCGAGACGCTGAAGCAGTCGGTAGCCGAGCTCCGGCCGGGACTGCTCGCGACCACGGAACATGATCGTGATCTTGACCTTGTCGCCCTGCTTGAGGAACCGAACGACGTGACCCTTCTTGGTGTCATAGTCGTGCGGGTCGATCTTCGGCCGGAGCTTCATCTCCTTGATGACCGTGTGCGCCTGGTTCTTGCGCGCCTCACGGGCCTTCATGGCCGACTCGTACTTGAACTTCCCGTAGTCCATGAGCTTGCAGACGGGCGGACGGGCGTTCGCCGCCACCTCGACCAGGTCGAGGTCGTACTCCTGAGCAAGCTCAAGGGCCTTGGCAAGCGGAACAATCCCGACCTGCTCGCCGCTGGGACCGACAAGTCGCACTTCGGGAACGCGAATCCGGTCGTTGATGCGGGGCTCGGCGCTGATGGATCCTCCTCGGTAGCACCACACGACGGCCTGGCGGGCCGCCGCGTAACGTCTCGTTACGTAGTACCAACCGCTCCAGCGCACAAAAAATGCCCCGGACGGTACACATCGCGGGACTCCGAGAACTACCGGAGCACCGCCACGGTGAACCGCGGGGCGCAACTCGGACGGTTCCATCGTCCGTACGGAACGATGGGGACCGTCTGACCGGTGACCCGCCGCCCTAGCCGGGCGGTCAGGTGGGAGATCGGAGCCTCCACTTGTGGGCCGGTCGCCATGTCGAAGACAGGGGCGTCCGGCCGGTCGTTACACAAGGTTAGCAGCATTTGGGGGGTGCGCCCAACCGAGTGGGCTGTTGTCCGTCGGGCTTATCGTGGGGCCCATGAGTGACGCGACCCCCGCAACCGAAACCCCTGACTACGACGCGCTGACCCGCGACATCGCCGAGGTGCCCGCCGTCGAGGTCATCGTGACGGTCGCGGTGAACCTGATGAGCGCGGCCGCGGTGAAGCTGGGCCTCACCGAGGAGGGCGACGCCCACAAGGACCTCGACGAGGCCCGCAAGCTGATCCACGCCCTGGCCGGTCTGCTCGACGGCAGCGCCACGGAGATCTCGTCCTTCCACGCGGCACCGCTGCGGGACGGTCTGAAGTCCTTGCAGCTCGCGTTCCGCGAGGCCTCGATCGTGCCGGACGAGCCGGGCCAGGGCCCGGGCGAGAAGTACACGGGCGCCATCTACGGCTGACCTCGGGTTTCAGTCACGTACGTACAAGGGCTCGCCGGGAGGCGTGGCGTCGGCCGGCAGGAGTGCCAGGTCGAGGCCGCGCACCAGGCGGGCCCTCAGTGTGGTGTCGGCCGCGATGCGGCGGGCGAGCGAGCCGGCCGTGGCCGAGGGGTCGGCGGCCGGGTCGAGGACCAGGGCGATGACGCCGTCCGCCTGGCCGGGGCCCAGGTAGGCGCGGACCACCGAGGGCTCCGCGGCGACGGCCGTGCGCACCGCGTCGGTGACGGCGGGGTCGGCGAGCGGGTCGGTGCTGGTGCGGCCCTCCGCGAGGGCGTACAGGGCGGCGCCCGTGAGCTCGTACGGGACCGGGCCCGCGAGGTCGAGGACGACGGTGTCGGCCTTCTCGTGGGCGGCGGCCTGAAGCGCCTGGTGCAGCGGGACGGCGACCGGGCGGGCCTCGGGGTCCCACAGGGCGAGGGACGCGGTCGACGTGAAGGCGGGAAGGGCCTTCCGGTCGCCCGCCTTCAGGGTCGGGACCGCCATGTCGGACGTCTTCTCGCGGCGCAGGCCGTTCTCGTCCTCCTCGACCTCGCCCAGGACGGCGACGACGGGGACGAGGAGCCGGGCGTCCTTCAGGGCCGCAAGGACCGGTCCATGGGCCGTGCGGTCGGCCGACCACGCGGCCAGGGCCTCGGCGAGGCGGGGGTCCGCGGTGCCGTCGTCGTCGGAGAAGCCGGGGTCGGGAATGTTCTTGTTCGCCACGTTCACCGACCCTACCGAGCGGAGGCGTCGACGTTCTCAGCGGACCCTGAGGTCCTGCTCATGGCGCGCACAGGGCCGGGACCGAGCATCGCGGCATGCCTCCCCAGTCCCGTCGCCGGCGTCGGCGCGATCAGCGCCGACGCCCCGTCCTGTACGCGGCCGTCGCCTCCGCGGTGCTCCTCTCCGCCACCGCCGCCACTACGGTCTACGTGAAGGCGCGGGCGCACGACGCGACGGCGCTGGTGTCGCACATCACCTCGTCCGGGGAGGATCCGTCCGTGTCGCCCTCTCCCTCGCCGACCGTGGACCTCGACGCGCTGCTCGCGAAGGCCGTGCGGTCCGCCGCCGCCGGGCACGACGGTGACGTGTCGGTGTCCGTGCTCGACATGGACACCGGGACGCGTGCCTCGTACGCGTCGGGCGACAGGACGTACGACACCGCGAGCATCGTGAAGGTCGACATCCTGGCCGCGCTGCTGTTGCGGGCGCGGGACGAGGGGCGGTCGCTGACCGCGCGGGAGAAGACGTACGCGACCGCGATGATCGAGCACAGCGACAACGCGTCGACGACACAGTTGTGGGACACCATCGGGCGGGCCGACGGGCTCGACGCGGCGAACGAGCGGCTCGGGCTGAGCGGGACAACCGGCGGAAACGGGCCGCTGTGGGGGCTCACCCAGACCACCGCGGACGATCAACTCACCCTGTTGAAGCAGGTGTTCGGCGTCGGGGACGACCTCGCGCTCGACGCGGACGCGCGGGCGTACGTGCAGGAGCTGATGGGGAACGTCGAGAGCGACCAGGCCTGGGGGGTCTCGGCGGCGGGTGACGACACCGCGCTGAAGAACGGGTGGTTGCAGCGGAGCACCACCGGGCTGTGGGACATCAACAGTGTGGGGCGCGTGAGCGGGGCAGGGAAGCGGTACCTCGTGGCCGTCGTCTCGAACGGGAGCGCCACCAAGGACGCGGGGATCGCTCTCGTGGAGGACGTGGCGCGGGCCGCCGTGCCGGTGCTCAGCGCCGGCGGCTGAGCCGGTGGCCGCGCCACAGGTGGACGGCGGCGCCGAGGAGCAGGACGCCGAGGCCGCCCGCGACCGGGCCGACCCAGGCGGCGGGGCCCTCGTCCCGCGGGGCGTCCGGGCCCGTACCGAAGTACTTCTTGCCGTACGCGGTCGGGGTCAGCTCCCGCGGCTTCAGCTTCGCGGCGGCGGCGATCGCGGCGGCCGGGTCGACCAGGCCGTAGCCGCGTGAGTCGTCGCGGCCGCCGGAGGGCGGGTCCTGGGCGGTGTCCTCGACGAGTTTCTTGATCTGGGCGGGGCTCAGGCCGGGGTGCGCGGCGCGGATCAGGGCGACCGCGCCGGAGACGAACGCGGAGGCGGCGCTGGTGCCCCACGCCGAGTAGTACTTGCGGTCGGGGTCGGCGGTGACGATGCCGCGGCCGGGCGCGGCGACGGTGGCGTACCAGCGGCGGGTGGAGAAGGGGGCGCGGGTGCCCGCCGCGTCGACGGCGGTGGCGGTGATGACGCCGGGGTAGGCGGCCGGGTAGGAGATGTGGTCGCCCTTCTCGCCGCCGTTGCCCGCGGAGGCGACGACGGAGACGCCGTGCTTCAGCGCGTACTGGACTGCCGCGTCCTCGCTCGCCTCGGGGTGGGCGGTGTCGGAGTCGTCGCCCAGGGAGAGGTTGATGACGTCGGCGCCGTGGTCGGTGGCCCAGCGGATGCCCTCCGCCAGGGCGTTGCCCCGGGTCTCGCGGGCCTTGGCGCGGGCCGGATCGCCGTCCTCCAGGATCACGCGGACGGGGAGGATCTCCGCTTCGGGGGCGACGCCCATGACGCCGTCGCTGTCGTCCTGTCCGTGTCCGTGGCCCGCGATGATGCCGGCGATGGCGGTGCCGTGGCGGGCCCAGGGCCGGTCGCCGCGCCCGGCGCCGAAGCCGATGAGGTCCTTGCCGGTGAGGACGTTGCCCTTCAGGTCGGGGTGCTGGTCGTCGACGCCGGTGTCCAGGACGGCGACTCTGATGCCCTTGCCCTTCGTGGTGCGCCAGGCCTCCTGGGTGTGCATCGCGGTGAGGCCCCATTGCTGGGCGCGGACCGAGTCCGCGTGGGCGGCGGTGGACGGGAGCAGGGCGAGGGCCGCGGCGGCCGCGCACACGGCGGCGGTGTGGTGGCGCTTCATGACGGCTGCTCCGTGGACTTCTGGACGGCCTTGCGCAGGCTCCGCTCGACGCGGTCGGCGATGCCCCGCGCCTCGTGGCCGAGTCCGGCCTGGGCGGGGGCGCTCGTGGCGCCCGCCTTCATCGCGTCGGCGGCGGGCTCGGGGTCGGCGACGGTGCGGCCGTCGGCGAAGCCGGAGACCGCGTAGACGACGACCGGGGCGTCGGTCAGGACGTCGATCGTCCAGGACGCGCGCTGGGCGTCGCCGAACCGCGCTGCGGCGGTGCCCCGGGCGGCGTACGGGCGCGGCATGAGATCGGTGCGCCGGTCGAGGCCCTGCTCGGCGAAGCGGCCGCGCAGCGCCTGGCCGGCCTCGGCGTCGGCGCGCGTGAACATCAGGCCGACGGTGGTGACGTTGCTCTGGGTGGCGTCGGTGTACGTGGCGCGCAGCAGGCGCAGGCAGCCGGCCGGGCGCAGCGCCTTGTGGAGCAGCGGGTCGAACGCGTCCTTGCAGTCGCTGTCGGGGGCGACGGCGATCCGGGTCCAGGTGCGGTCGGCGCCGCCGGGGCCGGCGCCCTCGCCCTTGAGGGTGCGCGGGAAGAGCCGGTCGACGGGGATGCCGTGCCAGAGCTCGCCGGCCGCGTGGTAGGCGCTGCCGGCGGAGACGGTGTCGTCGCCGCTCTCGCCGGTGAGCAGGGAGCCGGTGGCGGCGCCGCCGATGAGGCCGAGGCCGAGCACGAGGCAGGCCACGGCGGCCGCGGCGCGGGGCTTCAGGCGGGCGCCGACGGGGCGCAGCCGGGTGGTGCTGTCGTCGTAGTGCTCGGGGCGGGCGAACGTGACGAAGGGGCGGCCGGCGGTGTCCGGGCGGGGGTGAGGTCGACCGTGCCCGGCTGTCTGCGCGGGGCGGGGGCCGCGTGGGCGCCGGGGGCACCGGGCGCAGCCGGGTGGTGGTCTCGGCGGGTGCCACCTCCGGCGGGAGCGCCGCCGGGATCCTCGGCGGGGTCGTCGGCGCGGGGGCGGCGGCTCGGTGGTGCCGCGCTGCGGCGGTGTGTCCGGGAACCGCGAGGACGGGACCGGCGGCGGGGGCGTCGGGGGCAACGGAGGCACGCCGTCCGGGAGTTGAGGGCTCGGCTCGACCTCGGGGGCATGGGCGGGGCGCGGCGGGACACGTCGGGCTTCCGTGCTCATGCCTCCCCGTTTCCTCGAGCCTGCGTCGCGTCACTCTAACGGGCCCACCCGGGAACCGGGGGAACGAGCCCGCGCCCTCGGCCGATCTGCCCGTATCGTCCCTCTACCCTGCGGTAATCGGGTCTGGCAGGCTTCGGACATGACACCGCGCGCCGCCGACCGTGCCCGCTACGACCGGGCCACCGCACACCTCGACGCTCCCCTGGCGATCGTCGACCTGGACGCCTTCGACGCGAACGCCGACGATCTCGTGCGCCGGGCCGCGGGGAAGCCGATCCGGGTGGCCAGCAAGTCGGTGCGGTGCCGGGCCTTGTTGGAGCGGGTGCTCGCCCGTGACGGGTTCGCCGGGATCATGTCGTTCACGCTGGCGGAGTCGATCTGGCTGGCGCGGTCCGGGTTCGAGGACGTCCTGCTGGCGTACCCGTCGGCCGACCGGGCCGGTTTCGCCGAGCTGGCGCACGATCCGAAGCTGGCCGCCGCCGTGACGGTGATGGTCGACGACCCGGCGCAGCTGCGGCTCATCGACGACGCGCGGGACGGCGGCACCGAGGAGATCCGGGTCTGCCTGGAGCTGGACACGTCGTGGCAGGTGCTCGGCGGGCGGGTCAGGATCGGCGCGCTGCGCTCCCCGCTGCGCACCCCGGCCCAACTCGCCGACCTGGCGCGGACCGTGGCCCGCACGCCGGGCTTCCGGCTCGTGGGGATCATGGCGTACGAGGGTCATGTGGCCGGGGTCGGCGACGCGCTCGCGGGGCGCCCGGTGCGCTCGCGGGCGATCCGGCTGATGCAGGCCGCGGCGCGCAAGGAGCTGGCCGTGCGGCGCGGCGAGGCGGTGCGGGCCGTGCGGGCGGTGGCGCCGGACCTGGAGTTCGTGAACGGCGGCGGCACGGGCAGCGTGCAGCACACGGCCGCGGAGGACGCGGTGACGGAGATCGCCGCCGGGTCGGGGCTGTACGTCCCGCGGCTCTTCGACAACTACACGTCGTTCAGCGGGCGTCCGGCCGCGCTGTTCGCCCAGCCGGTGGTGCGCCGCCCCGGGGTGGGCGTGGTGACCGTGCTCGGTGGCGGGTATCCGGCGTCGGGCGCGGCGGGCGCGGACCGGCTGCCGGTGCCGTACCTGCCCGAGGGGCTGCGCTACGACGCCCAGGAGGGGCCGGGCGAGGTGCAGACGCCGCTGCTCGGGGCGGCCGCCGACGATCTGCTCATCGGCGACAAGGTGTGGTTCCGGCACGCGAAGGCCGGCGAACTGTGCGAGCGGTTCGAGGTGTTGCACCTGGTCGAGGGCGACGCGGTGACCCGGACGGCACCGACGTACCGGGGCGAGGGCTACACCTTCCTCTAGCCCTGATCGGCTCCCGATCAGCGGCCCCGGATCAGCCCTCGCTCGGGCCGATGCTGCTGCCCACTCCCCCGCCACCCGTGCCGCCCACCGGGCGGATCCCCTTGACGATCGTGTCGAGGTCGGTGAGCGGGGGCGACGCCTCGCTCGCGTCGAGGGTGCAGCGCACGGCGACCAGCGCCTCGGTGCCGAGGCTGGAGGGGAACACCACCGACTGCACATAGCCGCCGGGGCCCTCGGCCGTCGTGACCTTCCAGCGCACGAGGTACCCGGCCCGGCCCGCGACCGCCAACTGCCGTGCGGCGACGACCTTGTGGGCGGTGATACCGCCGAAGGGCCGCTCCCCGATCGCGTTCTTGTCGTAGGCGAGGTCGGCGGCGTCGGAGACGTCCTGCTTCGCGAGGACCTCGGGGTCGGTCTCGTCGGTGTTCGTGACGGTGTGCGTGGAGACGGTGCCGCGCCGGCACAGGCCGTCGTCGTACGGGCAGGTGTAGGTGCGCGGGGTGGTGATCAGGGTGTACTCGTCGGCGACGTTCTCGGCCTTCTGCCAGCCGTCGACGACGGGCAGGGTGATGCCGTTGAGCGGATCGGTGACGCGGCGGGCGTCCTCGGTCGGGGACGGCTCGGGGGCGGGGGCCGAGCCGGCGGCCGCGGACGACGGGGGCGCCTCGGAGGGCTGTCCGGTGCGGGCCTCGGGCCCGCCGGAGTCGCCGTCGACGACGAGGACGACGCCGGTGACGACGGCCGCGACGAGCGCGATGCCCGCGGCGGCGAGGGCGACGATCCTGCCGGTGCCGCCGGACCGCCGGGGCACGGGGGCCGCCGGCGCGGCCTGGGGATACCTGCGGTGCGGGGTCCACGAGGCCCCGTCCCACCAGCGTTCGGCGGGCGGGGCCTCGGGGTCCGGGTACCAGCCGGGCGGCGGTGCCGAGGGACTGCTCATGCGGGCACTGTAGGCCGCGGCGGGAGGGTCAGTACACGGCGTCCGTCTGATCGGGCACGACCGAACCGTCGTCCCTCAGAAGCGGTCCGAAGCCGCCCTCGGGCCGGTTGTAGGCGGCCGTCGAGCACGGATAGGTGCCCGCCTTGCGCGGCAGCGGCTCGATGAACATCGGGTTGGCGACCCAGCGTCCGTCGGCGTTGTCGTAGGCGCGGCACATGATCTCGTTCTTGTTCCGGTTGAGGACGAGGTGGGCGCCGGTCGCGTCGCCGACGAACGTCACGTCGGTGTCGGCGTCACCGCCGCCGAGCGCGATCCGCTTGCTCCACCGCTGCTTCTCCCAGGCCGCCTCGCCCTTGACGTGGAAGATGTCCTGGTTGATCCAGCAGCGCTTGCCGTCGATGTACGGGATGGCCTCGCCCTGGTTGCGGCCGACTCCGCCGCAGCCCTCGTTGTACGTCGTGATGCGGCCCTCGGCGTCCAGGACGGAGCGGATCGCGATGGTGTGCCCGCGGTCGATGCCGACGCCGCGCGACCACACCTCGGTCACGGGCTCGGACCCGGCCGACACGATGTAGACGTCGAAGCCGGCCTTCCGCAACGTACGGATGAGGTCGCGCTGTTGGTCGTAGTAGCGGACGTAGCCGGGGATGGTGTGCGTGCCCAGTTTCTGGGTCGCGCCGATCGGCGCGGCGAGGGCCTCGGTGCGGGCGGCGGCCGCGTACGACTCCAGCTCGGGGACGGTGTGGCCCGCGAACAGCTGGGGCACCCAGGCGTACTGGGGCACGGTGCGGCGGTGGTTCCAGTCGCCCGCGAAGGCGGCGGCGCCGCTCATCGTCTTCCCGGACTCGCGGATGTTGAAGATCTCGTCCGTGCAGTCGGTGTCGGTGGAGGTGGGCAGCGGGGATCCGACGGGAACGGCGGTGCCGCAGGCGGCGGTGAGTGCCTTGTCGGCGTCGTCGGTCATCCACGCGCTGGTCTTCTTCCAGCTCGCGGGCCGCAGGATCTTGTCGTGCTTCAGCGACCAGGCGATGGTCGCGTCGGTGACGTCGTTCTTGGAGACGGTGTTGTCCCAGTCGAACGCGGCGACGGGACGCGGGCCGTGGTGACCGTCGCAGGTCCCGCGTTCGTCGATCATGCGTTGGAGCTTGGCCCGGTTCTGCCCGTACCAGGGCAGCTCCGTGGAGAGCTGCGGGCACTTTCCGGACGTGGGGGACGCGGACGTGGCGGCGGCCGCAGGAGAGACGAGAGCCGCGGTCACCAGGACGGTGACCACGGCTGAGGTCCACGCGGCAACATCTCTGTTACGCATGTGAAGGGACCGTACACCCGGTTGTCGCGTCCCCTACAGAGGCGTGACGTAGGCGCCCGAGATCCCGCCGTCCACAAGGAAGTCGGTGGCGTTGACGAAGGAGGAGTCGTCGCTGGCCAGGAAGGCGACGGCGGCCGCGATCTCGTCGGCCTCGGCGAACCGGCCGACCGGAATGTGCACGAGGCGGCGCGCCGCCCGCTCCGGGTCCTTGGCGAACAGCTCCTGGAGGAGCGGGGTGTTGACGGGTCCGGGGCACAGGGCGTTGACGCGGATGCCCTCGCGGGCGAACTGCACGCCCAGCTCGCGGGACATGGCGAGGACACCGCCCTTGGACGCGGTGTACGAGATCTGCGAGGTCGCCGCGCCCATCCGGGCCACGAACGACGCCGTGTTGATGATGGAGCCCTTGCCCTGCCGCCGCATGTAGGGGATCGCGGCCTTGCAACACAGGTACACGGAGGTGAGGTTGACCTCCTGGACGCGCTTCCACGCCTCCAGGCCCGTGTCGAGGATGGAGTCGTCGTCGGGCGGCGAGATGCCCGCGTTGTTGAAGGCGATGTCGACCGAGCCGTAGGTGTCGTGGGCGGTCTTGAAGAGGGCGTCGACCTGTTCGGCGTCGGTGACGTCGACCTGGACGAAGGTGCCGCCGACCTCCTCGGCCGTCTTCTTGCCCGCCACCTCGTCGATGTCGCCGCAGACGACGTGGGCGCCCTCGGCGGCGAGCCGGCGCGCGGTGGCGAGGCCGATGCCGCTGCCGGCGCCGGTGATGACGGCGGTGCGGCCGACGAGACGGCGGCAGATGATGTCCTGAGTCACAGGGAAGGGCCCTCCGTGCTGATGAAGACGTTCTTGGTTTCGGTGAAGGCGGTGAGGGCGTCGGGGCCCAGTTCGCGGCCGAGCCCGGACTGTTTGTAGCCGCCGAAGGGGGTCCAGTAGCGCACGCTGGAGTGCGAGTTGACGGACAGGTTCCCGGCGCGGACCGCTCCGGACACGCGCAGGGCGCGGCTCAGGTCGCGGGTCCAGACGGAGCCGGAGAGGCCGTACGGGGTGCCGTTGGCGAGACGGATGGCGTCGGCCTCGTCGGTGAACGGCAGGAGGACGGCGACGGGGCCGAAGATCTCCTCGACGGCCGCGTCCGCGTCCTCGGCCTCCCCGGTCAGGACGGTCGGCGGGAACCAGAAGCCGGGCCCGGTCGGGGCGCTGCCGCGGATCGCGGGGGCGTCGTCGGCGACGAAGTGACGTACCCGGTCCAGCTGCTGACGGGAGATCAGTGGGCCCATCCGGGTCTTCTCGTCGAGGGGGTCACCGACCACGACGGCGCCGATCGCGTCCGTGAGCAGTGCGACGGCCTCCTCGTACACGGACGCGTGGACGAGGACGCGGGTGCGGGCGCAGCAGTCCTGGCCGGAGTTGTCGAGGAAGGAGAACGGGTCGAGGGCGCGGGGCAGGTCGGCGTCCGGGAAGACGATGTTGGGGCTCTTGCCGCCCAGTTCGAGGGTGACGGGCTTGGCCTGCTCGGCGCAGCGGCGCATGACCTCGCGGCCGGTACGGGTCGAGCCGGTGAAGACGATCTTCGCGACGTCCGGGTGGTCGACGAGGGCGCGGCCCGCGGTGGTGCCGTATCCGGGCAGGACCTGGAGAAGGCCCTCGGGAAGGCCCGCCTCCAGGGCGAGTTCGGCCAGGCGCAGGGCGGTGAGCGGGGTCGTCTCGGCGGGCTTGAGGACGACCGCGTTGCCCGCGGCGAGGGCGGGGGCCGCGCCCCAGGCGGCGATCGGCATCGGGAAGTTCCAGGGGGCGATGACGCCGACGACGCCGAGCGGCTCGTGGAAGGTGACGTTCCAGCCGCCGGGGGCGGGGATCTGCGCGCCGTTGAGACGTTCGGCGCCGCCGGCCGCGTACAGCAGCAGGTCCCGTACGTTGCCCGCTTCCCAGCGCGCGTTGCCGAGCAGGTGTCCGGCCTCGCGGACCTCCGACCGGGCCAGTTCCTCCACGTGTCGGTCGACGGTGTCGGCGAAGCGGCGGAGCAGTCGGGCGCGGTCGGCGGGGCCGCGGCGGCCCAACCGCGCTGTGCCTGGACGGCGCGGCGCACGGCGCGGTCGACGTCGCCCGCGTCGGCGGCGGGGACGGTGGCGACGACCTCCTCGGTGGCCGGGTTGAGGACGGTGAGGGTGTTCGGTTCGGTGCTCGGGTCGGTGCTCAGGTCGATCTCCCGGTCGGGCAAGGTCACAGCCTTTCGAATCCTCGGCGAAGCTCCCAGTCGGTGACGGCGGCGTCGAACGCGTCGAGTTCGACCCGCGCCAGGTTGCGGTAGTGGGCGACGACCTCGTCCCCGAACGCGGCCCGTGCGATGGGGCTGTTCTCCCAGAGCTCGGCGGCCTCGCGCAGGGTGGAGGGGACGTGCTCGTACCCGGCGGTGTAGGCGTTCCCGGCGCAGGGCTCGGGGAGTTCGAGCTTGTGCTCCACGCCGTACAGGCCCGCCGCGACGAGACCGGCGACGGCCAGGTGCGGGTTGACGTCGCCGCCGGGGAGCCGGTTCTCGAAGCGGAGCGAGCGGCCGTGGCCGACGACGCGCAGCGCGCAGGTGCGGTTGTCGTGGCCCCACGCGACGGCGGTCGGCGCGAAGGAGCCCGGCTGGAACCGCTTGTACGAGTTGATGTTCGGCGCGTAGAGGAGGGAGAAGTCGCGCAGGGCGGCGAGCTGGCCGGCAAGGAAGTGCCGCATCAGCTCGGTCATCCCGTCGGGCCCCGCCATCGCGCTGGCGCCGTCGGCGTCGGTGAGCGAGAGGTGGATGTGGCAGGAGTTGCCCTCGCGCTCGTTGTACTTCGCCATGAAGGTGAGCGAGACGCCGTCCTGCGCGGCGATCTCCTTGGCTCCCGTCTTGTAGATGGCGTGCTGGTCGCAGGTGACGAGCGCCTCGTCGTAGCGGAAGACGATCTCGTGCTGGCCGGGATTGCACTCACCCTTGGCGGACTCGACGGTGAGGCCCGCGCCCGCCATGTCGTTGCGGATGCGGCGCAGGAGCGGCTCGATGCGGCCGGTGCCGAGGACGGAGTAGTCGATGTTGTACTGGTTCGCCGGGGTGAGCCCCCGGTAGTTGGCGTCCCAGGCCTGTTCGTACGTGTCCTTGAAGACGATGAACTCCAGCTCGGTGCCGACCTGGGCGCTCAGGCCGAGTTCGGCGAGCCGGTCGAGCTGGCGGCGCAGGATCTGGCGGGGCGCGGCGACGACGGGCGAGCCGTCCTCCCAGGCGAGGTCGGCGACGAGCATCGCGGTACCCGCGTTCCAGGGGACGCGGCGCAGGGTGCTCAGGTCGGGGTGCATGGCGAAGTCGCCGTAGCCGCGGTCCCAGGAGGACATCGCGTACCCCTCGACCGTGTTCATCTCGGTGTCGACGGCGAGGAGGTAGTTGCAGCCCTCGGTGCCGTGGTGCAGGACCTCGTCGAGGAAGAACCGGGCGGCGAAGCGCTTGCCCTGGAGGCGGCCTTGCATGTCGGGGAAGGCCAGGACGACAGTGTCGATCTCTCCGCTCGCGACGAGGGCGTGCAACTCCTCGACGGCGAGCGGGGGTGTGCGGTCTGCCACGGGAAATCCTCCTTGGGCCCTGGGGTCCCTTGGGTCAGCCGAGAGCCATAAGGTATTGCCGAGAACCTTTGCTTGGGAAGGGGGTTGGGCCAGATGTCGCACAGAGGGCACGCCGAGGATGCCGGGAGCGCCGAGTCGGTGGCGGACGCCGAGGACGCCTCGCGCACGGGACAGGCGGACACCGACGGGGGCACCTTGGCGACGGTGCTGCGTCCCGTCCGGGCCGGCAACGGCTTCGAGGAGGCCCTGGAGCAGATCCTCCAGGTGGTCAGGCTCGGCCTGGTGCCGGAAGGTGAACGGCTGCCGTCGGAGCGGGAGTTGGCGGACCGGCTCGGGATCAGCCGGGTCACCCTGCGCGAGGTGCTCAAGGTGCTCCAGGACCAGGGCCTGGTGGCGTCGCGGCGCGGCCGGTACGGGGGCACGTTCGTGGTGCCGCGCACGGCGGCGCCCGGCGAGGACGAACTGCGCCGGCGCCTGAAGGGCGTGGACGTGGAGGACGCGCTGCGGTTCCGCGAGGTCCTGGAGGTGGGGGCGGCGGGGCTGTGCGCGACGCACGGGCTCGACGCGGCGCGGGCCGGGCGGCTGCGCGCGGCGCTCGCCGACACCCATGACGCCCCGCTCGGCGACTACCGCCGCCGGGACACCCGGCTGCACCTCGTCCTCGCGGAGCTGTCCGGCTCGCCGTCGCTCGCGGCGCAGTACGCGGCGGTGCGCGCGACCGTGAACGAACTCCTGGACTGCATACCGCTGTTGGTGCGGAACCTGGAGCACTCCCAGCGCCAGCACACGGCCCTGGTGGACGCGGTGCTCGACGGGGACGCGGACGGCGCGCGGGAGATCATGCGCGAGCACTGCGCGGGCACCGCGGCGCTGCTGCGCGGGTTCCTCACATAAAAGGTCTGGTTCTGCTCCATTGATCCGTGCCCACATGCTGAACCGCTCGGCGTGCGGTGCGGCGGTCTCGTAGGCTCGTGATCTCCCTGACCGAGAAGGATCACGACATGGTGAGCAGGCCGCTGATCGGCATCAGCACCTATCTGGAGGAACACGCCAGTTGGGGCGTGTGGCAGTTGCCCGCGGCCCTCCTCCCGGCCGGCTATCCGCAGCTCGTGCAGTCCTCCGGCGGGCTGGCCGCGATGGTGCCGCCGGACGACCCGAAGCACGCGCCGTCGGTGGTGGCGCGGCTCGACGGGGTGATCATCGCGGGCGGTCCCGACGTGGAGCCCGCGCGGTACGGGGCCGAGCGCGACCCGCGTACGGGGCCCGCGGCCACGGAGCGCGACACATGGGAACTCGCCCTGATCCGGGCCGCGTTGATGTCGGGGACGCCGCTGCTCGGCATCTGCCGCGGCATGCAGCTCCTGAACGTGGCGCTGGGCGGCACGCTCACGCAGCACATCGAGGGCCATGTGAAGGAGATCGGGACGTTCGGCCGCCACACCGTCACGTCGGTGCCCGGCACCCGGTACGGGGACCTCGTCCCGGAGCCGTCGGACGTCCCGACCTACCACCACCAGGCGGTGGACCGCCTCGGCAAGGGCCTCGTGGCCTCGGCGCACGCGGCGGACGGCACCGTCGAGGCGGTGGAACTGCCCGGCATGTCCTGGGTGATCGGCGTCCAGTGGCACCCCGAGATGGGCGACGACGCACGCGTCACGCAGGGTCTGGTCCGAGCGGCTTCGGACCCGCACGGCTTCTAGCCGCGGGCCCGCGACGTCGAGCTCGGTCAAACCCCTGCGGCGACTGAGCAGCGGGGTCCGGGCGGAGCCGGGAGCCCCGGGGCATCGGCGGGACGCCGCTCAGCCCGACCGGGTCAGCGACAGCAGATCGCGCGCGGGCCCGGTCGGCCGATGCCCCGTCGGCCACACCGCCCGCAGGTCCCGGCTGAGGATCGCGCCCTCCAGCGGAATCTGGACCAGCCGCCGAGAGGCCAGCTCCTCCCCGACCGCCAGCTCACTGAGTACCGAGGGCCCCGCCCCACTGACCGCCGACGCCTTCACCGCGGTCGTCGACGACAGCTCGATCAGCGGACGCGCGAGCCCCCCGAGCGCCGCCTCCAGCACCTGCCGCGTGCCCGAGCCCTCCTCCCGCAGGATCAGCGGGGTCGCCGCCAGTTCGTCCGCGAGCAGCGGCCGCCGGCGCCGCGACCAGGGGTGGCCCGGTGCGGCCACCACGATCAGGCTGTCCTGCGCGATGACCGCGGAGTCCAGGCCGGCCGGCACGGAGACGCCCTCGACGAACCCCAGGTCCGCCTCGCCGGAGAGCAGTCGCTCGCCGACCGTCGCCGAGTTCCCGGCGAGCAGCGACACCGCGGTGTCCGGGCGCTCGGCGCGCAGGGCGATGAGCCAGCGCGGCAGCAGGTACTCGGCGATCGTCATGCTCGCCGCGACCCGGAGCCGGGAGTCCCGCCGGTCGCGCAGCGCCTGCGCGCCCGCGTCGAACTCCTCCGCCGCGTCGACGATCCGCCGCGCCCAGTCCGTGACGAGCGCGCCGGTGCCGGTGAGCCGCGAGCCGCGCGGTGAGCGGTCGACCAGGGCCAGGCCCAGCTGCCGCTCCATGGAACGGATGCGGCTGCTGGCCGCGGGCTGCGTGATGCCGAGTTCGCGGGCGGCGGCGCCGAGGCTGCCCAGACGGGCGACAGCGAGCAGCAGTTCCAGCGCGCCGAGGTCGGGGACCCGGTGCGCGAGCAGGCCCGGTGGGTGCTGATCCGTGTCCGTACGCTCCCCGCGCTCCTTGCTCATAAATCCAGCTTATGCCCTCATAGCGACAACGTCCCTGGTGGGGGCCGCGCGCCCGCGGGAGCGTGAGGACATGGTCACCGTCGCCCACCCCGCATCCCTCGCCGTGCGCACCCCGCGCGTGCCGGCCGTCCGCCACCTCGGCCCTAACTGGTACGCGTCCGTCATGGGCACGGCGATCGTCGCCAACGCGGGCGCCACGCTGCCCGTGCAGGTCACCGGGGTGCGCACGGCGTGCACGATCGTGTGGGCGCTGTCCTTCGTGCTGCTGCTGGTGCTGCTCGGCGCGCGGGCCGCGCACTGGGCGCACCACCGCGACCAGGCGCGGGCGCACCTCCTGGACCCGGCGGTGGCCCCCTTCTACGGCTGTCTGTCGATGGCGCTGCTCGCGGTGGGTGCGGGGACGCTGCTCGTGGGGCGGGACTGGATCGGGCTCGGCGCGGCCGTCGCCGTCGACACGGTCCTGTTCGTCGTGGGCACGCTCGTCGGTCTCGTCGCCGCGGTGGCGATCCCGTATCTGATGGTGGTCCGGCACCGCGTCGGGCCGGGGCAGGCGTCGCCGGTGTGGCTGCTGCCGCTCGTCGCGCCGATGGTGTCGGCGGCCGTGGGCCCGCTCCTGGTGCCGCATCTCCCGGCCGGGCAGGCGCGCCGGACCCTGCTGCTCGCGTGCGACGGCCTGTTCGGGCTGAGTCTTCTCGCGACCCTGGTGATGCTGCCGATGATCTTCTCGCGGCTCGTCACGGCCGGTCCGCTGCCGCTCGCGCTGACGCCGACGCTGTTCCTGGTGCTCGGTCCGCTGGGCCAGTCGACGACCGCCGCCAACAAGTTCGCGGATGTCGCGGGCGGCGTGCTGCCCGAGGCGTACGCGCACGGCTTCACCGTGTTCGCCGTTCTCTACGGCGTTCCGGTGATGGGCTTCGCGCTGCTGTGGCTGGCGCTCGCCGTGGCGATGGTGGTGCGGGCGCGCCGCGGGGGCATGGGGTTCGCGATGACGTGGTGGGCGTTCACGTTCCCCGTCGGCACGTGCGTGACCGGCGCGGAGGGCCTCGGCAAGCACACCGGCCTCGTCGCGTTCGACGCCCTCGCGATCGTCCTGTACGTGGCGCTGGTGGCGGCCTGGGCGGTGGCCGCGGTGCACACGGCACGCGGTCTGCGCGGCGGCCGACTGCTCGCACCGCCGCCCGCCCGGGTCACCGCTTCAGTGCCCGGTACCGCTTGAGCAGGATGGTGATCCGCGCCGGGTCCGCCGCGCCGTTCAGCTCGGTCAGCAGGTCGTCGGGGCAGAGTTCGTAGTGGTCGCCCCACCAGCGGCGGCCCGCGGTGTCCCAGATCCGGTACCCGCCGGGCACGCCCCGGGCGACATAGCGCCGTCGGCTCACCGCTCCCCCGCTCCTCCGCGCAGCGCGGCCCCGAGGATGTGCGGGGCCGTGACCAACGACGGCCCGTACCAGGTGAGATGACGCCCGCTGACCAGGGCCGACGGGGTGGTGAACGCCTCGGGACCGTCCTCGGCGGTGAAAGGGTAGGGCTCGTCGGGCAGCACCACCAAGTCCTTTTCCGTGGCGCGCAGTTCGTCGAGCGTCACCCGGGGATAGCGGTCGGGGTGCGTCGCGTACGCGTTGTCGACGCCGAGCCGGGACAGCAGGTCGCCGGCGAAGGTGTCCCGGCCGAGCACCATCCAGGGCCGCCGCCAGATCGGCACGATCGCCGTCGACCGGGGCCCGCCGGGCGGCGGTGCGGACCAGGCCGCCTCCGCCTCGTCCAGCCAGCGCGGTCGCGACGCCGCCCCGCAGGCCCGCAGGACCCGGTCCAGTTCCCGTACGGCGTCCGGGAGTCGGCGTACCTCGGTGACGAGGACCTCGACACCGGCCGCGCGCAGGGCGGCGAGGTCGGGCGCCCGGTTCTCCTCCTCGTTGGCGACGACGAGATCGGGGCGGAGCGCGACGATCGCCGGGACGTCCGGGTTCTTGGTGCCGCCGATCCGGGGGACGCCGAGGTCCGCGGGGTGCGTGCACCAGTCGGTCGCGCCGGCCAGGACGCCGGGCAGCGTCACGGCGACGGCCTCGGTCAGCGACGGGACCAGGGAGACGACCCGCACGTCCGCCGCCGCTACTTCGGGCCCGGCTCGTCGACCGCTTCGATGTGCTCGGCGACCGCCACGACGAGGACCCGCGCGTCCGGCACGGTCGCCCGCCACCGGTGCCGTACGCCACCGGTCAGGTACAGCGTGTCACCGCGCACCAGGCGGTACGCGCGTCCCTCGGCCTCGACCTCGACGGCGCCCTCGGTGACGTACATGAGCACGTCGTTGCGCAGCTGGAACTCGCGGCCCGGGTCGTGGTCCCCCACGAACTCCTGGGCGTGCATCTGATGGTGGCCGCGGACGAGGGACCGTACGACGGATTCGGTGCCGTCCCCTTCCTCCACGGAGGTGTCGTCGGCACGCACCAGGTCCACGGTGCGGGCGGGGTCGGCGGCGGCGAGGAGTTCGACGGCGGTGGTGCCGAGGGCGTCGGCGACCTTCTCCAGGGAGCGGTGGCTGGGCCGGGCCCGCTCGTTCTCGACCTGGCTGAGGAACGGCACGGACAGGCCGCTGCGCTCGGCGACGGCGGAGAGGGTCAGTTCGAGCGTGCGGCGACGGCGCCGCACGGCCGCGCCCACGCGAAGTGTCTCCTTGTGTTCGTCCACGACTTCCGCTCCCTCCCGCCGGATCCCACCGTTGTGCTGTTCGTTTCTCTGCACCCTACGCATGTTCGCCAGACGGTTTCATGCGAGCGGAGGAAGCCGTGGGTCGGTATCGCGTCGTGTGCTAGAGCTCCCGCCAGTACACGAGCTGTCCGGCCTCGCCGGTCGCGGCCCCCTCCGCGGGGATGAACAGGCTTACCAGGAGAGCGGGCCGGCCACCAGGGTCCGTGATCAGGGTCGCCGACGGATTCGCGAAGGACGTGGAGCCGCCGTGGGTGCGCAGCGGGACGCGGTCGGCCCGGCCGGAGGCGGGGTCGTAGGCGTACGTGGACCAGCTGCCGAAGTCGTCGCGCCACCGCTGGCCCTCGATGAGGACCATCGGCTGTCCGGCCAGTTCGAGGGGGGCGCGGTCGCCGATGTTGCCGGTGGCGCCGTGCGCCTCGATGGCGCGGTCGAGGCGGTGCGCGGGTGCGGCGTGCCAGTCGGTGAAGTCGCGCAGGGTGGCGGTGAGCTGCCGGTCCGTGTCGCAGTCCGCGCGGTAGTGGCCGGTCAGCCGGATCGTGCCGCCGTGCGCGGTCGTGATCGCGGGGGTGCCCTCGGAGCAGCGGGAGAGGGTGCGGGGCGCGTCGAAGGCGTGGGCGGCGCGGCCGGTCAGGAGCGCGTCGAGGTCCTCGTAGCCGCGCACCGCGATGTGGTTGGCGGGGTCCTTCTCGTACGCGAGGACATAGCCGCCGCGGCCGTCGGCGGCGAGCGTCGGCTGGCTGGATCCCGCTCCGAAGTCGTGGCGCCGCTGCCAGTGCGCGAGGTCGTCGGAGGTGGCGACGGCCGAGTGGAAGCGGCCGTCGGCGAGCATCGTGTGGTAGACGGCGAGATACGTGCCGTCGGGGGCCTGCGCGATCTGGGCGGCGTCCATGGTGCGCCCGGTGTCGTCGGCGGTGGCGTAGTGGTAGCCGTCCGCCTCCCCGACATTCGCGGCAAGCTCCGCAAAACGGGCGGTGGCGGTCGAAGCCGCCGCGGCGCTGGCGGCGGGCAGCTGCGCGAACAGCAGGACGGCGGCGAGCGCGGCGGCGGCGAAGGCGCTGAGCCGGGCGGCGGACACGGTGCTGTCGAGCGTACGAACGCGGACCGTGCCACCGGAACGGCGGCGAGGGTGGGCTGTCTCACAGCCCACCCCTCGCGTCACACGGCGGGAATCAGGAAGCGGTCATCCGCTTCTCGACGTCCGCGTGCTCCTTCAGCCATGCGGTGACGGCCTCTTCCTCGTGGCCCTGACCGCGGTCCTTGATCTCGGCCTCCAGACTGCCCAGCTCGTCCTCGCTCATCCTGAAGTTCTTGAACCACTTCGTGAGCTGCGGGTACTTGCCCGGGAAGTCCTTGTTGGAGATCGTGCGGATCGTGTTGCCCTCACCGAACGTCTTCTTCGGGTCGGCCAGCTTGTTCAGCTTGTACTCGCTGTACGCCCAGTGCGGCGACCAGAGCACGACCGCGATCGGCTCCTTCTTGGCGTACGACCGCTTGAGCTCGGCCAGCATCGCCGGCGTGGAGCCGTCGACGACCTTGTACTCCTTGTCCAGGCCGTAGCCGGGGAGCACCTTCTTCTTGAGGAGGTTCATCTCGCCGGTGCCCGGCTCGATGCCGATGATCTTCCCGTCGAAGGTCTTCGACTTGCCCTTGAGGTCCGCGAGGGACTTGACGCCCTTCACGTACGACGGGACGGCCAGCTCCAGGGAGGTCGGGCTGTACCAGCTGCCCAGGTCCTTCAGGTCGTCCTTGTGCTGGTCCCAGTAGTTCTTCTGCGCGTACGGCAGCCAGGCGTCGAAGTTGACGTCCAGGTCACCACTGGCGAGGCCGGTGTAGACCGGGCCCACGTCCATCTGCTTGAGGTTGAGCCGGTAGCCGCGCTTCTCCAGGACGTTCTTCCAGAGGTACGTGACCGCGATGTCCTCGTCCCACGGGAACCAGGCGACGTTCACCGGGTCCTTGGAGTCGGACGCCGAACCGGACGGCTTCTTGACCGGGGCGAGCTTGTCGACGACGCCGGGGTGGGACTTCAGCCACGTCTTGACGGCGTCCTGCTGCCGGCCCTTGCCCGCCTTGTTGATCTCGGCCTCAAGACTCGTGAGCTGCTTCTCGGTCATCTTGAAGTTCTTGAGCCACTTGGCGACCTCGGGGTTCTCGTCACCGAAGCCCTTGCGGGACAGCGTGTGCACGCCGTCGCCCTTGCCCCAGACCCCCTTCGGGTCCTTGAGCTTCTTCAGCTTGTAGTCGTTGTACGCCCAGTGCGGCGACCACAGCGGAACCACGATCGGCTGCTTCTTGGCGTACGCGCGCTTCAGCTCGGCCAGCATCGCGGGCGTCGAGCTGTCGACGACCTTGTACTCCTTGTCGAGCCCGTACGCCTTGAGCACCTTGCTCTTGAGCAGGGCGGTCTCACCGGCGCTCGCCTCGATGCCGGTGATCTTGCCGCCGAACTTGGCGCCCTGGCCCTTGAGGTCCGCGAGCGAGTCGATGCCCTTCATGTAGGCGGGCACCGTGAGCTCCAGGGACGTCTCGCCGTACCAGGCGCCCAGGTCGTCGAGCTGCTTGCCGTACTTCTTCCAGTACTGGGCGTGCGTGGTCGGCAGCCAGGAGTCGGTCTCGAAGTCGATGTTGCCCTGGGCGAGCGAGGTGTAGAGCGGCCCCGCGTCCATCTGCTTGGCCTCGACGTCGAAGCCGCGCTGTTCCAGGATCTCCTTCCACAGGAACGTGGAGGCGACGCCCTCGTCCCAGGGGATGTAGCCGATGGAGATCTTCTTGCCCTTGCCGACGTTCGAGGTGTCGGCCGCGGCGGTCGTGGCCGGCGAGTTGCCGAACATGCCCATGCCGCCCGCGACGAGCGCGAGGATGACGACGCCGACGACGGCGACAGCCGGGCGGGGACGGTACGACCAGATCTTCAGGCCCTGCGCGGAGCGCGCCTTGGCGAGCATCCGGCGGCCGAGCGGCGAGACCTGCTGGCCGAGCGAGCTCGTCATGCGGTCGAGGTAGATCGCCAGGATGACGATGGAGATGCCGGCCTCGGCGCCGAGACCCACGTTCAGCTGGCCGATGGCCTCGTTGACGGCGCCACCGAGACCGCCGGTGCCGACCATGCCCGCGATGGCGGCCATGGACAGACCCAGCATGATGACCTGGTTGACACCGGCCATGATCGTCGGCAGGGCGAGCGGCAGCTGCACGCGCCACAGGGTGCTGCTCGGCTTCGTACCGAACGCGTCGGCGGCCTCGACCAGTTCCTTGTCGACCTGCCGGATGCCGAGCTCGGTCATGCGCACGCCCGGGGGCAGCGCGAAGATCAGGGTCGCGACGATGCCGGCGGGCGCGCCGGAGCCGAAGAACAGGATGGCCGGGATCAGGTAGACCATCGCCGGCAGCGTCTGCATCAGGTCGAGGACCGGCCGGAACAGGTTGCTGACCCGGTTGGAGCGCGCCGCCCAGATGCCGAGCGGCACCGAGATGACCAGCGCGATGATCGTCGACACGAGGACAAGCGACAGCGTGAGCATCGCGTCGTCCCACAGTTCCAGGTTGTCGATGAACCAGAACCCGACGAAGGTCAGGACGCCCGCGAGCGTGCCGCGCAGCCAGAAGGCGATGACGGCGAAGATACCCGCGAGGATGAGCGGTTCCGGCGCCTGGAGGACATCGCTGATGCCGTCGTAGATGCCGTTGAAGCAGGTCTTGAAGAAGTCGAAGAGCCACGACATGTGGTTGAGCAGCCACTCGACCACATCGTTGACCCAGTCACCGAACGGAATCCTAGGCACCGGCGTTCACCTTCTCCACCGGCTCGTCGCCCTCGCCGCGCGGCGTGGGGACGGCGTCCTTCGGCGTCTCCACGAGGCCGTTGTCCCCGGCGCTCTCCACGGACTTCATCGGCTCGCCCAGCACGGCGAGCAGCCGCTCGCGCGGTACGACGCCGACGAGTTCGCCGCCCTCACCGGTGACGGCGACGGGTGTCTCGCTGGTCGCGCACGGCGTGAACAGGTCGATGATCGGGGTGTCCTCGGTGACCGTCGCCGGGGCGTCGGAGGCCGCGTACCCCTTCTCGGGGGTGGCCATGATCGCGCCCGCGGTCAGCACGCGGGAGCGGTCGACGTCCTGGGTGAAGGACGCGACGTAGTCGTTGGCCGGGGTGACGAGGATGTCCTCGGCGGAGCCGATCTGGACGATGCGGCCGTCACGCATGACGGCGATGCGGTCGCCCAGGCGCATGGCCTCGTTCAGGTCGTGCGTGATGAAGACGATGGTCTTCTTCAGCGTCTTCTGGAGGTCGAGGAGCTGGTCCTGCATGTCGCGCCGGATCAGCGGGTCGAGCGCGCTGAAGGACTCGTCCATGAGGAGCAGGTCGGCGTCGGTGGCGAGCGCGCGGGCCAGGCCCACACGCTGCTGCATACCGCCGGACAGCTCGTCGGGGAAGGACTTCTCCCAGCCCTTGAGCCCGGCGAGTTCCAGCGCCTCGTGGGCGCGCTTGTCGCGTTCGGCGCGCGGGACGCCCTGCACCTCGAGTCCGTAGCCCGCGTTCTCCAGGACGGAGCGGTGCGGGAACAGCGCGAAGTGCTGGAAGACCATGCTGATCTTCTTGGACCGCACCTCGCGCAGCTCCCGTGCGGAGAGCTGCGTCAGGTCCTGGCCGTCGAAGCGGACGTGTCCCGCGGTGGGCTCCAAAAGTCCGTTCAGCATGCGCAGAAGGGTGGACTTGCCGGATCCCGACAGACCCATGACGACGAAGATCTGGCCGGGCTCGACGGTGAAGGAGGCGTCGATCACGGCGGCGGTGGTGCCGTCGGCGCGCAATTCCTCACGGTCTGCTCCGCGGCGGAGATTCTCCACCGCCTCATCGGGTCGTCTGCCGAACACCTTGTACAGGTCTTCGGCTTCAAGCCTGGACACATACACCTCTCGGGTCGAACCAAGACGGCCCGCCTCCCCCGCCGGCGGGCCGTGGAGCGGTGCGGAGTCTGCCCGCGTGAAACCGGCCAACCATTCAATAGTTGAACGTGTGACCGGCTCCGCTCCGGCTCGGCGCCTGCCCGGCCTTATGCCGATCAAACAGAAGAGTGGTCCAGTTCACATTGCGTTCATGGTTGACGACGTTTCGCACACGAACGGAGCGCCGTGCGGGAGTTCGGCCGCGCGGATCCGCGGCCGTGGCCGACTGCGGGTGTCGGTGGGCTGCGGCATGATGCGAGGCGTGACCCAAGGATCCGAAGCCCCCACCGTGAACCAGCGCCTGATGCTGCTCGACACCGCGTCCCTGTACTTCCGGGCCTACTTCGGGGTGCCGGACTCCGTGAAGGCCCCGGACGGCACACCGGTGAACGCGGTGCGCGGGCTGCTCGAATTCATCACCCGGCTCGTCCACGACCACCACCCCACGCACCTGGTGGCGTGCATGGACGCGGACTGGCGCCCGCAGTGGCGCGTCGACCTGATCCCCTCGTACAAGGCGCACCGCGTCGCCGAGGAGACGGCGGCCGGCACCCCGGACGAGGAGGAGGTCCCCGACACCCTCTCGCCGCAGGTCCCGATCATCGAGGCTGTGCTCGACGCGCTCGGCATCGCGCGCGTGGGCGTCGAGGGGTACGAGGCGGACGACGTGATCGGCACGTTCACCGGCCGTGCGAGCGGCCCGGTCGACATCGTCACCGGCGACCGCGACCTCTTCCAGCTCGTCGACGACAAGCTGGAGCGGCGCGTCCTCTACCCGCTCAAGGGCGTCGGCACCCTCCAGATGACCGACGAGGACCTGCTGCGCGAGAAGTACGGCGTGGACGGCTCCGGTTACGTGGACATGGCCCTGCTGCGCGGCGACCCGAGCGACGGGCTGCCGGGCGTGCCCGGCATCGGCGAGAAGACGGCCGCGAAGCTGCTCGCCCAGTTCGGCGATCTCGCCGGGATCATGGCGGCCGTCGACGACCCGGCGTCCAGGCTGACGCCGACCCAGCGCAAGCGGCTCGACGAGGCGCGGCCGTACATCGCGGTGGCGCCCGCGGTGGTGCGCGTCGCGAGCGACGTACCCCTGCCGGACGTGGACACGGCGCTGCCGCGCGAGCCCCGGGACCCCATGGCCCTGGACGAGTTGGCGGCCCGCTGGGGCTTGGGCGGATCTTTGCACCGGCTCCTCGCCACCCTCGCGGAGTGAGGTGTTAGCTTAGGTAAACCTAAGTAGTGGTGATCGAGGGAGACCGCACATGGCCGAGCGCCCCGCACGCAAGCCCCGCAAGGCCCGTTCCGCGCAGGTGGTACGGACGGAACGGCTGACGCCGCACATGCAGCGGGTGGTCATCGGCGGGGACGGGCTCGCGGACTTCCCTGCGGAGCTGGAGTACACCGACCACTACGTGAAGCTCCTCTTCCCGCCGGCCGGTGTCACGTACGCGGAGCCCTTCGACGCGGAGCGCGTCCGCGAGGAACTGCCGCGCGAGCAGTGGCCCGTGACGCGCACCTACACGGTGCGCGCCTGGGACGCGGCCGCGCGGGAGCTCACCCTCGACTTCGTGGTCCACGGCGACGAGGGCCTCGCGGGTCCGTGGGCCGCGCGCGTGCAACCCGGCGAGACGATCCACTTCATGGGCCCCGGCGGCGCGTACCGTCCCGACACCGCGGCGGACTGGCATCTGTTCGCCGGTGACGAGAGCGCGCTGCCCGCCGTCGCCGCGGCGCTCGAAGCCCTCCCCGAGGGCACCCGGGCCCACGCCTTCCTGGAGGTCGAGGGGCCCGAGGAGGAGCAGAAGATCGACTCCCCGGTGGAGGTGACCTGGCTGCACCGCGCCGGGCGTCCCGTGGGCCAGGCCCTGGTCGCCGCGGTCACCGGACTGGACTTCCCCGAGGGCCGGTTGCACGCGTTCGTGCACGGCGAGGCGGGTTTCGTGAAGGAGCTCCGCCGCCATCTGCGGGTCGACCGGTCGGTCCCGCGCGAGGACCTCTCGATCTCCGGCTACTGGCGCCTCGGCCACAACGAGGACGGCTGGCAGGCGTCGAAGCGCGACTGGAACGCGCAGGTGGAGGCGGAGCAGGAGACGGGCGCCTGACAGCGCCCGCCCCAGCTCCTTCCTCCGGCCCTACACCTTGCGCTGGTACGCCCTGAAGGTGCGCGTCGACAGCCAGACCGCCGCCACCGCGAGGACCAGCAACCCCCCGCCCCTGAGCGCCACGTCCGGCCAGTCCGGGTCGGGGGACATCGCCGAACGCCCGGCGACCATCGCCCAGTCGAGCGGATTGACGTCGGCGGCGTGCCGGATCCAGGGCGGCATCCGGGACGGCGCCATGAACGCCGACGACACGAACGTGAGCGGCAGCAGCAGGAACGTGTTGATCCCGATGATCGACTCCCGCTCCTGCACCAGCATCCCGAGCGCGTTGGACAGCGCCCCGAAGACCGTGCCGAGCAGCACCGAGGCGAGGACCAGGACGAGCACGCCGACGGCGCCGCCCGCGTAGTCCGCCCCGCCCAGCAGGCCGAGCAGCACGATGATCACCGACTGGAGCGCGGTGACCAGGCCGTTGTTGACGACGGTGCCGTTGGCCAGGGCGGTGCGGCTGACCGGTGTGGTCAGGAAGCGGTTGAGGGTGCCGCGCTGGATCTCGTCGAGCGTGGTCATGCCCGCCCACATGTTGGAGCTGAGGGCGCTCATCACGACGACGCCGGGCACCAGATAGTCGAGATACGAGGTGGTGCCGAAGCCGCCGAGTTCGACGACGTCCTTGAAGAGGCTGCCGAAGAGGAACAGCCAGACGACCGGCTGGATCAGCGTGATCAGCAGATACGCGGGCTGCCGCACGAACACCATGAGCTGACGCTGGGTCATGTACCAGGTCTGGGCGAGGGAGTTGGGCGGTGTGACGGTGCTCATCGGGCACCTCCCGTCAGGGCCGGGTCCGTGTCGGCCTCGGTGTAGCGGCGGCCGGCGTGGCGGAGGTAGACGTCGTCGAGGGAGGGGCGGGCGACCGTCGCCGAGGCGACCGCGAGGCCGGCCCGGTCGAGCGCGCCGAGCAGCAGCGGCACCGCCGCCGCGCCGTCGTCGGCGCGCACGCTGATCCGGCGGCCGTCGACGTGCGCCTCGTTGACCCCCGGCAGGCCGGTGAGCGCGCCGTTCAGGAGCGTGCGGCCGCTGTCACCGACCGGTTCGGGCAACGCCAAGTGGACGGCGTCGCCGCGCAGTTCACCCTTGAGGGCGTCGGGGGTGCCCGTCACGACGACCCGGCCGCGGTCGACGATCGCGATGCGCTCGGCGAGCCGGTCGGCCTCCTCCAAGTAGTGCGTGGTGAGCAGGATCGTGAGGCCCTCGTCCCCGGCGAGCCGGGCGATCTCGTCCCACATGGCGGTGCGCGCCTCGGGGTCGAGCCCGGTCGTGGGTTCGTCGAGGAAGAGCACCTCGGGGCGGTGGACGAGACCGAGCGCGACGTCGAGGCGGCGCTGCATACCCCCCGAGTAGCCCTTGACGGGCCGGTCGGCGGCGTCGGCGAGCGCGAACCGGTCGAGCAGGTCGGCGACCCGGGCCTTGAGGCCCGCGCCCCGCAACCCGTAGAGCCTGCCCTGGAGCAGGAGGTTCTCGCGGCCGGTGGCGACGGGGTCGGCGCCGGACTTCTGCGCGACGACGCCGATCGCCCCGCGCACCCGGTCGGGGTGGCGCAGGACGTCGTGTCCCGCGACCTCGGCGGTGCCCGAGTCGGGCCGCGCGAGGGTCGTGAGGATCTTGACGGTGGTGGACTTGCCCGCCCCGTTCGGCCCGAGGAGGCCGAAGACGGTGCCGGGTTCGACGGTGATGTCCAGGGCGTCGAGGGCCGTGACATCGCCGGGGTAGGTCTTGACGAGGTGGCGCGCCCGTACGGCGGGCGCGGTGCTGTTCATGACGGAGCTCTCCCCTGTGGGTGAGTCGGTTACGTGATCGCGCGTACGCGCGGGACGACTGATCCACGTGACGAGCTCCGGGCTACCCTGGGTGTGCCGCACCTCGGTGGCCCGGCCCGCTCCACGGTGGGTCGGTCCGGGGTTCGAGACCCTGGCGGGGCTGCTGCAACAGCTCCGCCGGGGTCTGTTTCCGCATCGGTCGTGCGGTGTCAGCTGTCCGTGGGCGGCCCCTCCAAGTCCTGGAACTCCGGCGGGACTTCACCGGTCTCGTGGAACGAGCGCCACTGCGCGACGCCGTCCAGCGAGCCGCTCCGGACCTCCGCGAGGAAGGACCGGATCCACTCGGCCTGGGCCTGGAGCAGGTGCAGCTGGTACTCGGTCTCCACGAGGAAGATCCGCGGCAGCGTCTCGTACAGCTTGGCGAGCCCGCCGCGCGCGCTCGCCACCTGGACGTCGAGGCTCGCGAGCCGCTCCTCCAGGAGACGCGTCACCTCGTCGGGGTGCAGCACCCCCATCAGCGACAGCGCGGTCTCGAAGATCGGGTACTCGGTGGCCGGGACGGCCAGCAGGTCGGAGAGCCACTCGGCGGCCTCCTCGCGCCCCGCGTCGGTGATCCCGTACAGGGTGCGCTCCGGGCGGTTGCCCTGCCGCTGCACGCCCGCGACCTCGACGAATCCGTGCTTCTCCAGGTTCTGCACGACCGTGTAGAGCGAGCCGTAGTTGATCTTCGTGGTGGTGTCCTTGCCGCGCCGACGCAGCGTCTGCGCGATCTCGTACGGGTGCATGGACTTCTCCATGAGCAGCACCATCACGGCGAGCGCGAGCGGATTGGAGAGCCTGCGCCGCTTCGTCGCCATCGGAACCACCTCGCCGCCACTCACTGACTCGTCTACGAATACTCGTGACCGAACATATCGCGAGCGTCCGGGACGGTCAATACGCGATGCATCGCGAATCAGCGCGGCCCTCCCCTGCCGGGTGAGCACTTGGGTGCGACGTCGACACGGTCATGTCATCCCGGCGAAACAGCGCGCCCCTAATTTCTGTCGCCCGACAGGAATCACGATTCCAGGCAGGTGCTGCGCCCGTGACCACCCTCGCCCCCTCCGACGACCACCCGTCCCGGTCCCTGCCCGACGACGCCTCGCTCACCGAGTTCGGCTACCGCCAGGAGCTGCACCGCAGCCTCGGCCGGTACGCGTCGTTCGCCGCGGGCTTCTCCTTCATCTCGGTCCTGACGACCGTCTTCCAGTTCTTCGCCGTCGGCTACGCGTTCGGCGGCCCGGTCTTCTTCTGGACCTGGCCGGCCGTGCTCGTCGGGCAGTTGCTCGTCGCCGCGTGCTTCGCCGAACTCGCCGCGCGCTACCCGATCTCGGGCGCGATCTACCAGTGGTCGTCCCGGCTCTCCACGCCGTCCTTCGGCTGGTTCGCGGGCTGGATCATGGTGATCGGACAGATCGTGGTCGTGGCGGCGGCCGCGCTCGCGCTCCAGATGGTGATGCCGCCGCTGTGGTCGGGGTTCCAGTTCGTCGGCGGCGACCCCTCGCCCACGTCGGCGACGGGCGCGGCGAACGCGGCGGTCCTCGGTGTGGTCCTGCTGGCGCTCACCACACTGGTGAACGTCGTCGACAACCGCGTGATGTCCCTGATCAACCGGGTCGGCGTGAGCGCCGAGATCATCGGCGCGGTGCTCATCGTGGTGCTGCTGCTCACCCACTCCGAACGGTCCCCCGGCATCACCTTCCATCTGGGCACGGCCGGTCAATCGGGCCTCCTCGCCGCGCTGTTGACCGGCTCGCTCACCGCCGCGTACGTCCTGATCGGCTTCGACAGCGCCGGCGAGATGAGCGAGGAGACGCACCAGCCGCGCCGCACCTCGCCCCGGACGATCCTCACCGCGCTCGGCGCCGCGGGCCTGCTCGGCGGGCTGCTCGTGCTCGGCGGCCTCCTCGCGGCGCCCAGCCTCACCGACGGCGGCCTCGCCTCGGGCGGCCTGAGCTACGTCCTCACCAGCAGCCTCGGCGACGGCGTCGGCCGGGTCCTGCTCGCCGACGTGGTGATCGCCATCGCCGTGGCGACGCTCGCCATCCAGACGGCGGCGTGCCGGATGCTCTTCTCGATGGCCCGCGACGGGGTGCTGCCCTGTTCCCGCGCCCTGTCCCGGGTCAGCCCGCGCACCGGCATGCCGACGGGCCCGGCCCTGGTGGTCGGTGTCTTCGCGGCGGCCCTGCTCCTGCTGAACTTCGCGTCACCGGACGCCTTCCTCGCCATCGGCACGACCTGCATCGTGCTGCTGTACCTGGCGTACGCGATGGTGACCGGCCCGATGCTGGTGCGCAGGCTGCGCGGCCACTACCGGGGCGCCGCCACGGACGGCACCGACGAGACGGGCCGCCCCCTCTTCTCCCTGGGCCGCTGGGGCCTGCCGGTCAACGCCCTCGCCCTGCTCTACGGCCTCTTCATGACCGTCAACCTGGCGTGGCCCCGGGCCGCGGTGTACGACCCGACGGGCGGGCACTGGTACTTCCAGTGGTTCACGGTCCTGTTCCTGGGCGCGGCGGTGGGCGCGGGTGCCGCGTTCCGCTGGACCCGGAGGCAGCGCGGCCGGGCGCGGGCCGCGGTGGCCACCGCGTAAGGAAGCCCCTCTTCCCTCGTACCCTTGCCCGGTGACCCGCCGCTCCCCCCGCACCCCGCCCTCCCCGCTCCCCCAGCGCGACGGGGTCGACCCCGTGCGGGTGCGGCTGCCGGTCGACGGGGAGTGGCGGACCGTACGGGACCACCTCGTGGGGCGGCTGGCGGCGGGCGACGGGGTGATCGACGCGATGATCGGCGCGGGCCGGATCGTGCGGGCGGACGGGTCCGCCGTCACCGCCGACACCCCGTACGAACCCGGCGGGCACGTCTGGTTCCACCGGGACCTCGCGCCCGAGACGCCCGTGCCGTTCGGCGTCGACCTCGTCTACCGCGACGAGCACATCGTCGTCGCGGACAAGCCGCACTTCCTGGCGACGACACCGCGCGGCAGCCATGTCGCGCAGACCCTGCTGGCGCGGCTGCGGCGGGAGACCGGCATCCCCTCGATCGGCCCCGCGCACCGGCTCGACCGGCTGACCGCGGGGCTCGTCCTGTTCGTCGTACGACCGGAGGAGCGCGGCCGGTACCAGACCCTGTTCCGGGACCGGCTCGTCCGCAAGGAGTACGAGGCGGTCGCCGCGTACGACCCCGGCGTCGCGCTGCCCGTCACCGTGCGCAGCCGGATCGAGAAGGAGCGCGGGGTGCTCACCGCCCAGGAGATCCCGGGCGGCGAGGTCAACGCCGAGAGCCATGTCCGACTGGCCGCGCGCCGCGGCCCGTGGGGGCTGTACGCGCTCACGCCGCACACCGGCCGCACCCATCAGCTGCGCGTCCACATGAACAGCCTCGGCCTGCCGATCCTCGGCGATCCGCTCTATCCGCGGATCGCCGAGCCGGTCGCCCCGGACGACTTCCGCAGGCCCCTCCAACTCCTGGCACGCACGCTGGAGTTCAGGGATCCGGTGACCGGGATCGAGCACCGGTTCACCAGCGGACGCGCCCTTGAGGCCTGGGAGTCGTACGACAGCTGGGATCAGTAGCCGCGCCACCAGCGCAGGAAGCGCTGCCAGGCGCCGAGTTTGCGGTGCGGCCTCTCGGGCGCCGGGGCGGCCGGGGGCGGTGCCGGTGCCGCCGGTGCGGGCATGGCCTGTGCCTGGGCCGGTGGGGGCGTCGATACCTGCCAGTCCGTGCGCTGCTGCGCCGGGACCGTGCCCGGCTTGGTGACGACGTCCTGCTGCGCACGCGGGGTGAACTCCACCGGCAGGGCCACCAGATGGCGCGAGAGGATCGTCGAGCGCCACTTCAACTCGCTCTCCGGAACGGAGAGTTCGGCGTCGGGCAGCCGCATCAGGAACGCGTCGACGCCGATGTCGGCGATGGCGCGCCCGATGTCCTGACCGGGGCACTCGTGCGGGCCGCCACCGAACGCGAGGTGCGAGCGGTTGCCCATCATGTGCGCGGTCGGGTCGGGCCGCACCGCCGGGTCCACGTTGCCCGGCTGGATGCCGAAGATCAGGCCGTCGCCCGCGCGGATGTACTGCCCGCCGAGCTCGGTGTCGACCTTGGCGAAGTAGCCGACCATGGCGCTGAACGGCGGCTCGTCCCACAGCGACTGCTCGACGGCCTCGGGCACCGTCATCTGCCCGCCGTTGAGCTGGGCGCGGAAGCGGGGGTCGGTGAGGACGACCCGCAGCACGTTGGCGATGAGGTTGGCCGTGGCCTCGTACGCGGCGATGAGGATGAGCCGCAGGTGCTGGCCGACCTCGTCGTCCGTGAGTCCGGCCGCGTCGGCGATGAGGCCGCTGGTGAAGTCGTCCTCGATGGGGTCGGCCCGGCGCCGCACGGCGAGGTCCATCAGGATGCTCATGATGAACTCGTTGCTGGCGATGGCCGTCTCGGTGCCCTTGAGCATGTCGCGTGCGGCCTGCACGAAGCGCTCGCTGTACGCCTCGGGCGCGCCGAGCACGTCCAGCATCACCATCATCGGCAGGTGCTCGGCGAACTCGCTGACGACCTCGCAGGTGCCGCGCTCGGAGAACCGGTTGATGATCTCCTGGGTGGCCTTGTTGATGCTGCGGCGCAGGGCGCGGTGCTGGATCGTCTCGACGGCGGCGGTGACCGCGCCGCGCAGCCGCAGGTGCTCGGCGCCCTCGGCCATCGAGCAGATGGGCTGCCAGCCGAACACCGGGGCGAGCGGGTGCGTGGGCTTGACGGTGCCGTTCTTCAGGGCGGTCCAGTTGCGGGCGTCGCGGTTGAACTGGGACGTGCCGCGCACCATCTGGAGGTTCTCGCTGTGGCCGAGCACCGCCCACATGCGGACGTCGTCGTGGATCAGCACCGGGGCGACGGCGCCGTGTTCGGCGCGGAGTTTCTCGTAGACGGCCGCGAGGTCCTCGTCGGCCTCGGGCCCGTAGAGCCGGCGCAGTCCGTCCGGGCCGAGGGCGTGCGCGGGGCAGCCGGGCGGCGGGGCGGCCGAGGGGTCCCCGAAGGAGTCGAATCCGGTCGGTGACTGGGAGGGCTGGGAGGGAGGCGTCACGGTGATCGCTCCGGTCGTGTGGTCAACAGTCAACTGAGGGGTGGGAGTCGGGAGGTGCCGGTCAGCCCTGATGCAGGGCCATCTCGTGCAGATAGCGCATCAGGGTCATCAGGACGTCGCGGCTGGAGGCCCTGCGGCGGGCGTCGCACTCGATGATCGGGACGTGCTGGTCCAGATCGAGGGCCTTGCGCAGCTCCTCGGCGGGATAGCGCGGGCCGTCCGGGAACGCGTTGTTGGCGATGACGAACGGCACGCCGCGCTCCTCCAGACGTCCGATCACGTCGAAGCTGACCTCCAGGCGGCGGGTGTCGATGAGCACGACGGCGCCCAGCGCCCCCTCGAACAGGCCGTTCCACAGGAACCAGAAGCGCTCCTGGCCGGGCGTCCCGAAGAGGTAGAGGACGAGTTCGTCGGTGATCCCGATCCGGCCGAAGTCCATGGCCACGGTCGTGGCGGTCTTCGTCTCCGAGCCGTAGTTGTCGTCGACGCCGATGCCCGCCTGCGTCATGGTCTCTTCGGTGGTGAGCGGGCGGATCTCGCTGACGGACCCCACCATCGTCGTCTTGCCGACGCCGAATCCGCCGACGATGACGATCTTCACGGCCGAGGTGACCGTCTCCGGCATCCGGTCCTCGGCGCGCGGTCCCGGGATGTGCACGCTGCCGACCACCAGGTCGGCGGCGCCGGTCGCGTCAGAGCTTCTGTAGTCCATGCATCACCGCTTCGAGGAGGGAACGGTCGGCGGTCGCACCCCGGATCACCGGTGCGCGCGCCTGGACCAGTTCGGCCGCGAGGAGTTCGCCGAGCAGCACGGTGACCACGCTGAACGGCAGGCTCAGATAGGCCGAGATCTCGGCCGTGGACAGGGGCGTGTGGCACATCCGTAAGACGGCGACCTGTTCGGGGGTCGCCGAGCGGGGCGGGTCCGCGCGCGCCACGATCAGGGTGACCAGATCGAGCGTCGCGCGGTCCGCGCCCTCGGTGCCGCCCGTGATGACGTACAGGCGCTCGGGGTCGATCGCCTTTCCGTCCTGCGGGCCCCGCCGCTCGCGCTGCGGGGGCGGTTCCCGGAACGGTGGTTCGGGGGGACGGGGACTCATACGGTCTGGCCGTTGCGTCGCGGCGGGCTCGTCAGATGGGCTCCGATCCGGATGACGAGATCGCGCATCTGGTGGCTGACGAGTCCGGCGTCCACGAACTGGTCCGCGAGGACCGCCAGATACGCGCCCTTGCCCGCGGCCATCAGATAGAAGAAGCCCCCGTTGACCTCGATGATGACCATGTTCATGGTGCCGTCGCTGTCCGGGATCTCGGTCGCGACGGCGGACGCCAGCGACTGAAGTCCCGCGCAGGCGGCGGCGATCCGGTCCGCCGCGTCCGGATCACCTCCGTAGCGGGCGATGCGCAGACCGTCCGAGGACAGCACCACCACCTGATGCACATTGGGCACGCACTCGGCGAGCTCCTTGAGCATCCAGTCGAAATTGGCGCGTTGCTGGATCACTGGCGGTCTCCCTCGTCGACCTGCTGGTTGTACGCGTCGTCGTGCGGCTTCTGCGCGCCGCCGCCGTCCGGGGCGTCCGGCTTCAGCCCGTTCATGAACGCCTCGACCCACAGGCCGGGCTCGGGCTGGGCCGGCTTCGCGTGCTCCGGCTCCGCGGCCGGTCCCGGCGCGGGCGGCGCGGCGGGCGGCGGCACGCTGAGGTCGGGGTGGCGGGGCGTCACGATGATCTGGTCCTCGATGATCTTCGTGTCGAACTTCCTGCGGCGCTGGGGCAGCCCGTTGGCCCGCCATTCGGTGACCACCGGGACGTCGTCCTCCATGGCGACGAGCGGCGCGGAGGGGCGCGGGCCCGTGGTGGGGCGCCGCGTCTTCTTCAGGCGCGGCTCTTCCTTGATCGGTACGCCGTTGTGGTCGACGCGGGGCACCGCAGTGGCGCCGATGCCGTGGGCGAGGCCGGGGGCGGGCTCCGTGCTCATCATCTCGCGCGGTACGACGAGGACGGCGCGGACGCCGCCGTAAGCGGACTGGCGCAGCGAGATCTGCATGTTGTAGACGGAGCAGAGCCGGCCGACGATCGCGAGGCCGAGGCGCGGGTTCTCGCCGAGGTCGTTGAGGTCGACGCCGGCCTTGGCCTTGTCCAGCATCCGCTCGACCTTGGCCTGGGCCTCCTCGCCGAGGCTGACGCCGCCGTCCTCGATCTCGATGGCGATGCCGGTCTGCACCTCGACGGCGGTGACGTGCACCCGGGTAGACGGGGGCGAGTAGCGGGTCGCGTTGTCGAGGAGTTCGGCGCAGGCGTGGATCAGGGGCTCGACGTAGATGCCCTTGATGGCCGTGTCGCAGATGGCGTGCAGGTCGATGCGCGGGTATTCGAGGATGCGCGACATGGCGCCGCGCAGCACGCTGTAGAGCTTGACGGGCCGCGGCCACTGGCGGCCGGGGCGGGCGCCGCCGAGGACGGTGACGGAGTCGGCGAGGCGGCCGATCAGGGCGGTGCCGTGGTCGATGCGCAGGAGGTCGTCGAAGACCTCCGGGTTGCGGCCGTGGTCCTCCTCCATCTCGCGCAGTTCCTGGGCCTGCTTGTGCACGATGGCCTGGACGCGGCGGGCGACGGAGACGAACGCGCGCTGGGCGGCGTCGTTCTCGGCGGCCGACCGGTCGACCTCCTTGAGGCAGCGGCGCATCAGTTCGCGCTCGCCCGCGGTGACGTCACGGAAGGCGGGGTCGGAGTCGCAGGCGTACTGGACGGCGTCCTTGGGGCTCTCGCCGGCCCGCACCCGGTACACGGCGTGCGGGACGAGTTCCTTGGCGACGCGCAGTGTCCGCTGCTCCTGGCCGGCGATGCGGCTCTCGAGGTCGGCGACGTGGTGCGCGTAGTGCGCGCGCTGGCCCCTGATGATGCGGCCGCGCCGGACCGCCTCGGCGGCGACGGCGACGACCAGGAGCGTGCCGAGGGCGCCGCACAGGGCGACGGCGAGGCGGGCCGGCTGCGTGACGGTGGCGACGGCCGCTCCGGTGGCGGCGGCCATGACCATCGCGGGGAGCAACAGCACGCGTGTGTAGGGGACGTCTCGGCCACCGGGAGGCGATTGAACACTCACCATGTATGCCCTCTGAACGATCGGGTCGGGGAAGTTTGCGACGGCTCGCCATGTTTCGTTCCGGGGATCAATGCGAACCATCGGCACGCAGGGGAACAAGCGCCCGAATACATCTCAACTCGGTGCGCTGCGGGCGAGCTTAGTCCGGCCGGATCATCGCCGAGTCATATTCAGTAAGGCCCTGAAATAACCCCCGCGACAGGAATACACTCGCTCCCATTTACACGCTCAGCGTCGATTCGCACACATGGAGTGATGGCGTCCGGGCGTCCGAACACCGCGGCCCCGAAGGGGTGTCGAGCCAGGTGAGCGGGTGTCAGCAGCCGGCGATGCGCAGCGCGGCGTCGGCCGTGGCGGCGGCGAAGACCGCCACGGAGCGTTCCGGGTCGGAGCGGTGGACGAGAATGACACCTTCGATCAGACCGAACAACAGATCGGTGCGGAGCGAGAGTTCACCCTTGGCGAGGGTGGAACCGGCGCCGGTGTCGGCGATCAACTGCCGGTACGCGTCCTTGAGTTCGGCCCGTACGGCGTGGAATCCGGCGAACCGCTCGCTGCGCACCTCGGGCAGCAGATAGAGGCCGCCCAGGTTGTGCGGGCCGCCGCACAGCAGCTCGACGTCGCGGCGGCACAGCTCCCACAGCCGGCCCTCGGCCGGGCGGTCCACGTCGGCGAGCAGCGCGCGGGCGAGGGTGAGCGAGGGCGTGACGGTCGACTCCAGGAGGTCGGCGAGCAGCTCCTCCTTGCCGGAGACGTAGTGGTACATCGTCGCCTGCCGCATCCCGGCGCGCTCGGCGACGGCGCGGGTGGTGGTCGCCGCGTACCCCTTGGTGGTGAACAACTCCGCAGCGGCTTCCAGGAGTTCGGCACGCGGCGCGAGCCCGCTGTCCGGCCGCTGCGCGGCCCGCGGGCGTCCGACGCGACGCGCTCCCGATGTGCTCATACGGTCGATCGTTGCACATCCGCCCGCACACACGGCGCGGTGAGGACTCGGTAACGGGCACGCAATGACCGGGCAACGCGGCAGTAGTCGCGGCTCCCTAATTTCTGTCGAGCGACAGAAACCGTCGCGCACGTCCCCCGACCGCCGAGCCGGAAGGTCCCGCCATGGCGACAGCGACCACCTACGGAGCCCGCGACCACGCCCGCGCCCAAGCGGGCACCCGCGCCGACGCCATGCCGGTGGTCCCGGCCCGCGACTGGGCCGAACCCCCGTGCGAGGCAGGTCACTTGGTGTGGGCGGAGACCGTCGCGGGCGGCAACTACACGCACCGCGTCCTGGCCCGCGGCACCGAACTGCGCCTCACCGACCTCACCGGCTCCGCCTGCGCGCACCTGCTCCTCTTCGTCGACGGGCGCCCGTGGGAGCGGCTGAACGTGGCCGACACCGTGAAGGTGCAGTGGAACGCCCACCTCGGCGAGAACCGCCTGCTCCTGTCCGACCAGGGCCGGGTCCTCGCCTCGATCGTGGCCGACACGACGGGCGGCCGGCACGACGCGCTGTGCGGCACCTCCACCCTCGTACGGAACGTGCGACGGTACGGGGCCGGGACCGCCGAGTCGCCGTCGCCGGCCGGGCGGGAGCTGTTCAAGCTGGCCGCCGCCAAGAACGGTCTGACGCCGCGCGACCTGCCGCCCTCCCTCTCCTTCTTCCAGGGCGTGCGGATCAGCGAGGACGGAGACGTGCGGTTCCTCGGACCGGCGGGTCCGGGGGCGAGCGTGACCCTCCGCGCCGAGCAGGACGTGACGGTGCTGATCGCGAACGCGCCGCACCCGTCCGACCCCCAAGACGCCTACGTCTGCGGCCCCTTGGAGGTGCTGGCGTGGCGGGCGGCGCCGACCGGCGCGAAGGACCCGCTCTGGGACGCCACGCCCGAGGGCCGCCGCGCCTTCCAGAACACCGCCGACTTTCTCGCCTCCAGGGGGATCCAGTGACCACGTCGACCGCATCGGCCCCGCCCGCCGCACCGGCCGTCCCGGCCACGCCCGCCACGTTCACCGTCGCCGCACGCGCCGCCTGGTCGTCCGTCGTGCGGGCCGGCGAGACCCTCACCCTCACCGATCTGCACGGCAATCAGGCCGTGGACTTCCTCGTGTACGACGCCGCGGACACGACCGTGCGCTACAGCGCGCCCGACACGATCCACGCGCAGGGCGGCATCTTCCTGACCACGGGCAGCGTGCTGCTGAGCAACGAGCACACCCCGCTGATGACGGTCGTCGCCGACGACGTGGGCCGCCACGACACGGTCGGCGGCGCCTGCTCCAAGGAGTCCAACACGCTGCGCTACGGCCACCACACCTGGTCGCAGCACGCCTGCGTCGACAACTTCCTCGCCGAGGGCGCCCGTTGGGGGCTCGACAAGCGCGATCTCGTCTCGAACATCAACTGGTACATGAACGTCCCCGTGGAGGAGGACGGCACGCTCGGCATCGTCGACGGCCTGTCGGCGCCCGGCCTGAAGGTGACGCTGCGCGCGGAGCGCGACGTCCTCGTCCTCGTCTCCAACTGCCCGCAGATCAACAACCCGTGCAACGGCTTCGAGCCGACGCCGGTCGAGATGACGATCACCGCCGCGCACGCCACTCACGAAGGCAGGGCCGCATGACCTTCGACACGCTGCTCGTCGCCAACCGGGGCGAGATCGCGGCCCGGATCATCCGCAGCGCGCGCGAGGCGGGGCTGCGCACGGTCGCCGTCTTCTCCGACCCGGACCGCGGGGCGCCGCACGTCCGGCTCGCCGACGAGGCGGTCCGGCTCGGTCCCGCGCCCGCCAAGGAGTCGTATCTCGACGCGGACCTGATCCTGCGGGCGGCGAAGGACACGGGGGCCGGGGCGATCCACCCGGGCTACGGATTCCTGTCCGAGGACGCCGGGTTCGCCCGCCGCTGCGCCGACGCGGGCATCGTGTTCGTCGGCCCGACCCCGGACCAACTGGAACTGTTCGGGGCCAAGCACACCGCCCGCGCGGCGGCCGAGGCGGCCGGGGTGCCGCTCGCGCCCGGCACGGGCCTGCTGCCCGACGTGGACTCGGCGCTCGACGCGGCCGCCACGATCGGCTACCCGGTCATGCTCAAGGCCACCGGCGGCGGGGGCGGCATCGGCATGTCGGCCTGCCGCACCCCGGACGAGCTGCGGGACGCGTGGGAGCGGGTGCAGCGCGTGGCGGCGGCGTCCTTCTCGTCGGCGGGCGTGTTCCTGGAACGGCTCGTCGAGAACGCCCGCCACGTCGAGGTGCAGGTCTTCGGCGACGGCGCGGGCCGGGTCGTCACGTTCGGCGACCGCGACTGCTCCTTGCAGCGCCGCAACCAGAAGGTGGTGGAGGAGGCCCCGGCGCCCGGCATCCCCGACCACGTACGCGCACACCTCGCCACCGCGGCACGGGACTTGTGCGCGAGCGTCGACTACCGCTCCGCGGGGACCGTCGAGTTCGTCTACGACGCCGCTCGCGAGGAGGCGTACTTCCTGGAGGTCAACACCCGCCTCCAGGTGGAGCATCCGGTCACCGAGGAGATCTACGGCGTCGACCTCGTCGCGTGGATGCTGCGCCTGGCCCGGGGCGAGTCGGACGTCGTCCGCGATCCGGGGGCGCCGCGCGGCCACGCCGTCGAGGCGCGGATCTACGCGGAGGACCCGAGCCGTGACCACCGGCCGAGCGCCGGTCTGCTGACGCGGGTGGAGTTCCCCGCGGGCGTGCGCGTGGACGGCTGGATCGAGACGGGGACCGAGGTCTCCACCGCGTACGACCCGATGCTGGCGAAGGTCGTCGCGTACGGCACCGACCGCGCGCACGCCCTCGCCCGCCTGGACGACGCGCTGGCCCGCGCCCGCGTCGACGGCATCGAGACGAACCTGGGGCTCGTCCGCACGGCCCTCGCCGACCCGGAGTTCACCGCGGGCACCCACTCGACGGCGACGCTGGCCCGGGTCACCGACCCGACGCCGCGCATCGAGGTGGTCGCGGGCGGCACGCTCACCACGGTGCAGGACTGGCCGGGGCGGATCGGGCACTGGCAGGTGGGGGTCCCGCCCTGCGGTCCGATGGACGACCTCTCCTTCCGGCTCGGCAACCGCGCGCTCGGCAACGACGAGGGAGCGCCGGGTCTCGAATGCACCCTCCAGGGGCCGGAGTTGAGGTTCACGCACCCGACCACGGTGTGTGTGACGGGCGCCCCGGCGCCGGTCACGGTCGACGGCAGGCCGGTGCCGCTGTGGGAGCCGGTGACCGTCCCGGCGGGCGGCGTCCTCGCCGTCGGCGCCCCGACCGGGCACGGCCTGCGCACGTACGTCCTGGTCGCGGGCGGCGGGCTCGACGTGCCGCCGTTCCTGGGCAGCGCCGCGACGTTCACGCTCGGCGGCTTCGGCGGTCACGGCGGCCGGACCCTGCGCACGGGCGACGTCCTGCACGGCGGCTCCTCGACCGAGGGGCCGGCCGTCCCGCCGGCCGAGCGCCCCGCGTTCACCTCCTCGTGGACGGTCGGCGTGCTCGAAGGCCCGCACGCCGCACCGGAGTTCTTCACCGAGGACGACATCCACGCGTTCTACGCGGCCGACTGGAAGGTCCACTTCAACTCGGCCCGCACCGGTGTCCGCCTGGTCGGCCCCAAGCCCCGCTGGTCCCGAACCGACGGCGGCGAGGCGGGCCTGCACCCCTCCAACATCCACGACACCCCGTACTCGGTCGGCGCGGTCGACTACACCGGTGACATGCCGGTGCTGCTCGGCCCGGACGGCCCCTCGCTCGGCGGTTTCGTCTGCCCGGCGACGGTCGCCTCCGCCGAGCGCTGGAAGCTGGGCCAGCTGCGCCCCGGCGACACGGTCCGCTTCGCGCCGGTCACGGCGGACGGCGCGGCCCGCCCGGCCGTCGTCGACGGCGGTGTCCTGGCCCGCGACGGCGACATCACGTACCGGCGCAGCGGCGACGACAACCTGCTCGTCGAGTTCGGCCCGATGCAGCTCGACCTGGCGCTGCGGATGCGGGTGCACGCGCTGATGGAGGCGGTGTCGGACGCGGCGCTCACCGGCGTACGGGATCTGACGCCCGGCATCCGCTCGCTCCAGATCAAGGTCGACCCCGCCGTCCTGCCCCAGCCCGAACTCCTGCGCCAGGTACGGGACATAGCGTCCGAGCTCCCACCGACGGACGAGCTGACGGTGCCGTCCCGCACGGTCCACCTGCCGCTCTCCTGGGACGACCCGGCGACCCGCGAGGCCATCGCCCGCTACATGGCGGGGGTGCGCGACGACGCGCCGTGGTGCCCGTGGAACATCGAGTTCATCCGCCGCGTCAACGGTCTCACCTCGGTCGACGCCGTGTACGCCACGGTCTTCGACGCCGAGTACCTGGTCCTCGGCCTCGGCGACGTCTACCTGGGCGCGCCGGTGGCCACCCCGCTCGACCCGCGCCACCGCCTGGTGACGACCAAGTACAACCCGGCCCGCACCTGGACCGCCGAGAACTCCGTCGGCATCGGCGGCGCGTACCTCTGCGTCTACGGGATGGAGGGCCCCGGCGGCTACCAGTTCGTGGGGCGTACGACGCAGGTCTGGTCGGGGTGGCAGCAGCGCGGGGCGTTCGAGCCGGGGGCGCCGTGGCTGCTGCGCTTCTTCGACCGGATCAAGTGGTACCCGGTGTCGCCCGAGGAACTGCTCGAACTCCGCGCGGACATCACGTCGGGCCGCTTCGTGCCGCGCATCGAGGAGGGCACCTTCTCGCTGCGCGACCACGAGGCGTTCCTGGCGCGCGAGGCGGACTCGATCGCGGAGTTCCGGGCCACGCAGGGCGCCGCGTTCTCGGCGGAGCGCGACGCGTGGGAGGCGGCCGGCGAGTTCGCCCGCGCCGAGGCGGCGAGCGAGCCCGCACCACCCGCCGACGACCTCGCGATTCCGCCGGGCGGCACGGTCGTGGAGGCCGAGTTCGCCGCGAGCGTCTGGCAGGTGAACGTGGCCGAGGGCGACACCGTGGAGCCGGGAACCCTGCTCGTGTCCCTGGAGGCGATGAAGATGGAGGCCCCGGTGCGCGCGACCAGGTCGGCCCGCGTCCACCAGCTCCTCACCAAGCCGGGCGCCCAGGTGGAACCGGGCACGCCCTTGCTGATCCTGGCCCCGACCGCCTGATGCGAGGAACCGCGCGACCCGCCACGACGAGAGCCACACCAGAGGGAGCCCCCATGAACCGGGCAGTGACCAGAGTCCGCGCCGCCTACGCCCGCATCGCCGAGACGGACCGCCCCGAGATCTGGATCGACCTCCGCCCCCGGGCGGAGGTGGAGGCGGAGGCGGCGGCCGTCCCCGACTATCTCCCCCTGGCCGGAACCCTGTTGGCGGTCAAGGGCAACATCGACGTGGCGGGCCTGCCCACCACCGCCGGATGCCCCTCGTACGCGTACCTCCCGGAGGCGGACGCCCCGGCGGTGGCCCGCCTCCGCGCGGCCGGCGCGATCGTCATCGGCACGACGAACCTCGACCAGTTCGCCACCGGCCTCGTCGGCACCCGCTCCCCGTACGGCGCGGTCAGGAACGCCCTCGACCCGGACCGCATCAGCGGCGGCTCCAGTTCGGGTTCGGCGGTCGCCGTGGCCCTGGGCATCGCCGACCTCGCCCTCGGCACGGACACGGCGGGCTCGGGCCGCGTCCCCGCCGCCCTGAACGGCATCGTCGGCCTCAAGCCCACGTACGGCGTCGTCCCGACGGACGGCGTGGTCCCGGCCTGCGCCTCGCTCGACTGCGTCTCCGTCTTCGCCCGTACGGTGGCGCAGGCCGAGCGCGCCCTGTCGTTCCTGGCGGACCCGGCGCCGGCGGCTCCCGCCCGCGTGCCGGGCCCCTGGCGCATCGCGGTCCCGCGCCCCGGGCAACTGGGCGAGCTGGCACCAGGATGGGAGGCCGCGTACGAGGATGCGACCCGCCAACTCGCCCTCTCCGGGGCAGAGTTGAAGGAGATCGACCTGACGCCGTTCACCGAGGCGGCCGCGATGCTCTATGAGGGAGCGTTCGTCGCGGAGCGCTATACGGCGGTGGGCGCCTTCCTCGACAAGGCGAACGGGGCGGACGAGACGCCGGCACCCGGTGCGACCGGTGGCGATCTCGATCCCACGGTCGCCGGCATCATCACGCGGGCCCGCGACCTCCCGGCCCACCGGCTCTTCGCCGACCAGGCCCGCCTGTCCGCACTGCGCACCGCCGCACTCGCCCAACTGGCCGACGTGGACGCCCTGTTGCTGCCGACGACCACCGAACACCCCACCCTCGCCGACGTCGCGGCGGACCCGCTCGGGGTCAACGCCCGGCTGGGCCGCTTCACCAACTCCACGAACCTCTTCGGCCTGTGCGCCGCGGCCGTCCCCGCGGGCACGGTCCACGGCCTCCCGTTCGGCGTGATGCTGATCGGCGCCGCGCACACCGACGACCGCCTGGCCCGCATCGCGGAGACCGTCACGACGCCACCCACCCACGTCGCCGTGGTCGGCGCCCATCTGACCGGCCAGCCACTGAACGGCCAACTCCTGTCTCTGGGCGCCGAGTTCGACCGTACGACGACGACCTCACCCGCGTACCGGCTGCACGCCCTGCCCACCGCACCGCCCAAGCCGGGCCTGGTCCACGTGGGCCCGGAGCGGGGCAGGCCGATCGAGGCGGAGGTCTGGCGCATCCCGGCCGCGGGCCTGGGGCAGCTCCTCACGGCACTCCCCCGGCCCATGACCCTGGGCCGCGTCACCCTCGCCGACGGCGCCGAGGTCCCCGGCTTCCTCTGCGCGCCCGAGGCGCTCCACGACGCCCCCGACATCACCCACCACGGCGGCTGGCGCGCCTACGTGGCGGCGCAAAGACGTGGTTGACGTTTCACGCGTCCGCCTGGTCAACTGACGGCATGCGCCCTCAGCTGCGGCTGGTCACCCGCGACCACATCGACTTCGGTCGTGTGTGGTCGGCGGCGTGTTGCGCCTGACGACGATCCGACGTCCAGGCCAGCACATCCGACCCCGCACCGCAGAAGAGGCGTATCCCCATGCCCGTAGAGTTCCTCGGCATTGCCGCGACCAACGAAGGCTCCGAAGTGACCGCCCGCTCGGGCCCGTCCTTCGACAAGGACTACACGCTCCGGCTCGCCCGCGCCCACGAGGAGTACGGCTGGGACCGCATCCTCTTCGCGTACGGCTCCGGCTCGCCCGACCCGTCGCCCGCCGCCGCCTACATCGCGGCCCGCACGGAGAAGATCCAGATCCTGGTCGCGCACCGGCCGAACGTCTCGTACCCGACGTTCGCGGCGAAGACGTTCGCCACGCTCGACCGCATCAGCGACGGCCGGCTCGCCGTCCACTTCATCACCGGCGGCAACGACCACGAGCAGCAGCGCGAGGGCGACTTCCTCACGAAGGACGAGCGGTACGCCCGCACGCGCGAGGCCATCCAGATCATCAAGAAGGCGTGGACGTCGCACGAGCCGTTCGACCACGAGGGCGCGCACTATCGCTTCCGTGACTTCGTGAGCGACACCTTCCCGGTCCAACTCCCGCACCCGCCGGTCTCGTTCGGCGGTTCGTCGCCCGCGGCGTACGCGGCGGGCGGCGCCGAGGCGGACATCTACTGCCTGTGGGGCGAGCCCCTCGCGCAGACCGCCGAGCAGATCGAGTCGGTCAGGGCGGCGGCGAAGGCGGCGGGCCGTACGGACACCCCGCGCATCCAGGTCGCGTTCCGTCCGATCATCGCGCCCACGGAGGAGCTGGCCTGGGAGAAGGCCCACGCGACGCTGGCCCGCATCAAGGCGCGCAAGGCGGGCAGCCCGCTCTCCCGCCGCCATCCGGTCACGAACCCGCAGAACGCGGGCTCCCAGCGGCTCCTGGCGGCAGCGGCGCAGGGCGAGCGTCACGACCGCGCGCTGTGGACCCCCACGGCGGCGGAGACGGGCGGCGCGGGCAACTCCACCGCGCTGGTGGGCACACCGGAAACCGTGGCGCAGGCCCTCCTCGACTACTACGACCTGGGCGTCGACATCCTCTCGGCCCGCGGCTACGACCTGCTGGACGACGCGATCGACTTCGGCCGCCATGTGATCCCGATCGTCCGAGAAGAGGTCGCGAAGCGGGACGCGGAACGCGCGGCGGCCTAGCAACTCCCCCGCCCGCCCTGGCCCCGGCTTTGGCGCGGAAAAGCCGGGGGCGCCGTCCCATCGACGGCGCCCCCGGCGAAAGCCCGCGCACTCACCCCACGGACGAGTACGCCACGACTCCCCGCAGCAGACCGTCGACGGCCTTGCGTGCGTTGCGGCCCACGGTGGATCCCGGGGGCGACGCCGCGGCGATCTGCCCCAGCACGTCGATGACCTGCTTGCACCACCGCACGAAGTCACCGGCCGGCATCTCCGCCTCCCGCAGCACCTCGTCGAGCCCCTTGCCCGAGGCCCACTGGTACGCGGCCCAGGCGAAGCCGAGATCGGGCTCGCGCTGCCCGACACCCTCCGCCTGGTTGATACGGAAGTCCTCCTCCAGGGCTTCGAGCCGGCCCCAGATCCGCACCATCTCGCCGAGCGCGGCCTTGGCCTTGCCCGAGGGCACCTTCGGGGCGAGCGCGTCGTCGCTGACCCGTGCCTCGAACACCAACGCCGAGACACACGCGGCGAGTTCGGCCGGGTTCAGGCCCTCCCAGACACCGTCGCGCAGGCACTCACTGGCCAGCAGGTCGAGCTCGCCGTACAGCCGCGCGAGCCGCTTGCCGTGCTCGGTGACCTCGTCGGCGCGCAGATAGTCCAGCTCCGTCAGAAGCTTGACGATGCGGTCGAAGGTCCGCGCGATGGTGTTGGTGCGGCCCTCGATCCGCCGCTCCAGCTGCGCGGTGTCCCGCTTCAGCCGGTGGTAGCGCTCGGCCCACCGCGCGTGGTCCTCCCGCTCGGAGCAGCCGTGGCAGGGATGCGCGCGCAGCTCGGTGCGCAGGCGCGCGATCTCGCGGTCGTCCGCGGCCGCCGCGCGCCCCTTCTTGTGCCGGTCGGGCACGATGTGCCCGGCCTTGGTGCGCAGCGCGGACGCGAGGTCGCGCCGCGACTGGGGCGAGCGCGGGTTGAACGACTTCGGGATCCGCATCCGCTCCAGCGCCTCCACGGGCACCGGGAAGTCGATGGACGCGAGCCGCTTGACCTGCCGCTCGGCGGTCAGGACCAGCGGGCGGGGTCCGTCGTGGTGCTCGAACCCGCGGTGCCCGTTGGACCGGCCGGCCGGCAGCCCGGGGTCGAGGACCAGCGCGAGCCCCGCGAACTTCCCCGTCGGCACGTGGATGACGTCGCCCGGCTTGAGCTTCTCCAGCGCGGCGGCCGCCTGGACGCGCCGCTGCACGGCGCCCTGCTTCGCCAACTCGGTCTCGCGGTCCTTCAGTTCGCGCCGCAGCCGCGCGTACTCCTCGAAGTCCCCGAGGTGGCAGGTCATGGACTCCTGGTAGCCCTCGAGCCCTTCCTCGTTCTTCTGCACCTGCCGGGAGATCCCGACGACGGACTTGTCCGCCTGGAACTGGGCGAAGGAGGTCTCGAGCAGCTCCCGGGAGCGGTGCCGCCCGAACTGCTCGACCAGGTTCACCGCCATGTTGTACGACGGCTTGAAGCTGGACTTGAGCGGATACGTGCGGGTGCCGGCGAGCCCGGCCAGGTGCTCGGGGCTGAAGCCGCGCTGCCACAGGACCACGGCGTGGCCCTCGACGTCGATGCCACGCCGCCCCGCACGCCCGGTCAGCTGGGTGTACTCGCCCGGGGTGATGTCGGCGTGCTGCTCTCCGTTCCACTTGACGAGCTTCTCCAGGACCACGGATCTGGCCGGCATGTTGATGCCGAGCGCCAGCGTCTCCGTGGCGAAGACGGCCTTCACCAGGCCCCGCACGAACAGCTCCTCCACGACCTCCTTGAAGGTCGGCAGCATGCCCGCGTGGTGCGCGGCGATCCCGCGCTCCAGGCCTTCCAGCCACTCGTAGTACCCGAGGACGTGCAGATCCTCGTCCGGGATGGACGCGGTCCGCTCCTCGACGATCTCGCGGACCCGGGCCCGCGCGTCGTCGTCGTTCAGCCGCAGCCCCGCGAACAGGCACTGCTGCACGGCCGCCTCGCACGCGGCCCGGCTGAAGATGAACGTGATGGCGGGCAGCAGGCCTTCGCTGTCGAGCCGGTCGATGACCTCGGGCCGGCCAGGCGTCCAGATACGGGACCGCTGACGGCGCTCCCGCTCCCGGTCGGCCTCCCGCATGTTCCGCCCGCGCCGCCGGTCCTGGTAGGAGGGCCGGCTCGCTTCCATGCGCGCCATGCGGGTCAGGTCGGGGTTGACGGCCTTCTTGCTGCCCTCACCCTCCTCGAAGAGGTCGTACATCCGGCGCCCGGCGAGGACGTGCTGGAACAGCGGGACGGGCCGGTGCTCGGAGACGATCACCTCGGTGTCGCCGCGCACGGTGTCGAGCCAGTCGCCGAACTCCTCCGCGTTGGACACCGTCGCCGACAGCGAGACGAGCGTGACGGACTCCTGGAGGTGGATGATCACCTCTTCCCACACGGCACCGCGGAAGCGGTCGGACAGGTAGTGCACCTCGTCCATGACCACGTAGCCGAGATTGATCAGCGCCTGCGATCCGGCGTACAGCATGTTCCGCAGCACTTCGGTGGTCATGACGACCACGGGTGCGTCGCTGTTCACACTGTTGTCGCCGGTCAGCAGCCCGACCTTGTCGGCACCGTACCGCTTCGACAGGTCCTGGTACTTCTGGTTCGACAGCGCCTTGATGGGTGTCGTGTAGAAGCACTTCTTGCCCTGGAGCAGGGCGAGGTGGACGGCGAACTCGCCGACGATCGTCTTGCCGGAGCCGGTGGGCGCCGCGACCAGGACGCCCTTGCCCGCCTCCAGCGCCTGGCACGCCTCGATCTGGAAGGGGTCGAGGCCGAAGTCGTACATCTCGCGGAAGGAAGCGAGCGCGGTGGCCTGCTCTGCGGCCCGCTGACGGGCTGCCGCATACCGCTCGGCCGGGGAGAGGTCCTCTGTCATCGTGCTTTCGAGCCTACCGGCCACCACCGACAACGGACGATCATTATCCGGTAAGGCCTCCGGTGAGGACCCGCACCGCTCCCGGCACACACTCCGCCACCAGCGGCAACGCCCCGACGCGCTCCCCGTCCGCGTACCCCGTGATGTCGTCGGCGACGAGTTCGACCCGCGCCGCGCGGTACGTGCTGACGACGGGGTGGTCAAGATGCGTCCCCTTGTAGACCCGCGGGAACACCCGCAGCAGCGTCGCCCGCGAGCACGCCCCCACCACGGTCACGTCGAACAGCCCGTCGCTCATGTCGGCACCGGCGCAGATGCGCATGCCGCCCCCGTACGAGGTCCCGTTCCCCACGGCGACGAGGGTCGCGGCGATCTCCCGTACGCCACCGTCCTCGAAGGTGATCCGGAAAGGCACGGGCTGGAAGGCGGCCAGTTCGAGGGCGATCGCCAGGTCGTACTTGAAGCGGCCGAGCGGCAGCCGCATCCGGTTGCCCCGGTCGTTGACACGGGAGTCGAACCCGGACGCGAGCACGGTCCCGAACCAGTGGTCGCCGATCCGCCCCAGGTCGATGTCGCGGACGAGCGAGCCCTTGAGCGCCCGCGCGACGAGCGCGCCGGCCCCGGCGGGGTCCCGTACGGGAAGGCCGAGAGCCCGCGCGAAGTCGTTGCCCGTGCCGACGGCGATCACGCCGAGCGGGGTGCGGGTCCCGGCGACGGCTTGCAGCGCGAGATTCACGAGCCCGTCCCCGCCGACCGCCACCAGGGCCCCGGTCCCCTCCCGCACCGCGGCACGCGCGCGTGCCAGGGCGTCGGGGGCGTCCTCCCCGATGACGGTCCGCACGGAGAAGCCTGCCGCCCGCAACGCGGAAGCGGCCGGCTGCGCAGCACCTGCGCCCCGGCCGCGTCCCGCGGTGGGATTGACGAAGAGGGTGATCTCACTGCTCACGGCCGGACCCTAACAACTGGCCCGCCCAGAACAGGAGTTACCTCAGGTCACATCGTCGTAACCGTTGATCCGCTCCGCCGTCGTCTGCTCGGGCAGCGGCGTACGGCTCGCGCTCACGGGCTCGATCTCGCCGACCGCCTCGGGCTCCAGCTCGATCACGGACGCCTCGTCGTCGTCGAGGTCGGCGTCGGGGTTGTTACGGCGCCGGCGCTTGTCGTTGATCAGCGAGAAGAGCACGGCGGCGAAGTAGAGCACCCAGATCGGCGCCGCAAGGGCCAGCATCGACAGCGGGTCGGTGCTCGGGGTCGCCACGGCCGCGAACACCGTGATGCCCATGATCATCGCCCGCCACCAGCCCAGCATCCGCTTGCCGGTGATCGCCCCGATGAGGTTGAGGAACACGAGGAGCAGCGGCAGCTCGAACGAGAGGCCGAAGACGATCACCATGCGCGTCACGAGATCGAGCAGGTCGTCCAGCGGCAGCAGGTTCGACGCGTTGCCCGGCGTGAAGTCGATCAGCACCTTCGCGGTGGTGGGCAGAATCGCGTACGCGAAGTAGGCGCCGCACAGGAACAGCGGGACGCCGGTGCCCACGAACCCGTAGGCGTACTTCTTCTCGTGCTTGTGCAGGCCGGGAGCGATGAAGCCCCACAGCTGGTAGAGCCAGACCGGCGAGGCGAACACGATGCCCGCCATCAGCGAAATCTTCAGGGCCAGCGTGAAGGGCGTCAGCAGACCATTGATGGTGATTTCCGCGCAGGGCTCGGACTTGACCTTCGACAGCTGCGAGAACGACTGGTCACAGCCGACCGAGTCCAGGATCGGCTTGGTGATCAGATCGACGATGTCCTTGTAGAAGAACGCCGCGACGATCGTGACCACGACGACGCCAAGAAGTGCCTTCGTCAGCCGATTACGAAGCTCACGCAGGTGCTCCGCGAGCGGCATCCGCCCCTCGGGATCCCTCTCCTGCTTGCGGGCAGACTTGATCAACCCACGTCCTCATCTCGTGCGACAGGCCGCCATGACAGGGGCGGCCTTCGATCAGCTCTGCGTCGTCTGGTTCGTCGGCTCGGTCACGGGACGCGAGCTGCTCACGTCACCGGGCGCGGCCTTGATGGTGCGCGGGGCCGGCGGCTGCTGGTCGGCCGGCTGCGGCGGGTCCGACGGGGCGGCATCCTGGTTGCCACCCTCGTTCTTCATCGCCTTGGCTTCACTCTTGAGGATGCGGGCCGACTTGCCGAGCGAGCGCGCCATGTCCGGGAGCTTCTTCGCGCCGAACAGGAGGAGGATGACCACGAGCAGAATGATGAACTCGGGGGCGCCGATCTTTCCACCGAACATATGCGTTTACCTTCTCACTGAGGCGGCAGGGGCGGGACTGCCGGTACCGATCGGACTTCGGACTGTTGTCCGACCACCGTGCTGGCAGCGATCGTATCCCGTGGGGGTGAACGCGGGGCAATCCCCGTGCGTACTCCCAGTTGCGACCCGCGCCTCACTTTCAGGCCGCGTAGAGGAGCGTACCCGCCGAACCTGGGCGCCGGACAGGTCACAGGGGTAAAGCGCTTTCCATCCTGCCCCGCGGAGCGTCAGACGACTTCGCCGCCGGCCTTCGCCACACTCACCGCGGCCCGCTCCAGATCCTCGGCGGCCCGGTTGATCTGCCGTGTGGTGTCGGCGACTTGGCGCCCCAGGCGCTCGGCCTCGACGAACACCTTGATCGCGAGAACGGCGAGCACAGCAAGCCCGACGAACCCCACAGCCACCGCCAGCATCGCCCAGAACATGCGCCGAGCCTAGACGGTCTGGTGGAGGCGCAGGGTCCGCACCCCGCCACCGGTGAGGAGTTCGACGATGCGCTCGCCCGCGGGCTTGCGTACGGCGGTGTCGCACTCGGGGCAGGTGAAGGAGTAGAAGGTGGTGCGGCTGCTGGCGCCGATCGCCAACCGGATCGCGGCGGCGTCCAGTTCGAAGCGGGCGCGGCAGTCCGGGCAGGCGGCCTTGAAGACGACGGGCGCCGGAGCGGCCACCACGGCAGACATTTCGGCGATACCGGAGAAACCGGTCACACCAGTGATTTCGCCCACGTCACACCTCTCGTCCGTTCCTGACCGCACACCCAACTCCCTCACGCCGCCCCGTCGTACGCGGCGAGCGCCTCCCGCGCCGCGTCGCGCGCGCTCTCGGCGAGCTGGGCGGGCGCCACGATGTGCCCGTCCCGGCCGAGCCGCAGCGCGAGCCGGCGCAGCGAGGAGGGGTCGGGCGTGCGCAGCGTGATCCGCAGCCCGCCGTCCACCAGTTCCTCGGCGCTGTCGTGCGGGTAGTACTCGGCGACCCAGCGCCCGCCGGGCCCGACCTCGATGACGACCTCGGGGTCCTCGGCGGCCGGCTGCACGAGCCCCTCGGAGAGGTCTCGCAGTTCCACCTCGGGCGGCGCGGACGCCTCGTCGAGGATGCGGATCTCGGCGACCCGGTCGAGCCGGAACGTGCGCCGCGCCTCGGACCGACGGCACCACGCCTCCACGTAGGTGTGGCCGACGGAGACGAGGCGGATCGGGTCGATCTCCCGCTCGGTGACCTCGTCGCGCGCGGGCGAGTAGTAGCGGATCCACAGACGGCGGCGCTCGGAGATCGCCCGGTCGACGTCGGCGAAGACGCCGCCCTCGGACTCGAAGGTGACCGACAGGCGCGCGCTCGCGCTCGCCGCCTCCCCCGCCGCGGTCTCCAGCTTGGCGGTCGCCCGCAGCAGCGCGAGCCGGTCGCTCTCGCGCAGCCCCGGCAGCGTCGCCACGGCCCGCGCGGCGACGAGCAGCGCGGTCGCCTCGTCGGCGGCGATCCGCAGCGGCTCGGCGACGTCGTCCGGGTTGTGCCACCAGATGCGGTCGCCGTCGGTGTCGATGTCGAGGAGGTCACCGCCGCGGAAGCTCGTCCCGCACAGCGGCAGCACGTCGAGGTCGGAGATCAGCTCGTCCTCGGTGATGCCGAAGGCCCGCGCGACGTCGCTGACGTGCGCCCCGGGGCGCTCCCGCAGGTAGGTCACCAGGGACAGCATCCGCCGGGTCTGGTCGATGGCGTTGGAAGCCATGCTCGTCCCTCTCCCTCAGCCCTTGGCCACGGCGCGCAGCCGGTCCACGACATCGGCCCGCAGCTCGGCGGGCTCCAGCACGACCACGTCGGGGCCGAACTCCACGAGCCAGGCGTCGAGCCCGTGCCCGTACGGAATCTCCAACTCGTCCCAGCCGTCGCCCAGTTCCCGTACGGAGACGGCCTTGGCGCGCAGCGGGTAGCCGGAGCCCGCGCGGAGTCTGATCAGCGCGGAGCGGTCGGCGGTCTCCCCGGCCCAGCCGGCGACGGTCTCCCGCACCGTCACGACATCGGGCACGGGCGCCTTGAACCGGCCCGCGCGGGAGCGCACCTTGCCGGTGATCCGGGAGAGCCGGAAGACCCGCTCGGCCTGCCGGTCGCGGTCCCAGCCGGCCAGGTACCAGTGGCCGCGCCAGCACTCCAGGGCCCACGGCTCGACGTGCCGCTGCTCGGGCCGGGCGGCGGTCGCCTTGCGGTAGTCGAAGACGACGGCGCGGCGGTCGCGACAGGCCAGCATCAGCGGTTCGAAGGACGCCTCGTGCACGGGGATGCGCGGTTCGAGCGCGCCGTGGTGCGCCTCGTACGGGTCCACGTCCTCGGGCATCCCGGCCGCGCGCAGCTTCTGCAGGGCGCCGCTCGCGGCGCCGGCGAGGCGGGCCTGCTGCCAGACCTTGGCGGCGAGGCCGAGGGCGGCCGCCTCCTCGCCGTCGAGCGTGACGGGCGGCAGCCGGTTGCTGTCGCGGCGGGCCAGGTAGCCGACGTCGCCGTCCAGGTTCTCCACGGTCTCGATGACCAGGCCGAGCTCGCGGAGATCGTCCTTGTCGCGCTCGAACATGCGGTTGAAGGAGTCGTCGTTGCCCGCTTCCAGGTAGGCCTCGATGGACCCCCGCAGCTCGCGCTTGCTGAGCGGACGCCGCGTCCCGAGCAGACACAGCGCCAGATTCATCAGCCGCTCGGCCTTGGCAATGGCCATCGACGCCCTTTCCTCAGGTAGCTCCCGACGGATGACCGTACCGCCCCGGGGTGTACGGGCAAAAGCCGAGGGCCCATGCCAGCAGGCATGGGCCCAGGGATGACCGCTTGCGGTCGATGTGTGACTGAACTCAGACGGAGACCAGGTCACACACGAAGATCAGCGTCTCGCCGGGGGCGATGCGGCCGCCGCCGGCGCCACGCTCGCCGTACGCGAGGTGCGAGGGGATGGTCAGCTGACGACGGCCGCCGACCTTCATGCCCTGCACGCCCTGGTCCCAGCCCTGGATGACCTGGCCGGCACCGAGCTGGAACTGAAGCGGGGTGCCGCGGTTCCAGGAGGCGTCGAACTCCTCGCCGGTGGAGAAGGCCACGCCCACGTAGTGCACGGAGACGGTGGCGCCCGCCTTCGCCTCGGGCCCGTCGCCGACCCAGATGTCCTTGATCTCGAGGTCCGCCGGGGGCTCGCCGCCCGGGAAGTCGATCTCGGGCTTGTCGATGCTCACGTGAATTGCTCCTGCTTGTTGACTGTTGGGCAACCGGGACAGTCTGCCATCTGTCGGGCGGTCAGTGCGCGGCGAGCACGTCCACCACGAACACCAGTGTCGAGTTGGCCGGCAGGGTCTCGCCCTTGGCCTCCTTGCCGTACGCCTGGTCCGCGGGGATCACCAGGAGGACGCGGTCACCGACGTGCTTGCCGACGAGACCCTTGTCCCAGCCCGGGATGACCTGGCCCTTGCCGATGACGGTCGTGAACGGCTGGCCCGTCTTCCAGGAGGAGTCGAACAGCTCGGCCTTCTTCTTGCCCTGGTTGAGCTTCCAGGCCGCACCGCTGTACTGCATGGTGACCGTCTGGCCGCTCTTGACCTCGGCGCCCTTGCCCTGGATGAGGACCTGGTCGGTGAGCTTCTTCGGCGGGTCGTTCTTCGGGATCGAGATCGTCGCCGGCTCTTCCTTGTCGGCCTGGATCTGCGGCAGGTTCGACGGGATCGCGGCCTGCGTGCCCTCGGCCTTCTTCGGGATGACCTTGCCGACGTCGATGGCGAAGACCAGGGTGTCCGTGCCGGTGATGCCGACCTGCTGGTTGCCCTGCGCGCCGAAGCCGGCGGCCGGCGGGGCCACCACGAGGACGCGGCTGCCCTCCTTCTGCCCGATCACGGCCTGCGCGAACGCCGGGAGCTGGCCCTCGGCACCGGCCGTCACCAGCTGGTCACCGCCGCCCTGCGCCCCGTACGTGGTGCCGAGGTCCTTGGCGCCCTTCCAGACCTTGCCGGTGAAGTTCATCGCCACCAGGTCGTTCTTCTTCACCTCGGCGCCGTCGCCCTCGGTCAGGGTGTGCACGACGAACTTGCCGCTCGGGTCACCCTTGGGCACCGAGATCGTGGCCTTCTTGCCCGCGTCGCCGGAGACCTTCGGCATCGGGTTCGCGGTGTCGACCGCCTTGGGGACCTCGGCCGCCTTCGGTGACGCGGACGAGGAATCCGCCTTGTCCGCCGAGTCCTTCTTGCCGTCGTCACTGCCGCAGGCCGTCGCGGTCAGCGCCAGTGCCGGCACGATCAGTAGAGCTGCAAGTCGGCGTCGCACAAGAATCCTCAGGTCGCTCGAATACGGTCCGGCCACTCTAGGCCCTCGCACAGCTTTGCCAAGGGCAGGCGAAGGGCCCCGTACGAATGATTCGCACGGGGCCCCCGGCCGGATTGGTCGAACGTCTGCGCAGATCCCCTACATACCGGCGATCAGCTTCTCCACCCGGTCGTCCACGCTGCGGAACGGGTCCTTGCACAGCACGGTGCGCTGCGCCTGGTCGTTCAGCTTCAGGTGCACCCAGTCGACCGTGAAGTCACGGCGCTGCTCCTGGGCGCGGCGGATGAAGTCGCCGCGCAGCCGCGCGCGGGTGGTCTGCGGCGGCACGGACTTGCCCTCGAAGATCTTGAGGTCGTTGCAGATCCGGGCGGCCTGGCCCTTCTTCTCCAGGAGGTAGTAGAGGCCCCGGCGTCGGTGGATGTCGTGGTAGGCGAGGTCTATCTGCGCGACCCGCGGATGCGACATGGTCATGTTGTGCTTGGCCCGGTACCGCTCGATGAGCTTGTACTTCATGACCCAGTCGATCTCGGTGCCGATACGGTCGAGATCCTCGGCCTCGATGGCGTCGAGCGTGCGGCCCCACAGCTCCAGGACCTGGTCGACGGTGCCGGTGCGCACGCCCCGGCGCTCCACGAAGTCGACGGCCTTCTCGTAGTACTCGCGCTGCACCTCGAGCGCGGAGGCCTCGCGGCCGCTGGCCAGGCGCACCTTGCGGCGGCCCGTGATGTCGTGGCTGACCTCGCGGATGGCCCGGATCGGGTTCTCCAGGGTCAGGTCGCGCATCACCGTGCCCGCCTCGATCATGCGCAGCACCAGGTCGGTCGCGCCGACCTTGAGCAGCATGGTCGTCTCGGACATGTTCGAGTCGCCGACGATGACGTGCAGCCGCCGGTAGCGCTCGGCGTCGGCGTGCGGCTCGTCGCGGGTGTTGATGATCGGCCGGGAGCGGGTCGTCGCGGAGCTGACGCCCTCCCAGATGTGCTCGGCGCGCTGGCTCACGCAGTACACGGCGCCGCGCGGAGTCTGCAGCACCTTGCCCGCGCCGCACAGCAGCTGACGGGTGACCAGGAAGGGGATGAGGATGTCCGCGAGCCGCGAGAACTCCCCGTGCCGCGCCACCAGGTAATTCTCATGGCAGCCGTAGGAGTTTCCCGCCGAGTCGGTGTTGTTCTTGAAGAGATAGACGTCGCCTGCGATTCCCTCCTCGTGCAGGCGGCGTTCGGCGTCGACGAGCAGGCCTTCCAGAATGCGCTCGCCGGCCTTGTCGTGGGTGACCAGCTCGGTCACGTTGTCGCATTCCGGTGTTGCGTATTCCGGATGCGAACCCACGTCAAGATAAAGGCGGGCACCGTTCCGCAGAAAGACATTGCTGCTGCGGCCCCATGACACGACACGGCGGAAGAGGTACCGCGCCACCTCGTCAGGAGACAGGCGGCGCTGTCCCCTAAACGTGCATGTGACGCCGTACTCGTTCTCCAGCCCGAAAATGCGGCGGTCCATGACTGAACATTACGCCCGATCCCCCGAGCTGAAACGGGGTTCGACAGCACGGTTTGGATCATTTTCCGATGAGAGCGCGACACGCCCGGACGTGCGAGGCTCCGTCAGGACCCGCCCCGTGGCCAGGAGTACGAGCAGCGCGACCGCCCCCGTGGCGGCCGGGACGGCGAACCCCCACCGGGTGCCGCCCCACTCGACGACCGGGCCCGCCACGGCCGTTCCGACGCTCGCGCCGACCGTGAACGTCGTCACGAGCCAGGAGAACGCCTCGGTCACCGTCCCCCGCGGCGCGTGCCGGTCGACGACGATGAACGCGCACGCGATGCACGGCGCGAGGAAGACCCCGGCGACCGCCGTGAGCGCCACCATGGCGACCGGCCCCGGCACGAGCGTCAACGGCACGTAGCACAGCGCCAGGAGGGCCACCAGCCACCGAAGTCGCGCCTCCGGGGCGCCGCTCCACTGCCGCGCCCCGTACACCGAGCCACCCACGAGCGCGCCGAGGCCGAGCGCCGCCATCATCCAGCCGTACGTCGCGTCGCCCCTGTTCCCGTCCGCGTACGAGACGCCCGCCACGGTGATGGAGCCCAGCGCCAGCCCGATGAACAGGAAGGCGGCGAGCAGCACGAGCAGTCCCGGCGAGCGCAGCGCGCCCAGCCAGTGCGCCTCGCGCGGGGCCGAACGCCACTGCCTCGACGGCTTCGACACGACGACCGAGAGCGCGCCGAGCACCCCGATCACGTTCAGGACGACGAGCGCCGCCTGCGCCGACCAGAGCGAGACGCACACGGTCACCAGCAACGGCCCGACGGTGAACATGACCTCCTGCGCGATCGCGTCCATCGCGTACGCGGTGTGGACCTGCTCCTCGCGCGGCAGCACGTCGGGCCACAGGGCGCGCAGGCCGCCTTCGAGCGGTGGCGTGAACAGGCCCGCCGCCGCCACGGCGGCGTACGCCGGCGGCAACGAGCTCGTCCCCACCACGGCGAACACGGTCATGGCGAGTGCCGAGACGACCGCCGCGGGCAGTTGCACCCTCGGCTGCCCGCGCAGGTCGACGAGGCGGCCGAGCACCGGCTGCCCGATCGCGTTCGCCACCCCGTACACCGCCGCGAGCGCGCCCGCGAGGCTGTACGTGCCGCCCTCGTCCCGGATGAACAGCACGATGGCGATCGCCGCCGTCGCGTTGGGCAGCCTGCCCACCAGCGTCCCCGTGAGCAGCCGCATCGCGTGCCGCGCCCTGAGGATCTCCGCATATCCCGCGGCCATCGTCCCGCCCCACCTCACGTTTTACGTATAACCTCGCGGGGTTATACGTACCACGTGCGCGGCTCCGGGAGCCACCCGATAACGTCGAACACCCCTGGACGCGACCGACCAGGACGAGACCCACGGAGGCAGCAGTGACCAGCGGTACGGACGGGACGGCGACCGCCCGCCCCACCAGCCGGGACGTGGCCCGCGCCGCGGGCGTCTCGCAGGCCGCCGTCTCCCTCGTCATGGGCGACAAGTGGCGCGGCCGCGTCGCGCCCGCCACCGCCGAGCGGGTCCGCACCGCCGCTCAGCAGCTCGGCTACCGCCCCAATCTCGCCGCCCGCAACCTCCGCCTGGGCCGCACCCGCACCGCCCTCCTCGTCGTCCCCGCGCTCACCAACGAGTTCTTCGCCGGCGTCTACACAGGAGCCGCCCGCTTCGCCGCGCGGCACGACTTCGGCGTCGTCCTGTACCCCTCCCCCGACGGCGTCGGCCCGGCCCGCGACCCGTTCCCCTCGGCGCGCGCCGCCCTGGACGGGATCCTGGCCTCCTCCATGGCCGCCGACGCCGTCACCACCCTGCGCGGCGACGACCTGCCCCTCGTCATGCTCGACAGCGACCCGGCCGGCAGCCTCGGCGCCGCGACCGTCAACCTCGACCTCGCCGACGGCATCCGGCAGATCACCGACCACCTGCTCGGCCTCGGCCACCGCCACTTCCTGCACCTCGCCTCGGCGGTCACCTCCTGGACCTTCGACGTGCGCGCCCAGGAACTGGCCGCCCGCACCGCCCAGGTGCCCGGCACCACCGTCCGCACCGTCCGCTCGGCCCTCACCGTCGACGAGGCCCTGGCCGCCACGGAGCGGGCCCTGCGCACCAGCGGCGTCACCCCGCCCACCGCGATCGTCTGCGACGACGACAAGCTTGCCGCGGGCGCCTACAAGGCCGCCCGCCGGATGGGCCTGCGCGTCCCTGACGACCTCTCGGTCACCGGCTTCGACGACCTCTCCCTCGCCATGGCCATCGAGCCCGAGCTCACCACGGTGCGGCTGCCCGCGGAGGAGTTCGGCGCGCGCGGCATGGCGGCCCTCATCGCCGTCCTCGAAGGCCGCGCCCCCGAGACCGCGCCGCTCCCGGTCGAGTTGAAGGTCCGCGGCTCGTCGGGCCCGCCGCCGCGCACCACGTCCTGACATGCGTGTGCCCCGGCCGGTTCCGGAACCGGCCGGGGCACACGCACGACGCACTACTCGTCGCCGGAGTCCTCGTCGGAGACGGCGTCCGACTCGGCCTCGGTGGTCGCCGCGGCGCCCTCGGCCGTCAGGAGCCGGGACAGCTGCCGCCCCGCGATCCGCTTGAACTTCCGCTGCTGCGGCCGCGTACGGTCCAGGACCGCCACCTCGAGACGCTCGGCGGGGATCTCCCGCTCGCTCCCGTTCGTGTCGCGCGACAGGGCCTGCACCGCCAGCTTCAGCGCCTCGGACAGCGTCATGCCGTCCCGGTGCCGCTGATCCAGGTAGGTGCTGATCTGCTCGGCGTTGCCACCGACCGCCACCGAACCGTGCTCGTCGACGATCGAACCGTCGTGGGGCAGCCGGTAGATCTGGTCGCCCTCGGGCGACTCACCGACCTCCGCCACGACCAGCTCCACCTCGTACGGCTTCTCGCCCGCACTGGAGAAGATCGTGCCCAGCGTCTGCGCGTACACGTTCGCCAGGCCGCGCGCGGTCACGTCGTCACGGTCGTACGTGTAGCCACGCAGATCCGCGTAACGCACGCCCCCGATGCGGAGGTTCTCGTACTCGTTGTACTTGCCGGCGGCCGCGAAGCCGATCCGGTCGTAGATCTCGCTGAACTTGTGCAGGGCACGGGACGGGTTCTCGCCGACGAACACGATGCCGTCGGCGTATTGCAGCACGACCAGGCTGCGACCGCGTGCGATGCCCTTGCGCGCGTACTCCGCGCGATCGGCCATCGCCTGCTGGGGTGAGACATAGAACGGCGTCGACACCGGCTATCCGTCCCTTTCTGTCAGTGAAAAGTCAGTGGGGAACCAGAGGCTGAGGAGCAGTCAGCTCACAGCAGTGCGGCCCGCGGGCCGTCCGGCTGCTCCATACGCCGATCCAGGATCGAACGGGCGATCGCCGAGGACTCGTCGTCCGTCAGCCGCCGGAAGCCCTCGTCCGTGATCACGGTGACGATCGGGAAGATCCGCCGCGCCATGTCGGGACCGCCGGTCGCCGAGTCGTCGTCCGCGGCGTCGTACAGCGCCTGGATGACCAGCGTTGTGGCCTCTTCCTCCGACAGATCCGCGCGGTAGAGCTTCTTCATCGCCCCGCGCGCGAACACCGAACCCGAACCCGTGGCGGCGTACCCCGTCTCCTCGCTGCGCCCGCCCGTGACGTCGTACGAGAAGATCCGGCCCTTCTCACGATCGACGTCGTACCCCGCGAACAACGGCACGACCGCCAGACCCTGCATGGCCATGGCCAGGTTCGACCGGATCATCGTCGAGAGCCGGTTGGCCTTGCCCTCCAGCGACAGCTGGGCGCCTTCCACCTTCTCGAAGTGCTCCAGCTCCAGCTGGAAGAGCTTGACCATCTCGACGGCCAGACCGGCGGTGCCGGCGATGCCGACGGCCGAGTACTCGTCCGCCGGGAAGACCTTCTCGATGTCGCGCTGCGCGATGACATTGCCCATGGTGGCGCGACGGTCACCGGCGAGCACGACGCCGCCGGGGAACGTCACGGACACGATGGTCGTGCCGTGGGGTGCCTCGATGACGCCCTGCGTCGGCGGCAACTGCCGGTTGCCCGGCAGCATTTCGGGCTGGTGCTCGGAGAGGAAGTCCATGAAGGACGACGACCCGGGCGTCAGGAAGGCAGCCGGTAGACGCCCGGTGCTACGAGGGTTGGCTTCCACGCGTTTCCTTCCAGGTAGTCGGCGGCACGGCGGACAGCGCCGGGGTCGTCCCCCAACTTGCCGATGGCCGAATTGCAGTTGAAGCACAGTACGCCACGGACCCTACCCGTCTCGTGGCAGTGATCCACATGTACTGCCGGGGCTTTCCGGCAGATCACGCAGACGCCCACCTGGGAGGCAATCATCTCGTCGCGATCGGCCTCGGTGAGGTCGTAGTGACGCTTGAGGTGACCTTGCCGACCCCGGATCGCCCGGCGGGTCGTGCATCGCGTGGGCAGGCCGCCGGAGGCCGTCGAATTGCGGTGCCACTCACTGTGCGGCTTGATCTCGCCACATGTGCGGCAGTGCTTGTGGCCTTCCGGTACATCGACCTTCTCGCGGACGGTCTTACCCATCGCAGCCTGTCGGCGCTTGCAGTACTCCGCAGCGCAGTCACGGCAGTTCGTCTGCAGCCCGTCGGGCCGCACCCGATTAGCCGCGAATGCGCTCACGGGAAGGCACTCCTGACAAGCAGAGCACCTCTTCATGCCCGATTCGGACATTCGTCACTGTCCACCCTTTTGCACAAAACTCCTCACGAAGTCCTCTGCATTCTCTTCCAAGACGTCGTCAATCTCGTCCAGAACCGAGTCGACATCGTCGCTCAGCTTCTCCTGGCGCTCCTTGAGGTCGTCGGTCGCCTGCGCGTCCTGCGCCTGCTCCTCGACCTCCTCGGTGGAACGCGTCGCCTTCTGCTGTCCGCCGCCGGTGTCCTTGGTCGCCATCTGAGCTCACCCCGCTCGGTTCGAGATTCAGGTCGTTCGTGATCAGAACCCTACAAGTCGGGTCTGACATCGGCCCCGCACTTCGTCCAACGTGCGGGGCCCACCTCTGTGATTCCCCTGCCGCAGGCCTTTCAGCCGCCGATCGGCCATCGATCGGCCATGGATCAGTTTCCGGACAGGACCCGGACCAGATCCTCGGCCGTACGGCACCGGTCGAGGAGCTCCTTCACGTGATTGCGCGTTCCGCGAAGGGGTTCGAGGGTGGGGACCCGCTGGAGCGAGTCCCGGCCGGGCAGGTCGAAGATCACCGAGTCCCAGGAGGCCGCGGCGACGTCGTCCGCGTACTGCTCCAGGCAGCGCCCGCGGAAGTACGCCCTGGTGTCCTCCGGCGGCTTCGTACGGGCCCTCTCGACCTCGTCCTCGTCCAGGAGGCGCTTCATCTTGCCGCGGGCCACGAGACGGTTGTACAGGCCCTTCTCGGCCCGTACGTCCGCGTACTGGAGGTCGACCAGATGGAGCCGCGCGGCGTCCCAGTCGAGGCTGTCGCGGCGCCGGTAGCCCTCCATGAGCTCCCGCTTGGCGACCCAGTCCAGCTCGCCGGAGAGGCTCATCGGGTCGGTCTCCAGGCGGCCGAGCACGTCCTCCCAGCGGGCCAGGACGTCCTTGGTCTGCTCGTCCACGTCCGCGCCGAAGCGCTCCTCGACGTACTTCCTGGCGAGCTCGAAGTACTCCATCTGGAGCTGGACCGCGGTGAGTGTGCGGCCGCTACGCAGAGTGATCAGGCGCTGGAGGGTCGGGTCGTGGGAGACCTGGTGCAGGGTGCGCACCGGCTGGTCCACGGCCAGGTCGACGGCGATGAACCCGTCCTCGATCATGGAAAGGACGAGGGAGGTCGTGCCGAGCTTGAGATAGGTCGAGATCTCCGAGAGGTTCGCGTCGCCGATGATCACGTGCAGGCGGCGGTACTTCTCGGCGTCCGAGTGCGGCTCGTCGCGGGTGTTGATGATCGGGCGCTTGAGGGTCGTCTCCAGACCCACCTCGACCTCGAAGTAGTCCGCGCGCTGGCTGAGCTGGAAGCCGTGCTCGTGCCCGTCCTGGCCGATGCCGACCCGGCCCGCGCCGGTGACCACCTGGCGCGACACGAAGAAGGGCGTGAGGTGGCGCACGATGTCCGAGAAGGGGGTCTCCCGCTTCATCAGGTAGTTCTCGTGCGTCCCGTAGGAGGCGCCCTTGTTGTCGGTGTTGTTCTTGTAGAGGTGGATCGGCTGGGCGCCGGGCAGCTGGGCGGCGCGCTCGGCGGCCTCGGCCATGATCCGCTCGCCGGCCTTGTCCCAGAGGACGGCGTCGCGGGGGTTGGTGATCTCCGGGGAGCTGTACTCGGGGTGTGCGTGGTCGACGTAGAGGCGTGCGCCATTGGTGAGGATGACGTTGGCCAGGCCGATGTCCTCGTCGGTCAGCTGGCTGGAGTCGGCGGCCTCCCGGGCGAGGTCGAAGCCCCGGGCGTCGCGCAGCGGGTTCTCCTCCTCGAAGTCCCAGCGGGCCCTGCGGGCCCGGTGCATCGCCGCCGCGTACGCGTTGACGATCTGGGACGAGGTGAGCATGGCATTGGCATTGGGGTGGCCGGGGACGGAGATCCCGTATTCCGTCTCGATGCCCATTACTCGCCGTACGGTCATGCGGCCCTCCTTGCCCGGCGGCGCCCTCGGTCGGGGGCGGCGCTCAAGTACCGCTGGTTCTCCGGTGCGTGTGCGGTGCCCGTCCCCGCACGGCGCGACTCGGCGGCATGACAGAGCCTAGAACGCCTTTGCGCTGGTGGGGAGATCATTTGCGTCATTGCTTCGCTCCGACGTCGAGCAGCTGGTCGCGTGGTCGTTCCCTGTGAGTTGTCCGGAAAAACAGTCGGCTGCGGGTACCCGATACGGGCACCCGCAGCCACCCTGTCTTTTACAGGTACTGACCCGTGTTCGCCACCGTGTCGATGGAGCGTCCGGTGTCCGCGCCCTGCTTTCCGGTGACGAGGGTGCGGATGTAGACGATCCGCTCGCCCTTCTTGCCGGAGATGCGGGCCCAGTCGTCCGGGTTGGTGGTGTTCGGCAGGTCCTCGTTCTCCTTGAACTCGTCGATGCAAGCCTGGAGGAGGTGGGAGACCCTGAGGCCCTTCTGGTTCTGCTCGAGGAAGGCCTTGATGGCCATCTTCTTGGCGCGTCCGACGATGTTCTCGATCATTGCGCCGGAGTTGAAGTCCTTGAAGTACAGGACTTCCTTGTCGCCATTGGCGTACGTGACCTCCAGGAAGCGGTTCTCCTCGGATTCCGCGTACATGTGCTCAACGGCGGTCTGGATCATGTTGTGAACCGTGGCCGCCCGGTCGCTGCCGTGCTCACCGAGGTCGTCGGCGTGCAGCGGGAGGCGCTGGGTGAGGTACTTGCCGAAGATGTCCTTGGCCGCTTCGGCGTCGGGACGCTCGATCTTGATCTTCACGTCGAGTCGGCCGGGTCGCAGGATGGCGGGGTCGATCATGTCCTCGCGGTTCGAGGCACCGATCACGACCACGTTCTGCAAGCCCTCCACACCGTCGATCTCGGCGAGCAGCTGCGGGACGATGGTGTTCTCCACGTCCGAGCTGACACCGGAGCCACGGGTGCGGAACAGGGACTCCATCTCGTCGAAGAAGACGATGACGGGGGTACCCTCGCTGGCCTTCTCCCGCGCACGCTGGAAGACGAGGCGGATCTGCCGCTCGGTCTCACCGACGTACTTGTTGAGCAGCTCGGGACCCTTGATGTTGAGGAAGAAGCTCTTCCCCTGGCCCTGTCCGGTCACCTCGGCGACCTTCTTGGCAAGGGAGTTGGCGACTGCCTTGGCGATCAGGGTCTTACCGCATCCAGGGGGCCCGTAGAGCAGGACGCCCTTCGGCGGCCGCAGCTCGTGCTCCCTGTAGAGGTCCGGGTAGAGGTACGGCAGCTCGACCGCGTCCCGGATCAGTTCGATCTGGTTGCCCAGGCCGCCGATCTGGTCGTAGCCGATGTCCGGGACCTCTTCGAGGACCAGCTCCTCCACTTCGCTCTTCGGAACGACTTCGTAGACGTAGCCGGAACGGGGTTCGAGAAGCAGCGCGTCGCCGGGGCGGATGACGACGTCGAGGAGCGGTTCGGCGAGCCGGACCACCCTCTCCTCGTCGGTGTGCCCGGTCACGAGGGCGCGCTCGCCGTCCTCCAGGATCTCCTTGAGGGTGACGATGTCGCCGACGCTCTCGTACTCCATGGCCTCGACCACGTTGAGCGCTTCGTTGAGCATTACTTCCTGGCCGCGCCTGAGCTCTTCGAGCTCGACACTCGGACTCACGTTCACCCGAAGCTTGCGACCGCCGGTGAAGATGTCGGCGGTGCCGTCCTCGTTCGCCGTGAGGAAGACTCCGAAGCCGGCCGGCGGCTGCGCGAGCCGGTCGACCTCTTCCTTGAGGGCCACGATCTGGTCGCGGGCCTCACGGAGTGTGTTGGCCAGCCGTTCGTTCTGGGCGGACACGCCGGCCAGATTGGTCTGCAACTCGACGATCCGCTCTTCGAGAATCCTCGTATGACGCGGAGAGTCGGCGAGCTTGCGCCGCAGGACGGCGATTTCCTGCTCGAGATAGGCAATCTGCCCGGCCGGGTCGTCGGACCCTCGTCCCGGGCGGATGCCGCGGTTGATGTCGTCGTCGTGGGCTGCCACGGTCCTCACCTCCTCCAAGGGGAGCTGGACGCTTCCAGACCCTACCTGGGCGGGTGTCGATTGAAACCCCTAGATCACAAAGACGGTCGAGGTGTGTCCGATCTTCACCCTTGCGCTCTCCCTCACGCCAGTGGAATACCCACCCAACAACATCGGAAAGCGGCCGGTTGTAGGGTCGAAGTGTTCAACACCCGTCAGGCCTGGCCCGACTTGCTCCGCGGAAGTCGGAATTCGAGGGCCACGACGTAGGAAACGGCAGGAGACATGACCGTGCAGCAAGAGGCCGGATCCGGCACCGACACCGGCGTTCCGCTGGAGGTGTGGATCGACCAGGACCTGTGCACCGGGGACGGCATCTGCGCCCAGTACGCGCCCGAGGTCTTCGAGCTGGACATCGACGGTCTCGCGTACGTGAAGGGCGCGGGCGACGAGCTGCTCCAGGCGCCGGGGGCGTCAACGCCCGTACCGCTTCCGCTTCTCACCGATGTGGTGGCGTCCGCCGAGGAGTGCCCGGGCGACTGCATCCACGTACGTCGGGTTTCGGACAGGGTCGAGGTCTACGGACCGGACGCCGAGTGAGCGCGAGGTAGGCGTCCGTCCGGGCGTCGCCGACGCCGAAGGGCCCTGTGCGCCGGTTCGTGACCGGTGCACAGGGCCCTTCGCGTGGGCTCAGACGCTGCGTGCCTCGGACGGCGTGGAGCGGACGAACGAACCGCTCTTCCACTGCCACTTGGCCTTGTCGTGCACGTCGGGCTGGTAGCGCGGCACGTCCGGGGACGAGTAGCCCTCCAGGTTCGCGGTGACGGCCGCGTCGCGCACGGCGAGGTCGGTGACCGTGAAGCCGTCCTTGGGGTCGACGAGCGTGGCGACGATCCGGGGCTTGGCTCCCGCGGGCCGGGTGAGGACGTAGACGCCGTTCGGCGGGGTGCCGGAGCCGGCGTCGCAGCGGACGACGGCGACCGTCTCGGGTCTCCCGTCGCCGTCGAGGTCGCCGGTGGCCTTCTTCTGCACGAGGACCTTCACGGGCCCGCAGTCCAGTGGGAAGTGGACCGCGGCCGGGTCGGGCGGGACGGCGGTCGCGGCGTGGGCGGTGGCCGACTTGGCGTCGGTCTGGGCCGCGGTGGCGGAGTCCGGCTGGAGGAAGCCGGAGGCCGCGACGACGGCGGCGAGGGCGGCCGCGGTGGCCAGCCAGTGGACGGGTCGGGTGGTGGTGTGCGCCAGTTCCGGGAGCGTCTGCCGGGGGGGCTGCTGCACTAGGAGCGTCTCCTGTGAGGGCTGTGCCGGTGGGGGTGGCCAGCATCGTGCCATACGTCACAGTGGAGAGGAACGGCGGGGTCCGGAGTTTCCGCGGTGGCTCGTGGGTGCGGTGCTGCCGTGGTGTCAACGTACGGACGCCGCCGCCGAGTTCCCGTGCGAGGCGAGGGAACTCGGCGGCGGCGCCGATGCGTTGTGAAGGGGTACGTCACCGCTGTGACGGGTCAGCGGCCGCGGTTGCCGCCGTCCGCGTTCGGGCCGTCGTAGTCCTCGCCGTAGGCGCCCTTGGCGGGGCGGCGGCGGCGCATGGGCGGCTCGACGCCGTCCGCGAGGCGGCGGGCGGTGAGCAGGAAGCCGGTGTGGCCGATCATCCGGTGGTCGGGGCGGACGGCGAGGCCCTCCACGTGCCAGTTGCGGATCATCGACTCCCACGAGGTCGGCTCGTTGAAGCAGCCGATCTCGCGGATGGACTCGACGGTGCGGGCGAGCTGCGTGGTGGTGGCCACGTAGCAGCACAGGATGCCGCCGGGGACGAGCGCCTTCTTGACGACGTCCAGGCACTCCCACGGGGCCAGCATGTCGAGGATGACCCGGTCGACGTCGCCGTCGGAGAGGTTGTCCTGGAGGTCGCCGACGGTGAGCTGCCAGGCGGGGTGCGGGCCGCCGAAGTAGCGCTCCACGTTCCCCTTGGCGATCTCCGCGAAGTCCTCGCGGCGCTCGTAGGAGTGCAGCATGCCCTCGTCGCCGATGGCGCGCAGCAGGAAGCTGCTGAGGGAGCCGGAGCCCACGCCCGCTTCGACGACGCGCGCGCCGGGGAAGATGTCGGCGAAGGCCAGGATCTGCCCCGCGTCCTTGGGGTAGACCACGGCGGCGCCGCGGGGCATGGACAGGACGTAGTCGGGGAGCAGGGGGCGCAGCGCGAGGTAGGCGACGTTTCCGGTGGTGCGGACAACGCTGCCCTCGGGAGCGCCGATCAGCTCGTCGTGCGGGAAGGAACCCTTGTGGGTGTGGAAGTTCTTTCCCTCTTCGAGCGTGAACGTGTAGTGGCGGCCCTTGGGGTCGGTCAGCTGAACCTGGTCCCCGACCTTGAAGGGCCCGCGTCGGCGGGCGGCACCGGTCGGTTCGGACATGTGAACAGCCTACCGGGCCCGGCGCGGACCGCCGACCACCGTGCGCGGCGCGGGCCGGGGGCTACGAGGGCCTGGCCATCGCCTTGACGAAGGCGCGCTCCACGTCGGCGGCGGAGAGGACGCCGTAGATCGCGCCGTTCTCCTCGACCACCAGGTACTCGGTGGCCGGGGTCGCGCGGAGCGTGTCGAGGAGGTCCTCGCCCGCGAGCTCGGCGGAGACGCGCATGCCGTCCGTGAGGTCCTGGGCGAGGCCGCTGACCGGGACCCAGGGGCGGCGGTGCTCGGGGACGCCGACGATGGCGGCCTCGCGGACCAGGGAGCGGGGTTCGCCGTCGGCGTCGACGACGACGAGCGCGCGGGCGCCCGCCTCGTTGGCCCGGCGCAGCGCTTCGGAGAGCGGGGTGGCCGGCTCGATGGGGACGGCGCGGCGGGTGAGGGTGCGGGCGCGCAGCTCCGGGAGGTGTTCGCGCAGCCGTGCCATCCGCAGGCTGTTCCCGGCGCCGGTCCAGATGATCGCGGCGAGGATCGCGGCCAGCAGCGCGTCCATGACGGTGTCCATGCCGCCGGTCTCCTCCGCGCTCGAGCCGAGGGCGCCGGACTGGGTGAGCAGCGGGAGGCCGATGAGGACGGCGATGGCGAGGGCGCGGCCGACCCAGGCGGCGGCGATGGTGCCGCTCATGGGCTTGCCGGTGATCTTCCAGACGACGGCCCGGAGCATCCGGCCGCCGTCGAGGGGCAGGCCGGGCAGGAGGTTGAACGCGGCGACGATGACGTTCGAGACCATGAGTCCGGCGAGCAGGACCCCCGGGACGGTGCCCGGCTCGACGGCCATCATGCCGAGGTAGAAGACGCCCGCGAGGACGAGCGAGAGCAGCGGGCCGACGAACGCGAGGACGAATTCGCGGCCCGGGGTCTCGGACTCCTTCTCGATCTCGGAGACGCCGCCGAAGAACTGGAGCTGGATCCGGCGGACCGGGAGTTTGAAGCGCAGGGCGGCGACGGTGTGCGCGAGTTCGTGGACGAGTACCGAGGCGTAGAACGCGACGGCGAAGAAGAGCGAGACCAGGTAGCGGGCCGCGCCGAGCTCGGGCAGTACGCGGTCGAGCTGCCCGCCGAACACCCAGGTGATCAGTGCGGCGACCAGGAACCAGCTGGGCGCGACGTACACGGGGACGCCGAAGGGACGCCCCATGAGCAGTCCGCCGCGGGGCTCCGGGGGCTTGGCCGGGCCCTTGCGGCCGGAGGTCGCGGCGGCGCGCTCGGGGTGGGTGTCGTGGGGGCGGGTGCCGGCGGGTGGCTGCGGTGCGCCGTCCTCGGGCGCGGGCTCCTGGGGGGACGGGGAGGCGGTGGGTGTCGGTTCCGGGTCCTCGGCCGGCGGGGTGCCGGGCCGCGGCGCGGACCCGTCCGCCGGTTCCTTCGCCTGGTCCGGCGCGGTCTCCTGGTGGTCCCCGGTGTCGGACGCGGCGGCCGGCCGGGAGGGTGCGGGGCCGGTCGGCGCCGTCCCCTCCGCCGGGACGGCGGGGGCGCGGGGCGCCTCGCGGTGTCCTCCGCGGGCGGCGTCGCCTCGCCGGTGCCGGACTGCGGCTGCCCGCTCTCGTCCACGGTGATCCCTCGGTCCCCTCGTTCGAGCGTCTCCCGCCGCAGGGCGGGACGTTCTGGCGTCGATGGTATGCGGACGGTGTCCGGTGGCCCCCGGCGACTCCCCCGGGCCACGCTACGCAAGACGCCCCGGACGCGCAGGTGCCTGACTGTCGGTGCCGGGCCGTATCGTCGGGTGACATGGAGACCAGTACCGAGACGGGCCCGGACAGCGGCCCCGAGAGCGGGTCGGAGAGCGACCCCACGCCGGGCGCCGAGCGGGTCGTCACCGCCGTCGCGCCGACGTCGCTCTCGCCGTCGCGCGCGAGCGATTTCATGCAGTGCCCGTTGCTGTACCGGTTCCGGGTGATCGACAAGCTGCCGGAGAAGCCGAGCGAGGCGGCGACGCGGGGCACGCTGGTGCACGCGGTGCTGGAGAGACTCTTCGACGTCCCCGCCGGGGAGCGGACCGCGCCGCAGGCCAAGTCGCTGATCCCGGGGCAGTGGGACCGGCTGCGGGAGTCGCGGCCCGAGCTGGGCGAGCTGTTCGCGGACGACGCGGAGGGCGAGCGGATGACGCGCTGGCTCGGCGAGGCGGAGCGGCTGGTCGAGCGGTGGTTCACGCTGGAGGATCCGACGCGCCTGGAGCCCGCCGAGCGGGAGTTGTTCGTCGAGGCCGAGCTGGACTCGGGGCTGAAGCTGCGCGGGATCATCGACCGGGTCGACGTGGCGCCCACGGGCGAGGTCCGGATCGTCGACTACAAGACGGGCAAGGCGCCGCGGCCCGAGTACGCCGAGGGCGCGCTGTTCCAGATGAAGTTCTACGCCCTGGTGGTGTGGCGTCTGAAGGGTGTCGTGCCGCGGCGGCTTCAGCTGGTGTACCTGGGCAGCGGTGACGTGATCACGTACGACCCGGTGATCGAGGATCTGGAGCGGGTCGAGCGGAAGCTGCACGCGCTGTGGGAGGCGATCAGGAGCGCGACCGAGTCCGGTGAGTGGCGGCCGCGGCCGACGAAGCTGTGCGGTTGGTGCGACCACCAGGCCGTCTGCCCGGAATTCGGCGGTACTCCCCCGCCCTATCCGCTCCGGATCGGGGCGCCCGAGTCCGCCGGGGCCTAGCAGGGCAGAATGGGGCCGGACTACCGAAGGAGACTTTCGTGGCCATCCGCGTCCTACTGGTCGATGACCAGCCGCTGCTGCGTACGGGCTTCCGCATGATTCTGGAGGCCGAGCAGGACATCGCGGTCGTCGGCGAGGCCGGAGACGGCCTTCAGGCGCTCGACCAGGTCCGCGCCCTCCAGCCCGATGTGGTCCTCATGGACATCCGGATGCCCCGGATGGACGGCGTCGAGGCGACCCGGCAGATCACGGGTCCCGAGCGCGACGGTCCGGCGAAGGTGCTGGTCCTGACCACCTTCGATCTCGACGAGTACGTCGTGGAGGCGCTGCGGGCGGGGGCCAGCGGTTTCCTCCTCAAGGACGCCCCGGCCAATGAGCTGGTGCAGGCGATCCGTGTCGTGGCCGCCGGCGAGGCGATGCTCGCGCCGAGCATCACCCGCCGTCTCCTCGACAAGTACGCGGACCATCTGCCGTCGGGCGAGGAGCCCGTGCCGGACACGCTGCACACGCTCACCGAGCGGGAGGTCGAGGTCCTCAAGCTCGTCGCGCGCGGCCTGTCGAACGCGGAGATCGCGGCCGACCTCTTCGTGAGCGAGACGACCGTGAAGACCCATGTCGGCCATGTGCTGACGAAGTTGGGGCTGCGCGACCGGGTGCAGGCGGCCGTGTACGCGTACGAGAGCGGTCTGGTGCGCCCCGGCGCGCAGTGAGGCGGCGGGCCCGCCCCACGTCGAAGGCGGCGGTCACCCGAGGGTGGCCGCCGCCTTCGTCGTGTCCGGGGGAATCCGTGGTGGGGCTCAGCCCTTGCTGATCTCCCAGAAGCGGAACACGGTCGAGGCGTCGAGGCAGTTCTCCAGGCCGTAGACGTTGTCGCGGGCGATCGCGTACTGCTTGGCCTGCCACACCGGCAGGATCGGCAGTTGGTCGGCGACGATCTGCTGGAGCTGCTCGTAGTCCTTGGTGGTGGAGGCGCGGTCGCTCTGGGCGCCGGTCTCCGGGATGATCGTGCCGGTGATGGTGCTGTTGGTGTAGTTGTTCCCGAGGACGTTGCCGTCGCCGAAGAACGGCTGGGTGAAGTTGTCCGGGTCCGGGTAGTCGGGCACCCAGCCCTTGACGTACACGCCGTACTTGCCGGACTTGATGTCCCGCTCGTACTGGGCGAACTCGACGGACTTCACCTGGGCGTCGAACAGGCCGCTCGCGTTGAGCTGCTTGGCGATCGCCTTCAGCTCGGCGTCCGTGGCGGGTCCGTAGCGCGAGGGCGTGGACCACAGGGTCAGCCTGACCTTGCCGGTGATGCCGTCGGCGCGCAGTGCGGCGGCGGCCTTGCTCCGCGAGGGGCGGGCCCCGTACGTGTCGAAGAACGCGGTGTTGTGGCCGGTGATGCCCGCCGGGATGATCGAGTACAGCGACGTGGCCGTGTTGTCGTAGACCTCGTCGATGAGGGCGTCGCGGTCGATGAGGTAGGCCATCGCCTTGCGGACGCCGATCCGGCCGACGACCGGGTCCTTCATGTTGAAGACGAGGTGCTGCACCTCGGCGCTGGTGCCCTCGATGACGTTCATGTCCTTGGTGGAGGACGTCTCGATGTCGGAGATGTCCTGCGCGGCGAGCCCTCGGTAGGCGAGGTCGACGTCGCCGGCGAGCAGGGACTTCTTCAGGGCCGCCTGGTCACCGTGGAAGAACTTCATGGTGACGCCGGAGTTCTTGACCTTCGCGGTGCCCTCGTACGAGGAGTTGACCGAGAAGACCGCCTCCTTCTTGCCGTACGAGTCGAGCTTGTACGGGCCCGAGCCGACGGCCTTGCCGTCCGTGCGCAGCTCGCCCGCGGGGTACTCGGTGTGGTCGACGATCGAACCGGCGCCCGAGGCGATCTTGCTCGGGAAGGTCGCGTCGGCGTACTTCAGCCGGAAGACGACCGTTCGGGCGTTCGGCGTCTCCACCTTGTTCAGCATCGGGAACATGATGGCGGGGCCGGCGTCGTCGTTGATCTTCATCATGCGGTCGAAGGAGAACTTGACGTCCTTCGAGGTGAGCGCGTGACCGTTGCTGAACTTCAGGTCCGAGCGGAGCGTGCAGGTGTACGTCTTCGTGTTGTCCGTGAAGTGGCACTCCTTGGCCGCCTCGGGCTGCGGCTCGGTGCCGCCGTTGGGGAAGCTGAGCAGCGACTGGAAGACGTTGTTGAACAGCAACCACGAACCCGGGTCGTAACCGGACGCCGGGTCGGTGGCCTGGATGTCGTCGGACATGCCGACGACGACGGACTCTCCGGTTCCGGCGGTGTCCCCGTCGTCCGACCCGCAGCCGGTCAGAAGAGCGGCGGCCAGTCCGGCCGCGAGGGGCGGAACGAGCCACTGGTTGCGCATTCTCACGTGCGTGCCTTGTCGTCGTCGGTCGGAGATGGGCGACGGGGCGGTCCCGGCTCCGGGACCGCCCGCACGGGAGGGTCAGCCGCTGACGCCGCGGCCCAGCTCCCACAGCTGGAGTTCGGAGGTGACGGACAGCGCCCACTCCGCACCGGTGATGTCGTCCCGCGTCGCGATGTACTGCTTGCTCTGGGTGAGGGGCAGGACGGGGACGTCCTCGGCGACCACGTTCTGGATCTGGCCGAGGGTCTTGGACGCGCTCGCCCGGTCGGCCTCACGCCGGGAGGCGGGGATGAGGTTGCGCCGGACGGTGTCGTTGGCGTACGTCGACGCGAGGAAGTTGTCCTTGTCGAGGAACGGTGCCAGGAAGTTGTCGGCGTCGGGGAAGTCGGCGACCCAGCCCATGCCGTAGACCTGGTAGTCGCCGGCGAGCTCCGCCGCGCGGAACTTGGTCCAGGTCTTGGTCTCGTGGAGTTCCGTCTTGAACAGGCCGCTGCCGTCGAGCTGCTCGGCGAGCAGCTCGAACTCCTTCTTCATGACCGGGCCGTAGTGGTCCTGGGTGTAGTGGAGCGAGAGCTTCACGGGGGTGGTGATGCCCGCCTCGCGCAGGATCGCCGCCGCCTTCTCCTTGTCCGGGTCGCTGTACTTGTTGAAGAAGGCGTTGGAGTGGCCCACGATGCCGGCGGGGACGAGCGAGTACAGCGACTCGGCCGTGGACTTGTAGGCCTCGGCGGCTATCTGCTCGCGGTCGACGACCTGCGCGATGGCCTGCCGGACGGCCTTGTTGCGCACCTCGCCCTTGCCGAGCGAGAACCCGAGGAAGTTCGTCTCCAGGCCGGACGTCTCGATGAAGTTGATGCCTTCGGGGGCGCTGGCGGAGAACTTCGCGATCTGGTCGGGCGTCAGCTGGCGGCCCATCACGTCGATGTCGCCCTTGTCCAGTGCCGTCGCCATGGCGTCGGCACTGGCCATCGGGCGCAGCTCGGCCTTGTCGCTCTTGACCTTCCACTCACCCTTGTAGTGCGGGTTCTTGGAGAAGGAGATCTTGACGACCTTGTTGTTCTTGACCTCGGCGTTGGCGGTGTACACGCCCGAGCCGTCGATCGAGAAGCCGCCCCGCAGCTTCTTCTTCTCGTAGTGGTCGGGGTTGACGATGGCCGCGGCGGGCGTGGCCAGCTTGTACGGGAAGGTCGCGTCGGGGGTGTTGAGGTGGAAGACCACCTGGTTCTTGTTCACGACCTCGACGGTGTCGATCGTGGAGAGCAGGCCGGCGATGCCGCTGTCGCTGTCGATGTCCCGGACCCGGTCGATCGAGTACTTCACGTCGGCGGCGGTCATCGGCCGGCCGTCGGAGAACTCCAGGCCCGAGCGCAGCGTGCACGCGTAGCGCTCGCTGCCGGTGTCGGTGAAGCGGCAGCTCTGCGCCGCCTCGGGAACCGGCTCGCCGCCGCCCTTGGGCACGGCCACCAGCGTCTGGAAGGTCTGCCGCAGCACGTTCCAGCTGCCCGCGTCGTAGGCGTAGGCCGGGTCGAACGGGGCCGGGGTGTCGGAGGTGACCTCGAACTGGTCCGTCGTGCCGACCACGATGGCGTCAGCGTCACTGCCGCTGTCCGTGCCTCCACACGCGGCCAGCGCGGGGGCGAGCAGGCCAAGGGCGGCCGACAGCACCAGTGTCTTACGGTTCATGCTCGACGTTCTCCAGAGCTTGAACCCCCCGGCACCGCCGCACGGGTGGGCGGCAGGGACACGAGGGGCGGGGCGATGTTCTCGCGACGAGATTAATAGGCGGGTGGCCTGGGCCCGAAGGCGCCGGAGAGGGGCACCCATCACGCTGCGGAATCAGGCGTGGACGCACCGAAAACACCTCAGGAGGAAGGTTCGGCGCAGGGGGCGACCAATCGGGACACAAGGTCACCCGCGGGGGGACGCAGGGGCGTCGGCCAGCACGCGGGCGCACACCTGTCGACCCCCCGTCGAGTGGGAAAGGTCACACCTTCAACTGGGTTGAGGGGCGCGGCAATTCGGCCACGCCGACGGGTTCAGGGCGTCATCAGGCCGTGCAGGAAAGGCAGGTTGACGTGCTCCAGGGACGGCACCACGGTCCGGCGGTGGGCCGGCTCGATCGGGGTGACGGACGGGACGGCGACGACATGGCACCCCGCCGCCTCGGCCGCCGCGACGCCGGTCGCGGTGTCCTCGATGACGGCGCAGCGCTCCGGTGCGGCGCCGAGCCCCTCGGCCGCGATCAGGTACGGGTCGGGGTGCGGCTTGGTCCGGGCGACCTCGTCACCGGCGATGGTCAGGTGGAAGTTGCGGTGCCCGAGCGAGTGCAGGACCCGGTCGATGATGCGCCGGTGGGAGGCGGAGACCAGCGCGGTGGGCACCCGGTGGGCCGCGAGTTCCGCGAGGAGCCGGGCGGCGCCCGGCATCAACGGCAGGGACTGGCTGATGCGTCGCTCGAAGCCGTCGTTGAGCAGCACGGTCACCTCGGGCAGGGTGATGTCGGCGCCGGTGGCCTCGATGAGGAATCCGGCGCTGCGGCTCATCGGGCCGCCGACGACGACCTGGCGCCAGGAGTCGTCGAGGGTGTGGCCGAGCGCGGCGAAGACGGCCACCTCGGCGTCCCACCAGAAACCTTCGGTGTCGACGAGGGTCCCGTCCATGTCGAGGAGCACGGCCTGCAAGGTGGAGCCTTCGGCCGATCGGGTACCGAGTGCGGGGACCGTACTGGTCATCCGGTCACACCTCCATGAGGGACGAAGAGGCCGGTCACCCTCCCTGGCGGAAGGGCGACCGGCCTGCGCTGGACCGACCAGTGTACGACCGGTACCGATTACCGCGCGTTGAAGTACTTCGCCTCGGGGTGATGGATGACGATCGCGTCCGTGGACTGCTCGGGGTGCAGCTGGAACTCCTCGCTGAGGTGCACGCCGATCCGCTCGGGCTCCAGGAGCTGCGCGATCTTGGCGCGGTCCTCCAGGTCGGGGCAGGCGCCGTATCCGAGCGAGAAGCGGGCGCCCCGGTACTTCAGGGCGAACATGTCCTCCATCACGGACGGGTCCTCGCCGGCGAAGCCCAGCTCGGAGCGGACCCGCGCGTGCCAGTACTCGGCGAGCGCCTCGGCCAACTGGACGGACAGGCCGTGCAGTTCGAGGTAGTCGCGGTAGGAGTCGGACGCGAACAGCTCGGCGGTCGCCTCACCGATCCGGGAACCGACGGTGACGACCTGGAGGCCGACGACGTCGATCTCGCCGGACTCCTCCGGGCGGAAGAAGTCGGCCAGGCACAGGCGGCGGCCGCGGCGCTGGCGCGGGAAGGTGAAGCGGGTCCGCTCGTTGCCCTGCTCGTCGAGGATGATCAGGTCGTCGCCCTTGGACACGCACGGGAAGTAGCCGTAGACGACGGCCGCCTCCAGCATGTTCTTGGTGTGCAGTTCGTCGAGCCAGCCGCGCAGCCGCGGGCGGCCCTCGGTCTCCACGAGCTCCTCGTACGTGGGTCCGTCGCCGGTCCGCGCCTGCTTCAGGCCCCACTGGCCCTTGAACAGCGCGCCCTCGTCGAGCCAGGAGGCGTACTCCTTGAGCTGGATGCCCTTGACGACGCGGGTGCCGCGGAAGGGCGGCTCGGGGATCGGGTTGTCGACGGCGACGTCCGAGCGCGCGGGCCCGTCGTCGGGGCGGTCCTCGATCTGTACGGTGGCCGCCTTGACGCGGCGCTGCTTGAGCTCGGGCAGGGTCGCGCCGGGCACGCCGCGCTTGACCGCGATGAGCGCGTCCATCAGGCGCAGGCCCTCGAACGCGTCGCGGGCGTAGCGGACTTCGCCCTCGTAGATCTCGTGCAGGTCCTGCTCCACGTACGCGCGGGTCAGGGCGGCGCCGCCGAGGATGACCGGGAAGTCGGCGGCCATCTTGCGCTGGTTGAGCTCCTCCAGGTTCTCCTTCATGATCACGGTCGACTTGACCAGGAGCCCGGACATGCCGATGACGTCGGCCCTGTGCTCCTCGGCGGCTTCGAGGATCGCGGAGACGGGCTGCTTGATGCCCAGGTTGACGACGTTGTAGCCGTTGTTCGACAGGATGATGTCGACGAGGTTCTTGCCGATGTCGTGGACGTCGCCGCGCACGGTGGCCAGGACGATGGTGCCCTTGCCCTCGGCGTCGGACTTCTCCATGTGCGGCTCCAGGTAGGCCACCGCGTTCTTCATGACCTCGGCGGACTGGAGCACGAACGGCAACTGCATCTGGCCGGAGCCGAAGAGTTCGCCGACGACCTTCATGCCTTCCAGCAGGGTGTCGTTGACGATCTCCAGGGCGGGCCGCGCCTGGAGGGCCTCGTCGAGGTCGGCCTCCAGGCCGTTCTTCTCGCCGTCGATGATGCGGGCCTTGAGGCGCTCCTCCAGCGGCAGCGCGGCGAGCTCCTCGGCCTTGCCCGCCTTCAGCGACTTCGCCGTGGCGCCCTCGAACAGCGCCATCAGCTTCTGGAGCGGGTCGTAGCCCTCCGCGCGCCGGTCGTAGATCAGGTCGAGGGCGGTGGTGACCTGTTCCTCGTCGAACCGGGCGATCGGCAGGATCTTCGAGGCGTGCACGATCGCCGAGTCGAGGCCGGCCTTCACGCACTCGTCCAGGAACACGGAGTTGAGGACGATGCGCGCGGCCGGGTTCAGGCCGAAGGAGATGTTCGACAGGCCCAGCGTGGTCTGCACGTCGGGGCGGCGCTTCTTCAGCTCGCGGATCGCCTCGATCGTCGCGATGCCGTCCTTGCGGGACTCCTCCTGACCCGTACAGATGGTGAACGTGAGGCAGTCGATCAGGATGTCCGACTCGTGGATGCCCCAGTTGCCGGTCAGGTCCTCGATGAGCCGCTCGGCGATGGCGACCTTGTGCTCGACGGTGCGGGCCTGGCCCTCCTCGTCGATGGTGAGCGCGATCAGCGCGGCGCCGTGCTCGCGGGCGAGTGCGGTGACCTTCGCGAAGCGGGACTCGGGGCCGTCGCCGTCCTCGTAGTTGACGGAGTTGATGACCGCGCGGCCGCCCAACTTCTCCAACCCGGCCCGGATCACCGGCACTTCGGTGGAGTCCAGGACGATCGGCAGCGTCGAGGCGGTCGCGAAGCGGCCGGCCAGCTCCTCCATGTCGGCGACGCCGTCGCGGCCCACGTAGTCGACGCAGAGGTCGAGCATGTGCGCGCCCTCGCGGATCTGGTCGCGGGCCATCTCCACGCAGTCGTCCCAGCGGCCTTCCAGCATGGCCTCGCGGAACTTCTTCGAGCCGTTGGCGTTGGTGCGCTCGCCGATCGCCATGTACGCGGTGTCCTGGCGGAACGGGACGGTCTGGTACAGGGAGGCGGCGCCGGGCTCGGGGCGCGGGTCGCGGGCCGGCGGGGTCATCTCGCGGACCCGCTCGACGACCTGGCGCAGGTGCTCGGGGGTGGAGCCGCAGCAGCCGCCGACCAGCTGGAGGCCGTAGCTGTTGATGAAGTTCTCCTGCGCGTCCGCCATCTCCGGCGGGGTCAGCGGGAAGTGCGCGCCGTCCTTGCCCAGGATCGGCAGACCGGCGTTCGGCATGCACATCAGCGGCGTCGTGGAGTGCTGCGCGAGGTAGCGCAGGTGCTCGCTCATCTCGGCGGGGCCCGTCGAGCAGTTCAGACCGATCAGGTCGATGCCGAGCGGCTCCAGGGCGGTCAGCGCCGCGCCGATCTCGGAGCCGAGCAGCATCACGCCGGTGGTCTCGAAGGCGAGGGAGCAGATCAGCGGGACCGAGACGCCGAGGGCGTCCATCGCGCGGCGGGCGCCGATCAGGGACGACTTGGTCTGGAGCAGGTCCTGGCTGGTCTCGACGATGAGCGCGTCGGCGCCGCCGGCGAGGAGGCCCTCGGCGTTCTGCTGGTAGCCGTCGCGGATCGTGGCGTAGTCGATGTGGCCGAGCGAGGGCAGCTTGGTGCCGGGGCCGATGGAGCCGAGCACCCAGCGCTGCCGCCCGGTCCTCGCGGTGAACTCGTCGGCGACCTCGCGGGCGATCCGGGCGCCGGCCTCGGACAGCTCCACGACCCGGTCGGCGATCTCGTACTCGCTCGCGGCGGTGAAGTTCGAGCCGAACGTGTTCGTCTCGACGCAGTCCACGCCGACGGCGAAGTACTCCTCGTGCACCGAGCGCACGATGTCGGGCCGGGTGACGTTCAGGATCTCGTTGCAGCCCTCGAGGTTCTGGAAGTCCTCAAGAGTGGGGTCCTGCGCCTGGAGCATGGTTCCCATCGCGCCGTCGGCCACCACGACACGGGTGGCGAGGGCTTCGCGGAGGGCGTCCACACGGGCGCGGGAATCGGATGCGGGCGTTGGCAACGAGGCCATGAAAGTGCTCCCTGAGGTGCGACGGCTGTCGGCTTTACGGCTCCACTGCTGGAGGCGCACCCGGTCAGGGTAACGGGGACCCCCACCCCGTCGCGCGGGCGTCCACGGGCCGGAACGGCGGGGACGAACCGTGGCCGGGGCGTGCATGTGGTGTGGGCGAAACGAAACGGGTGGAAATATTGGCGCACGCCGCGCTCGCAGGAGGTCGGCAACGACCGATACTGTTCGTCATTGCCGAACGTTGCACGGTGAGAAGCGACGGTGAGAGAACCGAGGGAGGAAGGGACTGCGATGGCACGCAACATCCAGTCGCTCGAACGGGCCGCGGCGATGCTCCGGCTCCTCGCGGGCGGTGAGCGGCGGCTCGGCCTCTCCGACATCGCCTCCGCCCTGGGCCTCGCCAAGGGCACGGCCCACGGCATCCTGCGCACGTTGCAGGCCGAGGGGTTCGTGGAGCAGGACGGACCGTCGGGGCGCTACCAGCTGGGCGCGGAGCTGCTGCGCCTGGGCAACAGCTACCTCGACGTGCACGAGCTGCGCGCGCGGGCGCTCGTGTGGACCGACGACCTGGCGCGCTCCAGCGGCGAGGCCGTCTACCTCGGCGTCCTGCACCAGCAGGGCGTACTGATCGTGCATCACGTCTTCCGGCCCGACGACAGCCGGCAGGTCCTGGAGGTGGGGGCGATGCAGCCGCTGCACTCGACCGCGCTCGGCAAGGTGATCACGGCGTACGACCCGGTCGCGCACAGCGAGGTGGTGGAGGCCGAGCGCAAGGAGTTCACGGCGCGAACGGTGTGTGACATCGCGGACTTCGAGTCGGTGCTCGATCTGACCCGCGCGCGCGGGTACGCCGCCGATGTCGAGGAGACCTGGGAGGGCGTGGCCTCCGTCGCGGCCCCGATCCACGACCGGCACCGGATGCCGGTGGGCGCCGTCGGCGTGACCGGCGCCGTGGAGCGGGTGTGCACCAAGGAGGGCGAGCTGCGCCCCGAACTCATCGCGGCCGTACGGGACTGCGCCCGCGCGGTCTCCCGTGACCTGGGCGCCAGCAGGTTCTGACCCGCGCGCACCCTCCCTTCGACTCCCGAGCCCCGCTTCCGAGCGGGGCTTTTCGCCGTTCAAGGTGCAGCTTGCACCTTTCCGCGCGACCATCGGGGGACGCCCGTCGGAACGTGCGACAGGTGATAGCCGGAAACGATCAATAACGATCGTGCTTTCGATAACACAACCCTTGACGAGCGAGTAACCGCAGAGCGAGACTCGCGTCCATCGGTCGGCATTGTCGAACACCTACCGGCAATACGCGCTAGAGTGTGGACAGGCCAGGCCGCGACCCGCCCCTCCTGTGGGGGCTCGGACCACCGGAAAGGGACCCGGAGGTTCGTACTCGGGTTTTCCCCTGGACGAAGGACAAAGGAGTCGCGGGTGTCCAGCCACGACATCTTCCTCGGCGAGACCATAGGTACCGCCGTACTCATCCTGCTGGGCGGTGGCGTCTGCGCCGCCGTCACGCTCAAGCGCTCAAAGGCGCAGAACGCCGGCTGGCTCGCCATCACCTTCGGGTGGGGTTTCGCGGTCCTGACCGGTGCCTACCTGGCGGGCGGCGTCTCCGGCGCCCACCTCAACCCGGCGGTCACCATCGGCCTCGCCATCGAGGGCGGCACCAAGTGGAGCGACGTACCGCTCTACCTGGCCTCCCAGCTCCTCGGTGCCATGATCGGCGCGGTGCTGGTGTGGCTGGTCTACTACGGGCAGTTCCACGCCCACCTCACGGACGAGGACGTCCTCAAGGCCCACACGGGCAACGGTGAGGAGGGCATGGTCGACCCCAAGGCCGCGCCCAAGGCCGGTCCGGTGCTCGGCATCTTCTCCACCGGCCCGGAGATCCGCAACGCGGTGCAGAACCTCGTCACGGAGATCATCGCCACGATCGTGCTCGTCCTGGCGATCCTCACGCAGGGCCTGAACGACGGCGGCAACGGCCTGGGCACGCTCGGCGCCCTGATCACCGCGCTCGTCGTCGTCGGCATCGGCCTCTCGCTCGGCGGCCCGACCGGTTACGCGATCAACCCGGTCCGTGACCTCGGCCCCCGCATCGTCCACTCGCTGCTCCCGCTGCCCAACAAGGGTGGTTCGGACTGGTCGTACGCGTGGATTCCGGTGGCGGGACCGCTCATCGGCGGCGCCCTCGCCGGCTGCATCTACAAGCTGTTCTGAGCGACACGACAGCGACAGACAGCCACAGACAGCGACGAGACCGCGAACCGACCACGCACCACGAGGAGCACACCGTGACCGACGCACACACCGCAGGACCCTTCATCGCGGCGATCGACCAGGGCACCACGTCCAGCCGCTGCATCGTGTTCGACAAGGACGGCCGGATCGTCTCGGTCGACCAGAAGGAACACGAGCAGATCTTCCCGAAGCCGGGCTGGGTCGAGCACGACGCGAACGAGATCTGGACGAACGTCCAGGAGGTCGTCGCCGGGGCCATCACCAAGGCCGGCATCACCCGCGACGACATCAAGGCCATCGGCATCACCAACCAGCGCGAGACGACGCTGCTCTGGGACAAGAACACCGGTGAGCCCGTCCACAACGCCATCGTCTGGCAGGACACCCGCACCGACGCCCTGTGCAAGGAGCTCGGCCGCAACGTCGGCCAGGACCGCTTCCGCCGCGAGACCGGCCTCCCGCTGGCCTCGTACTTCGCCGGGCCCAAGGCCCGCTGGCTGCTCGACAACGTCGAGGGGCTGCGCGAGCGCGCCGAGGCGGGCGACATCCTCTTCGGCACGATGGACAGTTGGGTCATCTGGAACCTGACGGGCGGTGTCAACGGCGGCAGGCACGTCACCGACGTCACCAACGCCTCGCGCACCATGCTGATGAACCTGCACGAGATGCAGTGGGACGAGCGCATCTGCTCCTCCATCGGCGTGCCGATGAACATGCTTCCCGAGATCCGTTCCTCCGCCGAGGTCTACGGCGAGGTCACCGGCGGCAAGCTCGGCGACGTGCTCGGCGGCATCCCCGTCGCGTCGGCGCTCGGCGACCAGCAGGCGGCCCTGTTCGGCCAGACCTGCTTCGCGGAGGGCGAGGCCAAGTCCACGTACGGCACCGGCACCTTCATGCTGATGAACACCGGTGACAAGGCCATCAACTCGTACTCCGGGCTGCTGACCACGGTGGGCTACCAGATCGGCGACCAGAAGCCGGTCTACGCGCTCGAGGGCTCGATCGCCGTCACGGGCTCCCTGGTGCAGTGGATGCGCGACCAGATGGGCCTGATCAAGTCGGCCGCCGAGATCGAGACGCTGGCCTCCAGCGTCGAGGACAACGGCGGCGCGTACTTCGTGCCCGCCTTCTCCGGCCTGTTCGCCCCGTACTGGCGCTCGGACGCGCGCGGTGTCATCGCGGGTCTGACCCGCTATGTCACCAAGGCGCACATCGCGCGCGCCGTCCTGGAGGCCACCGCCTGGCAGACCCGCGAGATCACCGACGCCATGACGAAGGACTCCGGCGTCGAGCTGACCGCGCTCAAGGTCGACGGCGGCATGACCTCCAACAACCTGCTGATGCAGACCCTCTCGGACTTCCTGGACGCGCCCGTGGTGCGTCCGATGGTCGCCGAGACGACCTGCCTCGGCGCCGCTTACGCCGCCGGTCTCGCCGTCGGCTTCTGGTCCAACACCGATGACCTGCGCGCCAACTGGCGGCGGGCCGCGGAGTGGACCCCCCGCATGGACGCGGCCACCCGCGACCGTGAGTACAAGAGCTGGCTCAAGGCCGTGGAGCGGTCCATGGGCTGGCTCGAAGACAGCTCTGTCGAGGAGTAAGACCCCAGATGAGTACCCCCACCCTCCAGACCGTGCCTGCCCTCGGAACGCACCCGGCCGGCGGCTCCAACCCGAGCCGCGCCGAGACCCGCGAGCAGCTTTCCAAGGCGACGTACGACCTCCTGGTCATCGGCGGCGGCATCCTGGGCATCTCCACTGCCTGGCACGCCGCGCAGTCCGGTCTCAGGGTGGCGCTGGTGGACGCCGGCGACTTCGCCGGCGCCACCTCCTCCGCGTCCTCCAAGCTGCTCCACGGCGGTCTGCGCTACTTGCAGACCGGCGCGGTGAAGCTGGTCGCGGAGAACCACTTCGAGCGGCGTGCGGTGTCGCGCAACGTGGCACCGCACCTCGCCAACCCGCTCACCTTCTACCTGCCCGTCTACAAGGGCGGCCCGCACGGCGCGGCCAAGCTGGGCGCGGGCGTCTTCGCGTACAGCGCGCTGTCCGCGTTCGGTGACGGGGTCGGGCACCTGCTCTCCCCCGGCAAGGCGCAGCAGGACGTGCCCGAGCTGCGGACCGAGGGCCTCAAGGCCGTGGCCGTGTACGGCGACGACCAGATGAACGACGCGCGCATGGCGCTGATGACCGTCCGCGCGGCCGTCGACGCGGGCGCCGTGGTGCTCAACCACGCCGAGGTCACCGGCCTGCGCTTCACGCGGGGCCGGGTCACGGGCGCCGAGCTCAAGGACCGCACCAGCGGCGAGGAGTTCGGTGTGAACGCGCGGCTCGTGCTGAACGCGACCGGGCCGTGGGTCGACCACCTGCGCAAGCTGGAGGACCCGAACGCGGCGCCCTCCATCCGTCTGTCCAAGGGCGCGCACCTGGTCATGAAGCGGACCTCGCCGTGGAAGGCCGCGCTCGCGACGCCGATCGACAAGTACCGCATCACGTTCGCCCTGCCCTGGGAGGACATGCTCCTGCTCGGCACGACCGACGAGGAGTACGAGGGCGACCCGGCGGACGTGTCGGTGACCGAGAAGGACATCGAGCAGATCCTCGACGAGGCGGCCTTCTCCGTACGGGACCAGCAGCTGAAGCGGGAGCTGATGACGTACGCGTTCGCCGGCCTGCGGGTGCTGCCCGGCGGCCCCGGCGACACGTCGAAGGCCAAGCGCGAGACGGTGGTCACCGAGGGCCGTGGCGGCATGCTGTCCGTCGCGGGCGGCAAGTGGACGACCTTCCGGCACATCGGCCGTACGGTCATGCAGAAGCTGGAGTCGCTGCCGGGCCACCCGCTCGGTGACGACTTCGAGCCGATCAAGGAGCTGCCGAAGCGGCTGCCGCTGCCCGGCGTCGCCAACCCGCGTGCCGTCGCGCACCGCCTCCTCGTCGACAACCCGGCGCCGGGCCCGCGGATGGCCGCCGACACGGCGAAGCACCTGGCGACGCACTACGGCTCGCTGGCCTTCGACATCGCGCGGCTCGCCAACGAGAACCCGGAGCTCGGCGAGCGGATCCACCCGGACGCGCCGGAGATCATGGCTCAGGTCGTCTACGCGCGCGACCACGAGTGGGCCGAGACGACGGACGACGTGCTGCGCCGCCGTACGACGCTGACGATCCGCGGCCTCGCCTCGGACGACGTGCGCGGCAAGGTGCAGGACGTGCTCGACAAGAAGTAACCGCCGTTGCCTGTCTCGGACATGAGGGGCGGCTCCCACGGGGGGAGCCGCCCCTCAGGGCTGTTCGTGGGCGCTGCCATGCCGCGTACATACGCCCGCAATGTCCGCAGGTGAAGGTGGGGTCATGCCTCAGAACCCCTTCCTTCTCGGGCTCGCGCTCACGGGCGATCCGAGCCTTGGCCCCGACGACTTCGTCCGTCTCGTGCGCCGCGCGGAGGCGGCCCGGATCGCGTTCGTGAGCGTGGAGGACGGGCCCGGCCGGCTCGACTCGACCGTGCTGCTCACGCTCGCCGCGCGGGAGACGACGCGCATCGGGCTCGTCCCGCTCGGTCCCGTGCTCGGGCAGCCCGCCGGGTACGCGGCCCGCTACGCGACGCTCGATCTGGTCAGTGGCGGCCGGGCCGGAGTGCGGCCGCGGATCGCCGCGGACGACGTCGAGCACGACCGGATCCTGAAGGTGCTCGGCACGCCGGAGGGCGACGCGCTGGTGGCCGAGCTCTTCGAGCGGGCAGCGGAGTTCACCGGCCGGGTCGCGCGGGAGTGGGACAGTTCGGGGGCCGCGCCGCAGGGCAGGCCGCCGCTGATCTCGCTCGCGCACGACACCGTGCCGTACCGGTTCGCGGCCCGGCGCGCCGACGTCGTCCTGGTCACGCCGTTCGACGTACCGGGGCTGCGCCGCATCCGCTCCGAGGTGGACGCCCTGGCGGCCGAGGAGGGGCGCGGCCTCAAGGTGCTCGCCGATCTGAACGTGCTGCTCGCCCCGACAGCCGCCGAGGCGGAGGAACGGCGGGCCGCGCTGGGCGCGTTCGAGTCCGACGCCGCGCTGTTCACCGGCACCCCCGAGGGGCTCGCCGACCGGCTGGAGGAGTGGCACCGCGAGGGCGGCGCCGACGGCTTCCGGATCCGGCCCGTCGCCGTACCGCAGGACGTGTACGCGCTCGTGGACCGGGCCGTGCCCGAGCTGGTCCGGCGCGGGCTGCTCCCGGAGGCGTACGAGACACGGACGCTGCGGGGGCACCTGGGCCTGACGGAGGTGGCGGCGTGAGGTTCCAGGTCCTGTCGATCATCGGCCACGCGCCGCACCCGCTGACCGGTGAACTACCCACCGCCGCGGACCGGTTGGCGCAGGTCGTCGACGTGGGGGTCGCGGCGGAGGAGCTCGGCTACGACGCCTACGCGGTGGGCGAGCGGCACGCCGGGGCGTTCCTGTCGTCGAGCCCGACGGTGGTGCTCGGCGCGCTGGCCGCCCGCACGACCCGTATCAAACTGCTCACGGGCGTCACCGTCGTCGCGATCCTCGACCCGGTGCGGGTCGCCGAGGACTACGCGACGCTCGACCAACTCTCGCGCGGCCGGATCGAGTTGGTGATCGGCAAGGGCGCCGAGGCGGGTCACTTCGATCTGTTCGGGCTCGACGAGGCGCGGCAGTGGGATCTCCAGGAGGAGAAGTACGAGCTGCTGCGCCGGCTGTGGACGGAGGAGGGGGTGGACTGGGACGGGGAGTTCCGGCCCGCGCTGAAGGGGGTGACGACGGTGCCGCGTCCGTACGCGGGCCTCCCCCGCGTCTGGCACGGCTCGGCGACCTCGCTCAACTCCCCCGAACTGGCCGCACGGCACGGCGATCCGCTGTTCACCGCGAACGCGATCCAGCCGCGGGCCGCGTACGCGAAGCTCATCGACCACTACCGGGAGCGGTTCGAGGCGTACGGGCACGATCCGGCGAAGGCGCATGTCGCGGCGGGGTCGGGCGGGCTGCTGATCGCGGACACGCACGAGCAGGCCGTCGCCCGCTACCGGGAGCTGTACGAGGCGAAGGTCGCGCAGTCCTTCAAGCCGCACCTGGCGGGCAAGGCGGGGTACAACACGCCGTTCCGCACGATCGAGGACGCCATCGCGGACGGGCCGCAGCTCATCGGCTCGCCGCAGCAGATCATCGACAAGATCCTCGGCTACCACGAGGTGTACCGGCACGATCTGCAATCGGTGACGGTGGACGCGTTCGGGCAGGGCACGAGCGAGCAGGTGGAGACGCTGCAACGGTTCGCGGAGGAGATCGCGCCGGTGGTGCGGCGGGAGGCGCCCAGTTCGCTGTGGGCCTGAGCACGGGTCAGTCCTCCAGGTCGTCCGAGTCCACGATCGAGTGCTCCAACTTGCCGAGCAGGCGGGCGAGTTGGCGGCGCTCGGACAGGGAGAGCCCGGCGAGCGTCCGGCTTTCGTCGTCGAGGCGTTCGGCGCACACCTCGTCGACCTTCGCGAGGCCACGAGAGCGACAGCCGCACCGTCCCGGCGGGCAGCTTCACGTTCTCCACCATGCTGCTGCCGCCCGGCGCCGAGGGCCCGGCCCACGCCCACCACGACCTGGTGGCGTTCCTCGTCCTGGAGGGCGAGGAACGCGTGGGCGTCCAACGCGGGGCTGAGCGTCCCGCCGAAGGCCCCCACCCGGCAGCCCCCGCACCACCCGTACGCCCATAATGGTCCGAGACATCGGAGGTATGGGCCCTCCGGGTACGAGCAGAGGGGGCTGCCATGGCCGTCACCGACGAAGCCATCGAGAAGATCAAGGGCATGATCGTCTCGGGCGCCCTTCGCCCCGGCGACCGGCTCCCCAAGGAGACCGAGCTCGCCGCCGATCTCGGCCTGTCCCGCAACTCGCTGCGGGAGGCGGTGCGCGCGCTGTCGCTGATCCGCATCCTCGACGTACGGCAGGGCGACGGCACGTACGTCACCAGTCTCGACCCGCAGCTGCTGCTCGAGGCGCTCAGCTTCGTCGTCGACTTCCACCGCGACGACACGGTCCTGGAGTTCCTCGCCGTACGCCGCATCCTGGAGCCCGCCGCGACGGCGCTGGCCGCCACCCATATCGAGGCGGCGCAGCTCGACGAGCTCACCGCCCAGCTCGACGACCTGGGCCCCGAGCCGTCGGTCGAGGAGCTGGTCGCCGCGGACCTCGACTTCCACCGCGGCATCGTCAGGGCCTGCGGCAACTCGGTCCTGTGCTCCCTCCTCGACGGCCTGTCCGGGCCGACCACGCGGGCCCGCATCTGGCGCGGGCTGACCCAGGAGGACGCGGTCGGCCGCACCCTGCGCGAGCACCGCGCGATCCTCGCGGCGCTGCGCGACGGGGACGCGGAGGCGGCCCGCTCGTGGGCGACCGTGCACATCGCGAGCGTGGAGCAGTGGCTGCGCTCGACCTTGTGAACTCCGCGGCCCCGGTGGAGTGCGAGCCGTCGACTCGGGGCAGTGTCCGGTCAGCCCCCGGGTTCCAGGGGGCTGCGGAGGGCCCCCGCGGACGCCGTAAGGTGGGCAGGTACGCGAGGGCACGTCGGAAGGAGGCACTGGGTGATCGAGCTCGAGGGGGTTCCCGAGCTGGTCGACCCGGTCATGGTGGCCGCGTTCGAGGGCTGGAACGATGCCGGCGACGCCGCCTCCACCGCGGTCGCGCATCTCGACAAGGAGTGGAAGGGCGAGGTGTTCGCGGCGCTCGACGCCGAGGACTACTACGACTTCCAGGTCAACCGGCCCACGGTCTTCCTGGAAGACGGCGTGCGCAAGATCACCTGGCCGACGACCAGGCTGTCCGTGGTCCGCGTCGGCGGCGACAAGCCGCGTGACCTGGTGCTGGTCCGCGGCATCGAACCGTCCATGCGCTGGCGGTCGTTCTGCAACGAGATCCTGGGCTTCGCGCACGAGCTGGGTGTGGAGCTGGTCGTCATCCTGGGCGCGCTGCTCGGTGACACCCCGCACACCCGCCCGGTGCCGGTGAGCGGGGTCACGTCCGACGCCGACCTGGCCACGCGCATGGACCTGGAGGAGACCAAGTACGAGGGTCCGACGGGCATCGTCGGCATCCTCCAGGAGGCGTGCACGCACGCGGGGCTGCCCGCTGTGTCGCTGTGGGCGGCGGTGCCGCACTACGTGTCGCAGCCGCCGAACCCGAAGGCGACGCTGGCGCTGCTCAACCGCCTGGAGGACCTGATCGACCTGCGCATCCCGCTGGGCGAGCTGCCCGAGGACGCGCGGGCCTGGCAGCGCGGGGTGGACGAGCTGGCGGCGGAGGACAGCGAGGTCGCCGAGTACGTCCAGACGCTGGAGGAGGCGCGCGACACCGCGGAGCTGCCGGAGGCGTCCGGCGAGGCGATCGCCCGCGAGTTCGAGCGCTATCTGCGCCGCCACGATCCCAGCTCGCCGCAGAGCGGACACGCGACGGACGGCGGTGAGTCCTCGACGTACCTGCGGGACAATCCGGGCGGTCGTACCCGTCCGCCGAAACCGCCACGGCCGGAGGGCGACGAGACGACCGAGGAGTGACGAGGAAGGGCCGGGACCCGTACGGGTCCCGGCCCTTCGCGCACCCTCGGGTCACACCTGGTCGACCGCGATCACGTCGTAGTCGGTGTCCGGGGTGGGCACCTCCACGTCGAAGCGGGCGTTCGGCAGATAGAGCCGCCGCCCGTACGCGGCGATGGTCGTCGGGATCCGGAACCGCGGGTCCGTGATCCGGGCGACGGCGACCCCGCGCGTGCCCGCCGCGTCGAGCCGGAACACGTCGATGGCGTTCTGCCACTGCTGTGCCACGTACAGCATCCGGCCGAGGAGCAGGATCCCGTCCCCGTTCGGCACGGTCGCCCCGCCGAGGTCGATGGCGCGCGCCGCGCCCGTGCGCGGGTCGACGCGCATCAGGCTCCCGCCGCCCGCCACGGTGTTGACGACGATGAGGGCCCGCCCGTCGGGGGTCCGCGCGATGCCGTTCGCCGTGAAGTCGGGGCCCTGCTCCCACTCCCCCGTGAGCGGCAGGGTCCGCACCGTCCCGGGCTCTCCGTGTCGGCCGAGCCCGAGCCCGTACAGCTGCGGCTTGTACGAGTCGGTGAACCACGCGGCGCCGGGCGTGAGGACCACGTCGTTCACCATGGTGCCGTCGGAGCCGACGACGTACGTCTTCTCGATCCGGCCGTCGTGGGCCGACGCGACGCGGATCTCACGGCTGGTGGCGCCCGCGAGGTACAGCCGGCCGTAGTCGTCGATCTTGAGTCCGGCGGTCGGGTGCGCCTCTCCCAGGCCGGTCGGGACGAGGGTGCCGCGCCCTGTGGCCAGGGAGGCGCGGTACAGGTCACCGCCGGCGAGCGAGCCGAAGTACGCGTACGGGGAGGTGCCGATGGCGATGCCCTCGGGCCGGAATCCGTTCGGCAGCGGGAAGCGGGTGGGCCCGCTCCCCGCCGCCGTGGGGGAATCGGCCGCCCGGGCGGTGCCCGCGGCACGTCCCAGGAAGCCGGCCGCTCCGGCGGCCATGAAGCTTCTTCGTGCGAAGGAACGGTGCATGGAGCGTCCTTCCGCAAAGGGCCGGAGCGGCGTCCGTGCCGCCCGGCCGAAGGGTCAACAGACGCTCATACCCCACCACATGACCCATCTCTCCGCAGGCTTTGGCCGGTTTGCGGCGTGACATCGGTTTCCGGACGGATTGCAGGGGGTTCCCCGTTCAACTTGATTTCAAACGCACTTGGGGAACGAGGGCTGGACGGGCGGGCCAGGCCGTAGCAGGGTGTGCCCCGACGCACGCGACACAGCACGGACACACCCGAACGACCAGCTAGGGCGAGGGGAGCTGTGGACCGATGACCGACCAACACGCGGAACCGGCGCGGGGCCCGGGAACCGCGGGTCCAGGACCGGACGGAACCGGTTTCGCCTACCAGGGAGCGGAAGAGGAACTGATCGTCGTGGCGCGGCCGGAGGCCCGGCTGCGCGCCCAGCCGGACGGAGTCAGCTCGGCCGCGGGCGCCGACGTGTCGGCGCTGAACATGTTCCTCGGCGACGAACAGCTCGCCCTGGAGCCGCTGTTCGGCAACGAGGAGCGGTTGCAGGGCATCACCGAGGCGGCTCAGGCCGGGGCCGACATCCCCGATCTGGCGCTCTTCTACCGGGTGCGCGGCGGCGCCGACCGCGCCCAGGAGCTGCGGTCCAGGATCGCGGCGCTGCCGGAGATCGACACGGCGTACGTGAAGCCGGGCGCGGTACCGGCCGGTTCGGCCGCCGAGTTCGAAGAGGCGCGGCGGATGAAGGAGAAGGCGGCCGCCACGCCCGACTTCACCGGCAGGCAGCGGTACCTGGGCCCGGCGCCCGAGGGCATCGACGCGCAGTGGGCGTGGCAGCGGCTCGGTGGCAGCGGCGAGGGCGTCACGGTGATCGACGTCGAGGGCGCCTGGCAGCTCGGCCACGAGGACCTGTCGGCGAAGCTCGCCGGCGTCGTGGTCGGCACGCCGATCTCCGATGTGGCGTGGCGCAACCACGGCACGGCCGTGCTCGGCGTGATCGGCGGTGACCGCAACGAACGCGGGATCACCGGGATCGTCCCGGAGGCCGTGACGGCGGCGGCGTCGTTCCAGGGCGTGGGCACGGCCGCGGCGATCCACGCGGCGGCCGAGCGGCTGAACCCGGGCGACATCGTCCTGGTCGAACTGCACCGCCCCGGGCCGCGGTTCGACTTCGAACCACGTGACGACCAGCGCGGCTACATCGCCCTGGAGTGGTGGCCGGACGACTTCGCGGCCATCAAGTACGCGACGGCGAAGGGCATCGTGGTGGTCGCCGCGGCGGGCAACGGCGCCGAGTCGCTCGACGACGCGGTGTACGAGCGCCGTCCGGACGAGTTCCCGGCCTGGTGGCACAACCCGTTCAACCCGTCGAACCGCTCCTCCGGCGCGGTCCTGGTGGGGGCGGGGGCGCCGCCGCCGGGCACGCACGGCCGCGACCACGGCCCGGACCGCTCGCGGCTCGCGTTCTCCAACTACGGGGCGCGGCTCGACGCCCAGGGCTGGGGCCGTGAGGTCACGACGACCGGCGGCTCCTGGAACGGGCCCGGAGATCTCCAGGGCGGCGCCGAGGAGATCGCCTGGTACACCGACACCTTCTCCGGCACCTCGTCCGCCTCCCCGGTGGTCGTCGGCGCGCTGGCCGCGCTCCAAGGCATGCTCAAGGCCGGCGGCCAGCGCCCGATGACGTCGCAGCGGGCCCGCGAGGCGCTACGGGCGACCGGCTCACCACAGCAGGACGCCCCCGGCCGGCCCGCTTCGCAGCGGATCGGCAACCGGCCCGACCTCAGGGCGGCGGTCACGAACCTGCTGCCCTCCACGGTCGGCTCGGGCCAGGCCGAGCGGTACTGGGACGAGCTGATCCCGTATCCGCCCGAACTCCCGCCGCGGCTGCGGCTGTTCGTGGCGGGCTCCTGGAGGAATCTGAACCATCCGTCCCCCGAGATCCGCCAAGCGGTGCACGCCGCTTTCGCGGGGGGACGGCCCGACATCCGTGTCTGGTTCTCGGACGACGAAGTCGTCGGCCTGGTGGTCACGGGCTGACGTACGACCACGCTATGACGAGAAGGGGTACCCGCATGAGCACCACCCCGCAGATCGGTCAGCAACAGCAGCAACAGCCCTTCGGACAGCAGCAGGGCCAGCAGGGTCAACAGGGGCAGCAGCAGGGCCTCCAGCCGATTCCGCGCAGCGCCCAGCAGGGGCAGCAGGGCCAGCAAGGGCAACAGGGTCAGCAGCAGGGCATCCAGGGTCCGAGCACGATGCCGCCGCAGTTCGGCCAGCAGCAGCAACAGCCCTTCGGACAGCAGCAGTTCGGACAGCAGCAACAGCAGCCGTTCGGGCAGCAGCAGATCCCGCAGCACCTTCAGCAGCAGCTCCAGCAGATGGGCCAGCAGCAGCCGTTCCAGCAGCTGCTCCACCAGATGGGCCAGCAGCGCGGCCAGCAGCAGGGGCAGCAGTCCCAGGTGCCGCAGACCGAGGTCCCGGAGATCTCGACCCAGGCCCTGGTCACGGGCGTCGCGCAGAACTTCTTCGACTACGTCCAGCCGCTCCCCGGCCAGGCCGAGCTGCTGTACCTGTTCGTGGACAACGCCTGGCGCGTCCTGGTGAACCCGGTCGACGAGACGCACGAGATGGTCCAGCAGGCGTTCGCCTTCGGGCAGCAGGTCATCGCCTTCTACGACAACGCCAACAACCCCGGTCTCATCGTCGGCGTGGCGATCACCCGCTGACGTGACCCGACCGCGGCGCCGGACGGGAGAACGAACCCCGTCCGGCGCCGCTCCACGTCAACTCCCGGCTGCACAGGTGAACTTGGCGGCGGCCCAGTCCCCGTGGTCCCCGGTCTTCGACCCGTTCGTGTCGGTCACCTTGAGCCGGACGTGGCGCGCGCCCGACACGTCGACGTCGACCGGCACGGTCGCCGAGGCGCCGGTCACCTTCGGCGAGGTCCACAGCACCGTGCCGTCGGCCTCGACGGAGAAGGCGACCTCCCCGTATCCGTTGATCTCGTCGTCGATCCCGACGTCCGCGGTCAGCTTCGTGCACCGCCCGCCGAGATAGACCTCGATGTCGGAGTCGGCGTGCACGCCGATCCCCTTGGCGTACGTCTTCCCGGCGAGGGTGAGGGTGTGACCGTCGGTGGCGCCCGACTCGCCGTTGCTGCGGTCGCGCTCGGCGGGCCCGTAGCCGTTGGTGGACCTGAGCCACACCAGGTCGCTCGCCCAGGCGTCACCGGTGGGCGGTGGCGGCATCACGGAGACGGCGAAGTGCCCCTGGGCGGTGCGTTGTTGACCGGCCGCCCGGTAGCGGGCGGTCGCGGTGAGCGCCTGTTCTCCCGCGGTGGCTCCGGCCGCCGGGGTGACGGCGACCTCGACGCGCCGCGTGGTGCCGGCGGGGACCCGGTCGAGCGTCACGGCGTCGCCGACGCGCCAGCCCTCGGGGGCGTCGAGAGCGACGGCCACGTCGGTGGCGTCCCGGCCGCCCGCGGTGACGTCCACGGCGACCGTGCCGCTCGCGCCCGCGCCGAGCTCCTGCCCGACGGGGGCCGCGACGGTCGCGTCGGCGCCCGGCACGGCTCCGCCCACGGCCGCGGTGTCCCGCAGGTCGAGGGTGAAGGCGCGGCCCGTGGACAGCTTCGCCGTCTTCACGAGGACGACGCCGCCCCGCTCGTCCCGGTCGTAGAACCACCCGCTCCCGGCCTTGTCGTACGCGCTCCTGGAGTCCAGCCGCGCCATCTTCCGCCCGTCGAGCTCGACCTGAGAGGGCGCGTCCCCGGTGTGCACGGTGAACGCGTACGGCCGCGCGCTCTGCTTCCCCCGGTACGTCCCTTCGCTCGCGCCGACCCGTACGCGCACGTCGCCGGGGCCCGACCGCGGTGCGGTGACGTCGGCGCGCTGTGTCGCGTAGGCGCCGTCGCGGTGCGCGCGGGTCACGCCGTCGTCCTCGTACAGCTCGAAGGACGAGCTTCCCTGCGGGTACACGTCCCAGGCGAGCGGCGAGTCCGCGTCCCGGTCGGCGTACGAGCGGATGCCGGGCCACATCGGGACGGCGGCGCCGCCCTTGACGAACAGCGGCAGGGTGTCGAGCGGCGCGCTGTATCCGTCGATCGTGGTCGGCCCCTGGTACACGCGCCCGGTCCAGTAGTCGGTCCACGTCCCCTTCGGCAGATAGATCCCGTCGCGTACGGCGGTGTCCTTGTAGACCGGCGCGACGAGGAAGTCCTCGCCGGTCAGGAACTCGTACTTGGCGGCGTCGGTCGCGACCTTCGGGTCGTCCGGGTACTCCAGCGCGAGCGGCCGCACGGCGCCGACCCCGGTCTTCGTGGCCTGGTGCGCGTACGAGTACAGGTACGGCAGCAGCGACTCGTGCAGCTTGAGGTACTTACGGTTGATGCCGGTGTACGGCTCGCCCTGCCGGAACGGCTGCTTGTCGCTCGCCGCCCATCCGTCCATGGTCATGGTCACCGGCAGCAGCGACTTCCACTGGAGATCGCGTACGTACGTCTTGGGGCTGCCGCCGAAGATGCCGTCCACGTCACCGGTCGTGTAGGCGAGCCCGGACATGGTCGCGCCCGCGTAGGTCGGGATCTGCCAGCGGATGTACTCCCAGGATCCGGACTGGTCGCCGGACCACTGCACGCCGCAGCGCTGGGCGCCGGACCAGCTCTCGGGGGCCCAGGTGAAGCCGCGGGCGTCGGAGTTCTCCTCGATGCCCTGGTAGGCGGCCTTGCAGCCGTCGAGCGCGAACTTGTATCCGGCGCCGACCCAGGCGACGTCGAGTTTGGCGACGCGCTGGCCCGCCTTCACCTGGTCGGCGATCCGGTCGATGCCGTCCTCGGTCCACAGACCGAGCTGTGCGCCGTTCGCCTGGAGGCCCTTCGCCGTCGCGGCGAGGTCCTCGTAGCCGCAGCCGTAGCCGTCGTTGACGAGCATCCAGCCCAGCGGCATGTCGTGCTCGACGTACTGGTCGGCAATCTTGAGCGCGTCCAGGGTGTGCCGCTCGCCGCGGTTGGCGTTGTGCAGATAGCAGTCGGCGTCGCCGATCTCCAGGCCGTAGACGGGCGGCAGGAACGGCTTGCCGGTCAGCTTCGTGTACTGCCCGATGACGTCCTTGGCGCTGTCCCGGCCGCTGCCCGCGAAGTAGTAGGCGTCGAAGCGGCGCTCCTCGGCGGCGGCCGTGACGGGCTCGCCGAAGGTGTACGTGTTCGGGGCGAAGGTGTTCCGGAAGACGCCGTACCCGGCGGAGGAGAGGTAGAAGGGGACGGAGTTGGGGTGGCCCCCGTCGTCCCAGTCGTAGTCGACCTCGGCCTCGACGGTCTGGCCGCGCAGCGAGGTGTTGCCGCGCCCGTTCTGCATGCCGACGCCGTAGAACTGCTCGTCGGCGCCGCGCCCGAGGGTCTGGGTGGTGCTGTCGGCGGACCAGCTCAGGGGCGCGGTCTCGGACCAGACCTGGGTGCCGTCGGCCCGGAACAGGGCGAAGCGCAGCGGGGACTTGTAGGCCCGCAGGGTGACACGGTCGGTGCTGAGCTCGTAGCGGTCGGCCTTCTCCTTCCAGCGGGTGGCGGGCGGCGTGCCCTGCGGCAGGACGATGTCGTCCCCGGCCGGGTCGGTGAACTCGCCGTCCGGCGCCACCTCGATCCGGAAGGTCTCCCCGGACACGAAGCTGACGCGGGCCTCGGCGCTCCCGGCGTCGAAGGTGTAGCGGGATCCGTCGGGGTGGAATCCCGTGACGGCGCCGAGGGCGCCGGTGCCGTCGTCGGCCTGAGCGGCGTGGCCGGGCCCGAGGAGGGCGGCGGCCAGCCCGAGTGCGGTGAGGGCGACCAGGGATCTGAGACGTCGAGGCGTGCTCAATGCTGATTGCATAGCGGTTGTTTAGCGCAGAAACGAGCACACGGCTAGAGGCACGGAAAAGCCCCTCCGGTGCGGGAGGAGCCGGTCCGGGGCAGCGCCCCGCGACCTCGACTCCTCCCACCGGAGGGGCTGTTCGCAGCTGGAGCAGGACTACAGGGCCACCCCGAGCAGCGCGTCGACCGCCCGGGACACCACCCCCGGCGCCCCTTCGTCCGTACCGCCGTCGGCGGACTGGGCCGCGGCCCACCGGTCGACGGCGGCCAGCGCGGCGGGCGCGTCCAGGTCGTTCGACAGCGCCGCGCGGATCTCCTCGACCAGCGCCTGGGCGGGGAGGCCGTCGGGCCGGGACACCGCCGCGCGCCAGCGCCCGAGCCGCTCCACGGCGTCCTCCAGGACCTGGTCGGTCCACTCCCAGTCGGCCCGGTAGTGGTGGGCCAGGAGCGCGAGCCGGATCGCGGCCGGGTCGACCCCGTCGCGGCGCAGCGCCGACACGAAGACGAGGTTGCCCTTGGACTTGGACATCTTCTCGCCGTCGAGGGCGACCATGCCGGCGTGCACGTACGCCTTGGCCATGGGGAACTCGCCGGTCAGCACCTGCGCGTGCGAGGCGCCCATCTCGTGGTGCGGGAAGGCCAGGTCGGAGCCCCCGCCCTGGACGTCGAAGCCCATGCCGAGGTGGTCGAGGGCGATGGCGACACACTCGATGTGCCAGCCGGGGCGCCCCTGGCCGAGCGATCCGCCGTCCCAGCTGGGCTCGCCGTCGCGGGCGGCCATCCACAGCATCGGGTCGAGCGGGTTCTTCTTGCCCGGCCGGTCGGGGTCGCCGCCCCGCTCGGCGGACAGGAGCCGCATCGCCGCGGCGTCGAGGTTCGAGACGGACCCGAAGTGCGGGTCGGCCTCGACGGAGAAGTAGATGTCGCCCTCGAGCTCGTAGGCGGCACCCGCGTCACGGAGCCGCTCGACGAGCGGCACGATGCCGGGTATCGCCTCGACGGCTCCTATGTAGTGCTGCGGCGGCAGCATCCGCAAGGCGGTCATGTCCTCGCGGAACAGGGCGGTCTCGCGCTCGGCGAGGCCCTCCCACTCGATACCGTCGCGCACGGCCCGCTCAAGCAGAGGATCGTCGACGTCCGTCACGTTCTGGACGTAGTGAACCTGCCGCTTGGTGTCGAGCCACACGCGCTGCACGAGGTCGAACGCGTTGTAGGTCGCCGCGTGACCCATATGGGTCGCGTCGTACGGAGTGATGCCGCAGACGTAGATACGGGCGACGGGACCGGGGTCAAGGGTGACGAGCCCACCGGTCGCGGTGTCGTGGATCCGAAGGTCGCGGCCCTTGCCAGGAAGGGCGGGGACCTCAGAAGCGGGCCAGGCATGCATGCCATGAGCCTAACCGGACGGTGCTTCCGTATACGAACCGGACCAGGCCTGATGACCGACAAGGCCCTCTTGCGCCGCCGCGCCGCACGGGTTAGGCCTCCACCGTGGCGCGGATCGCGTCCGAGAGTCCGAAGTGGCGTATCCCGTGCAGCAGATGGGCGCGCAGGCCGCACACGAAGTACGTCCAGCCCTGTGTCTGGCCCACGGCGTGGGCCGCGCCCTCGACACCGTCACCCATCGGCTGCTCGGTGATGGTCAGCCGCGTGGCCCCGTCCGCGTCCGCCAGCGTGATCGCCACGTCGCCGCCGGGCCAGCTCCAGGAGATCAGCCGATCCGTCTCGATCTCGCCGATCCGCACCTCGAACGTGGCGTCGACATGTCCGAAGCGCCAGGTCACGGTCGTGCCGGGGATCATCGGGGCGGACGCCTCCGCGGTGAAGAAGCTCGACAGGCCCTCCGGACTGACGATGGTGTTGAACACGTCCTTGACCGGGCGGTCGATCCGGTCCTCGACAATCAGCTTGGTCATGCCCTCGAACGTAACGCCGACCGCTGACAACCGCCCCCGGGCGCCACGGAACCGCAGGTCGGAGCCGCCACCGGGTCAGATCGGCGGCCACGGGATCGCGGGCCACTCGCCGCTCGGCTCCCGGTGCCGGCCGCTCTTCAGCAGGGCCGCCACCCGGTCCCGTACGGCCTCCAGCTCGACCGTGGTGATCAGCCCGCCGAGCCGCACGGCCAGCGGTTCGCCGTCCCTCAGGCGCCCGCTCAGCGCCTCCAGGGCGGCGCGCGCCTCATCGGTCAGCGGCTCCCCCGCCCAGCCCCACAGCAGGGTGCGCAGTTTGTCCTCGGCGTTGAACGTGACCCCGTGGTCGATGCCGTACAGGTGCCCTTCGGCGTCGACGAGCAGATGCCCGCCCTTGCGGTCGCCGTTGTTGATGACCGCGTCGAGCACGGCGAGCCGCCGCAGCCGCGCGTCGTCGGCGTGCACGAGCAGCGCGGTGCGCCCCTCGCCGACCTCCGCGAAGCCGATCGCCTTCCAGCCCTCGCCGGGCTCCTCGCCGTCGACGAGCGCGAGCAGCTTGTCGCCGCCGGCGTCGGCCTCCCCCTCGTCCTCGCTCTCGCCCCGCGGGCCGTCGATCCAGAGCTGGCACATGCCGTCGCCGTACGGCCCGTCACGCAGCACGGTCGGCGGCACGAGGCCCCAGCCGAGCGCCTCGGAGACCTCGTACGCGGCGACCTCGCGCTGGGCGAGCGTGCCGTCGGGGAAGTCCCACAGGGGGCGCTCGCCGCGCACCGGCTTGTAGACGCAGGACGCCTCACGGCCCTCGTGCGTGACGGTGCACAGCAGGACGGCGTTCGAGGCCTCACGGATCTGTCCCCGCACCGTCAGCTCCCCGTGTGCGAGGAGGGCGAGGTCGTCGCGGTCGCTCACGCGCCGCGCCGGTATCCGTTCTGGCGCGGACATACGTGTCCCTCCGGGTCGAGCGGGAGACTGCACAGGGGGCACGGCGGGCGGCCGGCGTTCACCACGTCAAGGGCCCGCTTGGCGAAGGCGCGGGCCTGCGGCCCGGTGAGGCGGACCCGCAGCATCGGCGGCCCGTTCTCCTCGTCCTGGAGAAGCCTTTCCTCGGCTTCGGCCAGGTCTTCGTCGGTGTCGGCGTCCAGCTCGACGAGTGCCTGCGCCTCGACGATCATGCGCTGCTCGTCGCCGTCCCAGGCGAGGGCCATCGTGCCGACGCGGAACTCCTCCTCGACGGGGCTCTCCAGGGGCGCCGTGTCGGAGATCTCCATCGGGGCGGTGGCGGGCACCGGAGCGCTGCCGCCGCTGCGCCGCACGACCTCGTCGAGCAGCTCGTCCATGCGCTCCGCGAGCGCGGCCACCTGTGTCTTCTCCAGCGCCACACTGGTGACCCGGGCTCCTGCCGTGGCCTGAAGGAAGAAGGTGCGGCGCCCGGGGAGCCCGACCGTACCGGCCACGAAACGCTCCGGAGGGTCGTAGAGGAACACCTGACGGGACACGTCCTGTCTCCATGAGATCGGGGGATCGACTGGTTTACCGGTGCTTCACCCTACTGCGGCCGACGATCACGGTGCGCCCGCGCCGCCCCCGACGGGGGCGTCCGGGCCCGCCGGTTCCGCGCGCGGCGCCAGGGACGCGAAGTCTCCGGTGTCACCGAGGCGTACGAGAAAGGGGCGCAGGCGCGTGTAACGGATCGCCGTGATGGAACACGGCTCTACAGAGATGCGCTGAAAGAGGTCCAGATGCAGCCCGATGGCGTCCGCCACCAGAGACTTGATGATGTCGCCGTGCGAGCACATGACGTACGCGGCGTCCGCGCCGTGGTCCCGCTCCACGCGCGCGTTCCACTCACGTACCGCCTCGGCGGCCCGGTGCTGCATCTGCCGCATCGACTCGCCGCCGGGGAACGCGGCGGCCGTCGGGTGCTGCTGCACAACCTGCATGAGCGGCTCGTCGGCGAGCTCGGCGAGCTTGCGGCCCGACCAGTCGCCGTAGTCGCACTCGCCGATCCGGTCGTCGGTGTGCGCGGTCAGCTCGGGCCGCGCGGCGAGCAGCGGCGCCACGGTCTCCTGACAGCGTTGCAGGGGGCTGGTGACGATCTCCGCGAGGGGCACGTCCTTCAGCCGCTCGGGCAGGCTCGCGGCCTGCGCGGCGCCGCGCTCGTCGAGGGCCACGCCGGGGGTCCACCCGGCGAGCAGACCCGCGGTGTTGGCAGTGGACCGTCCGTGCCGGACAAGGATGAGCGTGGGCATACGGGCCAGCCTAGGCGCATACGGAAGTGCGGCCCCCGTACCCCCTGGGAAGAATGCCTCTCATGATCGTCGACTGCGCCATCTACCAGGACGGCCGCCGGACCGAGGGCCCCGACGACTTCTCCGACGCCCTCGACGCGGCACGGGCGGCGGGCGACGCCTTCGTGTGGATCGGGCTCCACGAGGCCACCGAGGACGAGTTCGAGCGGGTCAGCCAGGAGTTCGGGCTGCACCCCCTGGCCGTCGAGGACGCGCTCAAGGCGCATCAGCGGCCGAAGCTGGAGGTCTACGACGACTCGCTCTTCGTGGTCCTCAAGCCGGTCGTGTACGAGCCGAGCAGCGACAAGGTGTCCACCGGCGAACTGATGCTCTTCCTGGGCGACTCGTTCGTGGTGACGGTGCGGCACGGCGAGGGCGCGCCCCTGAAGGCCGTACGGCAGCGTCTCGAGGCGGATCCGGAGGTCCTCAAGCAGGGCCCCACGGCGGTCTTCTACGCGATCGCCGACGCCACCGTCGACCACTACCTGGAGGTCGCGAACGAGCTCCAGACCGACCTGGAGGAACTGGAGGCGGAGGTCTTCTCGCCGGACGGCGGCGGTTCGCGGGACACGGCGTCGCGGATCTACACGTTCAAGCGGCAGATCCTCGAATTCCGGCGCGCCACCGGGCCGTTGGCGATGCCGCTGGCGCGGCTGTCCGGGGTGGGCCCGTGGGGGCTCGCGTCCGTGCCGTTCGTCAACGAGGACGCGAAGCCCTTCTTCCGTGACGTGAACGACCACCTGACGCGGGTCAACGAGTCCGTGGACAGCCTGGACCGGCTGGTGTCGGACATCCTCTCGGCGCACCTGGCGCAGATGAGCGTGCGGCAGAACGACGACATGCGGAAGATCTCCGCGTGGGCGGCGATGGCCGCCGTGCCCACGATGATCGCGGGCATCTACGGCATGAACTTCGACCACATTCCGGAGCTGCACTGGGTCTGGTCGTACCCGGCCGTGATCGTGCTGATGGCCGCCCTGGAGCTGCTGCTGTTCCGCCTCTTCAAGCGACGCGGCTGGCTCTAGCGGCTCCCCGCCGCCCGGGTCACGCGAACTCCACGGACGTGGTGGCCGGACCGCCGAGGGCGTCGCGGCGCTCCGGCATCGTCAGGGACACCATCCGCCGCCAGCCGCCGAGCCGCTCGTACGCGTACACGGCGTGGATCCCGGCGGCGAGCACGGCCGCCTTCGGCTTCGACCAGCCCAGGAGGCGGCCCATGTGGTCCATGACGGCGAGCGAGACGTCCCGGTAGACGGCGATCTCGGCGAGGGCGCACGCGCGCAGGGTGCGCTGGATCGCGCGGCCGTGGCCCGCGCGGGCGAAGCGGAGCAGTTCCTCGTGACAGTAGGCGAGGTGGTTGTCCTCGTCGTTCGAGATCATCTTCACCGCGCGGCCGATGTCGGGGTGGTGCGCGAAGTGCTTGCGCAGCAGCTCCATCTGCTCGGAGGCGCGCTGTTCGGTCACGCGGCTGTGCGCCAGGTACGTGACGATGTCCTGCACGGTGAGCGGCTCCTCGCGCCGCAGCCGCTCGTGCGTGAGCCCGATGCCCTGCCGTTCCAGGAGCATCGTGTAGTCCGCCTCCTCCGGTACGGGGACCGGGTCGAGGCCGCGCTTCTTCATCAGGGCGTTGAAGATGCGCCCGTGCTTGTCCTCGTCCGCGCCGTGCCGCGCCACCTTGGGGGCGAGGGCGCGCTCGCTCTCGGGGACGAGCGCGGCGATCCGCGCGTTCTCCCAGCCGCCCTGGGACTCTCCGCCCGCGGCGATGGAACAGAACAGCCGAAAGGACTCGTCGTCGTCGAGGATCTCCTCGAACAGGCTCTTGGCCGACAGCATCGTGGGTGTACCTCCTTGCCCCGGGCGGTCTTCCGCGTCCGCAAAGAACGAGTCAAATGCGGTGTGCGGGTCGGGGCAACAGGTGAGCGGGCCAACTCGGCCGAACGAAGGACCTCCCGCGGGGAGCCGAGGCGTAACCACGCGCGCGGTGACGCGTTGTGCTCCGTGACGGCCGTGGCGGGGAAGACCCCCCGAGCCCCCACCACGGCCGCTGAAACGTCCTTCTGATCCCCCCGCTGCTACGCGAGTCCGGCGCGCTCGACGGCTTCCACGCCCGCGCGCAGCGAGGCGAGGCGCTCGTCCAGCGTGAAACCGGCCGGGGACAGCGTCAGGGTGGTGACACCGGCGGCGGCGTAGGCCCGCATCCGGTCGGCGATCCGGTCCACGGAACCCAGCAGCGTGGTGGAGTCGATGAGCTGGTGCGGGATCGCCGCGGCGGCGCCGTCCTTGTCGCCGGACAGGTACTTGCCCTGGACCTCGGCGGCTTCCTTCTCGTAGCCCATGCGCTGCGCGAGCTGGTTGTAGAAGTTCTGCTTGGCGCTGCCCATGCCGCCCACGTAGAGCGCGGTGTACGGGCGGAAGCCGTCGGCGAGCGCGGTCACGTCCTTGTCGTCGCCGACGGCGATCGGCACGGTCGGGCAGACGTCGAAGCCCTCCATGGTCTTGCCGGCCTTCTCGCGTCCCGCGCGCAGGTGCGAGATCGCCGTCTCCTCCAGGTGCTCGGCGGACGGGAAGATCAGCAGGGCGCCGTCGGCGATCTCGCCGGTCTGCTCCAGGTTCTTGGGGCCGATCGCGGCGATGTAGAGCGGGATGTGCTCGCGCTGGGGGTGCACGGTCAGCTTGAGCGCCTTGCCGGGGCCGTCGGGCAGCGGCAGGGTCCAGTGCGCGCCTTCGTAGGAGACCCGCTCGCGGCTCATCGCCTTGCGCACGATGTCGACGTATTCACGGGTGCGGGCCAGCGGCTTGTCGAACTTCACGCCGTACCAGCCCTCGGAGACCTGCGGCCCGGAGACGCCGAGGCCGAGGCGGAAGCGGCCGCCGGAGAGCGTGTCCAGGGTCGAGGCGGTCATCGCCGTCATCGTGGGCTGGCGGGCCGGGATCTGCATGATGGCCGAGCCGACGTCGATGCGTTCGGTCTGCGCGGCCACGAAGGAGAGCACGGTGACCGTGTCGGATCCGTAGGCCTCGGCCGCCCAGCACACCGCGTAGCCGAGCTTGTCGGCCTCCTTCGCGACGGCCAGATTGTCGGTGTCCATACCCAGGCCCCAGTACCCGAGGTTGATGCCGAGCTTCATTGACCACATCCCCTTAACGCCGTGCGGATCCGCTGGTTTACCCATCGGTAATGTCTCTCGCCGGGCACCCTAGCGCGACGGGTCCGACGACAGATATCCACAGGGGCTCCGATCCTGACCTTGGGCCAGTAATCTCAGCGCCCATGGAGCAGAGGCATCTCGGCCGCACCGGCCTGCGCGTGTCCCGGATCGGGCTCGGCACCCTCACGTGGGGCCGGGACACGGACGAGCACGACGCCGCCGACCTGTTGAAGACGTTCTGGGAGGCGGGCGGCTCGCTCGTCGACACGGCCGACGTGTACGGGGACGGGGAGTCGGAGTACCTGCTCGGCCGGCTCATCGAGGGGCTCGTGCCCCGCCGCGATCTGGTCATCTCCACGAAGGCGGGCAGCGTGCCCGACCCCGAGCGGCGCTTCGACGGCTCGCGCGGCCATCTGCTCTCCGCGCTCGACGCGTCGCTGGCCCGGCTCGGCACCGACTACGTCGACCTGTGGCAGGTCCACGCGTACGACACGCAGACCCCCCTCGACGAGACGTTGCAGGCCCTCGACATCGCTGTCAGCAGCGGGCGGGCGCGGTACGCCGGTGTCTCGAACTTCTGCGGGTGGCAGCTGGCGAAGGCGGGCACCTGGCAGCTCGCGGCGCCGGGCGTGCGCACGCGTCTGGCCAGTACGCAGATGGAGTACTCGCTGTTGCAGCGCGGCGTGGAGCGCGAGGTGCTGCCCGCGGCGCTCGACCTGGGGATCGGGCTGCTGCCGTCGTCGCCGCTGGGCCGCGGCGTGCTCACCGGCAAGTACCGCGGCGGCACGCCCGCGGACTCGCGGGGCGGCTCCGACCACATGGCGCCGTTCGTCGCGCCGTACCTGGACGAGGCGGCCGGGCACATCGTGGACGCCGTCTCCATAGCGGCGGACGGGCTCGCGGTGACTCCGTTGCAGGTCGCGCTCGCCTGGGTGCGGGACCGGCCGGGGGTGGCCGCACCGATCGTCGGCGCGCGCAACGCGCAGCAGCTCGCGGCGGCGTTGTCAGTGGAGGCCCTTAGTCTTCCTGACGAGATCTGCCAGGCGCTCGACGATGTGTCGGCGCCCGTGCACCGCTATCCCGATCAGGACTGGAGCACGTTGTGAGTACGGAGTCCGCTGCCGCGGAGAACGAGTCCGGGGCCGGCCCCGACGCCGGGCCGGACGAGACGCCCGCCACCCCGAAGGCGGACGCCTCCGGCGAGGCCGGAGCGGCTGCCCACGACGACACGGCCGCGCCGGGCGACGAGGCTGACGAGGCCGGGGAGAGCGCCGACGGTGCCGGTGCGGCGGCGGAAGCCGCTCCCCAGCCGTCGGAGGCCGAGGCCGAGCTGGCCGCGCAGCGGAGCTCCGGGAGCGGATCGCACAGCGCAAGGCCGCCAAGGAAGGGCCGATCGAGGCCGGCGCGAAGCTGAGCGGCACGGCCGCCGACCTGCTGGCCGCCGTGCGGGCCGTGGAGAGCGGCGAGAAGCCGGTCGCCACCGTGTTCGCGGAGCCGGCGCCCGAGCCGCGCCGGGTCGTCACGGCCGAGCCGGTGCGCAGGCCGCAGCCGGTGCCCGCCGTCGACGCGGGGCCCGACGGCGAGGCCGTGGCCGCGGTGCGGGCCGTGCTCGGCGAGGGCGGGGCGCCGGACGCGCTGGCCGCCCCGGCCGCCGCGACGCTGGGCGAGGAGCGGACGAGCAACTGCGGGCGGACCCCTGGCAGTTGCTGCGGGTCGGCGGTGTGCGGCCGGAGCAGGCCGACGGGTTCGCGCGGGCGCTGCTCGGCGCCGACTGCGCCCCGGACGACGAGCGCAGGGGCCGCGCCGTCACCGTATGGCTGCTCGAACAGGCCGCCGTCGCCGGGCACACGGCCCTCGACCTGGCGGTGCTGACCGAGGCGCTCGGCAAGCGCGGGGTGAGCGAGCCGGACGAGGCCGTGCAGAGCGCCGTCGCGGAGGGCGACGCGCTGATCTTCCAGGACGCGCTCGACGACACCCCCGCTCCGGAGCCCGCGGAGGGTGAGGAGGAGGTCGAGCGGCCCGTCCGGATCCTGGTCGGCCTGGAGCGGTACGCGCTCGCCGAGGAGAGCCTCGCGGACGGCATCGCCCGAGTGATCAACTCGGGGCCCAAGGACGGCGGCCCGCTCGGCGAGGGCTGGGAGGACGCCGCCGGCGCCGCGGGCGGCAGCACGGCCGAGCTGATCCGGGCGATCGGCGGGCACCGCCTCGTGCTGCACACCGGCGGCGAAGCGGCCCGTGCGGAGCCGATCGGCGCGGCGGCGGCCGCGGCCCGGCTCGGTCTGCGGGTCTGCGTCGCGGCGCACAGCGCGGACGGGCGGCGGCGTGCCGCGGAGCTGCTCGGGCCCGACGCGCCGGAGAGCGCCACGGCCACCGTCGCGGGGCTGCTGGCCGGGGCGGAGGGGCCCGCGCGGGACGGGGAGGGTGCGTTCGCCCTGGATCTGCTGGTCGTCCTGGACGCGCCGCAGCTGGACGTGGAGGGCGCCGCGATGCTCGTCGAGCTGCTCGCGGACGGCTGCGGGCTGGTGCTCAGCGGTGACCCGGGCACCCTGTGGTCGGCGGGGCCCGGCCGGGTGTTCGCGGACCTCCTGGCCGCCGCGATCTGCCCGCGCGTCGCCTCGCGCACCCCGGACCCCGGACCGATCGGGGAGCTCGTCTCCGGGATCGGTATCGGCGAGCTCAACCAGGTGGAGGCGCCCGGCAAGGAGGTCGTGATCGTGCCGGTGCGGGACGCCGCCGAGGCGATCCACCGCACCGTGCAGCTCGTCGCGGACTCGGTGCCGCGGGCGATCGGCGTGCCGGCCGACCGGACGCAGGTGATCACTCCGGGGCACGGCGGCGCGGCGGGCACCCGTGCGTTGAACGCGGCGCTCAAGGAGCGGCTGAACCCGGGTCCGGGGCGGTTCGCGGGCTTCGACCCGGGAGACCTCGTGGTGTATGTCCCGGCGCCCGGCCGGATCCGTCCGGGGCGGGTCGTCGGCGCCGACCCGCAGGGGCTGCGCCTGGAGTGCGACGGCGAGCCCGTCCTCGTACCGAAGGACCAGGTCGAGCGGGCGGTGCGGCACGGGTGGGCGGTGACCGGGCACCAGGCCGTGGGGCTGCGGTGGCCGGCCGCCGTGGTCGTGCTGCCGGGGGACGCCACGCAGGCGCTCAGCCGGCCCTGGGTGTACACCGCGTTCGGGCGCGGAGAGCGGCATCTGTCGGTCGTGCACGGGGCGGACGCGGCGCTGGCGCGGGCCATCGCGGAGGTGGCCGCGAAGCCGCGTACGACCCGGTTGCCGGTCCTGGTCCGCGCCCAGGTACCCGCGGCCTAGCCGGCGGTGGGCGACCTCCCGTACCGGTCCGCCGGTCCAGGAGGTCGCCCTCGCACGCGTGGCTAGCGGTCCGCTTCCTCCAGCGTCTCCACGTCCGTGGCGTCGGCGACGTCCGTGACGTCTTCGAGGCCCACCTCGTCCAGGTCGTCCGTGACATCGTCCAGGTCGTCGTCGAAGACCGCGCTGACGTCGAAGCGGCAGACGACCCGCTGCGGGTCCGCCTGGTCGAAGGGGGACTCCAGCCACTCCCCCGGCTCCGGCGGATCGTCGGACGCCGTCACCCAGAGTGTGGAGTCGCCCTCCTCCAGGCCGAACTCCTTGTGCCGCGAGGCGATCTCGTCCGGCTCGAACTCGCCGAAAAGCACCCCCAGGGCGGTGTGCACACTGCTGCCCGCTCCGGTCTCGGCGTCGGCGTCCAGGTCGGCGACCCGGCCCGCCTGGGCCAGCAGTCGCTGCGGTTCCACCACGGCGTAGTCGCGTCGGATCAGCACGCTCAGCGCGTTCGGCTCCTCCGGCCCGGTGTACGGGGGCAGCGCGTCCTCGCCGCCGGGGATCTCGAAGGGGGTGACCTCGTCGTAGCGGTCGTAGAGGAGCTCGTCGTACTCCTCGGCCGCGGCGGCCAGTTCGTTGAACGCTTCGTAGACGGCCGGGTCGTCCTCTCCCGACCTGCGCTCGACAGCCGCCAGGTGGCGGTCGAGCGCAGCCTTGACCGCCTCGGCGGCGGCGCGTACCTCGGCAGCGGTGGGCTGCGCAGCATCAGACATAGTGCAGACGCTATCCGTACCGGGCCACTGCCCGCACAATAGATGCGATGCCGGAATACGAATTTGTCGACGTGTACGTGCCGCGCGGGGTCTCCCGCAAGGAAGCGACGCGTCTGCTGACAGACCATGCAGAGTACGGACACTGGGAGTTGGACCGATTGAGCCTGCGCCGCGACGGCAGTCGCCGCGTACGCCTTCGCCGACGGATCATCCGCCAGCTACGGGCCACATGGTGACCTGAACCTGACGGGTCGGCGACCGAAAACGGAGCGGGCCCCGCCGATGCGGGGCCCGCTCCGTTCGTACCGCCGACGCGGTTCAGGCTGCCGTCACACCGCGGCCTTCGCGCGGCGGTAGAGCACCGCGCCCGCGAGCAGCGCGCCCGCGCCCACCGGGATGACCGCGCCGATCGGCAGCGAGCTGCCGGTCATCGCGAGCTGGGACTCGCCCTTGGGCTGGGTGACGGCCTGCGTCCCCGGCTGGTTGGGGGTGTCCGTGCCCGGCGCGCCCGGGGTGCCCGGCACGGTGCGGTCCGGCGACGTCGGGTGGCCCGGCGTCCCGGGGTGGCCGGGGGTGCCCGGGTTGCCCGGGTGCTCCGGTCCCGTCGGGGGCTGCTCGTGGTCACCGGGGGGCGTGTCGGTGTTCGCGCAGTCGTCGCCGTAGCCCGCGTTGCCGGCGCCGCCGACGCTGACCGAGTTCCCGCACGCGTTGACCGGGACGTCGACCGGTACCTCCACGTGGTTGCCCGAGCCGACGCCCGGCGAGTCACTGGTGTGTCCGCCGGCCTGCGAGCCGCCGCCGGACGGGTGCTGCGACCCGCTGCCGCCGTCGTCGTCCGACGTGTTGGCGCAGCTGTTGCCCACCGCCGGGTTGAGCAGCCCGATGACGTTGACGGTGTTCCCGCACAGGTTGATCGGGACGTCCACCGGGACCTGGACCGCGTTGCCGGACGCGACGCCCGGCGAGTTCGACGCGCTGCCGTTCGCACCGGAGTCGGCGTGCGCGTAGCCGCCGGTGACGGCGAGCACGCCGGACGCGGCGGCCGCGGTGATCAGGCCCTTGCGCATGACCTGTCGCATAGCTTTCCCTGCCTTAGAACGTTGCCTAAGCACCATCTGGAAAGGCGAAGGAGCGGTGTGCCCCCGCGCCGAATGCCCAAGCGGCCCCGGAGCGCATGGCGCGCACTCCGAGGCCGATGGGCTCAGCCCCTCACGGGGTGAGGCACAACAACGTCAGCTGTTGGCGCAGGTGTTGCCGAAGGTGGGGTTCAGCAGCCCGATCACGGAGACCGTGTTGCCGCAGACGTTCACCGGCACGTGCACGGGCACCTGGACGACGTTGCCCGAGAGCACGCCGGGAGACTTCACGGCGGCACCCTGGGCACCAGCGTCGGCGACGGCCATACCCGCACCAGCGAGAACCAGGCCACCAGTGGCAGCCGCAGCAGCGACGACCTTCTTGATCATTATTCCTCCTTGTTGGCAATGCAGTCCCAGCCGCGGACTGCACTCCCTGTAACGAAGAGGAACGTATGGGGCTACGAGCGTATGGTCTCTTTCACTCTTTTCAGTCAAGTGCGCACGCACGGGCGATTGTCGGGATCACGCTGGGTTGACGTCAGGACGCGTCGATGAACCGGTCGAGGACCCGCACGCCGAACTTGAGTCCGTCCACCGGCACCCGCTCGTCGACCCCGTGGAACATGCCCGCGAAGTCCAGCTCGGGCGGCAGCTGGAGCGGCGCGAAGCCGAAGTTGCGGATGCCGAGCTCCACGAAGGACTTGGCGTCGGTGCCGCCGGAGAGCATGTAGGGGATGGCCTTGGCGATGGGGTCCTCGGCGACGAGCGCCGTCTGCATGGCCTCGACGATCGCGCCGTCGAAGTCCGTCTCGACCGCCTTGTCGCTGTGCACGTCCTCGCGCCGCACCTTGGGGCCGAGGATGCGGTCGAGGTCGGCGAGGAACTCCTCCTCGTGGCCGGGCAGGTAGCGGCCGTCGACGTGGGCGGTGGCCTCGCCGGGAATGACGTTGACCTTGTAACCGGCACCCAGCTGGGTGGGGTTGGCGGTGTTGCTGAGGGTGGCGCCGATGAGCTTGGCGATGCCGCCGAGCTTCGCGATCGTCTCCTCCATGTCCTCCGGGTCGAGCTCGGTGCCGAGCGCGTCGCCGAGTTCGTCGAGGAAGTGGCGGAGCGTCTTGGTGACGCGGACCGGGAACTTGTGGCGGCCGAGCCGGGCGACGGCCTCCGACAGTTCGGTGATCGCGTTGTCCCGGTGGATCATCGAACCGTGCCCGGCGGTGCCGGCCACGGTGAGCTTCATCCAGTGCATGCCCTTCTCGGCGGTCTGGATGAGGTAGAGCCTGCGCTGCTCGTTCACGGTGAACGAGAACCCGCCGACCTCGCTGATCGACTCGCTCACGCCCTCGAAGAGTTCCGGGTGGTGGTCGACGAGGTGGTGCGCGCCGAACACGCCGCCCGCCTCCTCGTCGGCGAGGAACGCGAGGACGATGTCGCGCGGGGGCTTGCGGCCGGTGCGCAGCCGGTCGCGGACGACCGCGAGGGTCATCGCGTCCATGTCCTTCATGTCGACCGCGCCGCGGCCCCACACGCAACCGTCGGCGACCTCGCCCGAGAAGGGGTGGTGGGTCCAGTCCGCCGCGTTGGCGGGGACGACGTCGGTGTGGCCGTGGATGAGGAGCGCGGGCCGCGACGGGTCCTCGCCCTCGATCCGGGCGACCGTGGAGGCGCGGCCGGGATGGGACTCGAAGATCTTCGGTTCGAGGCCCACCTCGGCGAGCTTCTCCGCGACGTACTCGGCGGCCTTGCGCTCGCCGGGACCCGAGTGATCGCCGTAGTTGCTGGTGTCGATCCGGATCAGGTCGCGGCAGAGGTCGACGACCTCGTCCTGACCGGAGACGGCCCTGCCCGTGCTCGGCTCGCTCACGCTTGTTCCTCTCTCCGTGGGGGGTGCCCCTGTGGATGTCTCCCATCCTCTCTCTCCGGCCGCCCGCACCCAAGGCCGGGCGCCTGTCGTCACGTGCCGTTCACAGCGCCGACCTGCGGAAAGGGGGTGTGATCGAGGCACTCGGAAACCCTGGTAATGTTCTCTGTGTCGCCGCGGGGAACACCCCGCAGAAAGCGGCAGACACCTTGTCCGGGTGGCGGAATGGCAGACGCGCTAGCTTGAGGTGCTAGTGCCCTTTATCGGGCGTGGGGGTTCAAGTCCCCCCTCGGACACAGAGACCGGAGGCCGGTCGGGAGAGATCCCGACCGGCCTTCGGCGTTGTGCGTTCCCGACGGTGTTCAGTCGTCGCTCGGGGCGGGTGAGGGCAGGGAGCCCGAGCAGCTCGCCCGGCCGAAGGAGCCGGCCGCGGTCGCGCTCTGGACGTGGCGGCCGCGGATCGCGAGCGCGCAGGTGGCGGTGGTGCCGTCCTCGCCGAGGACCACGGAGACCACCGGCGCGCGCCCGAGCGGCACCCGGACCGTGGTGCGCCACGGCAGCCGGGCGCCGGAGACCGAGACGGCGGTGCCGCGCTCACTGGCGCCCTGGTAGCTGATGTCGGCCCGACCCTCGCCCTTCACCTCGTACGTCACCGACGCCGTCGGCACGTGGCGGCGCCGCTCCTCGTCGTCGCCGCCGAGGACGCCGTAGAGGACGAGCCCGCCGCACAGGGCCAGGGCCACCGCCGCGGCCAGGATGCCGACGCGGTCGGCGCGCGGTCCGCGCCGGTCGGTGTCGTCCGCGGACGGGTCCACCGGTTGCCGGGCCTGCTCCTCGGCCGGTGATTCGGTTCTGCTGGTCATGCCGTCCCTCCCCCTGGGCCCGGCCCGGCGCCGGTGCGACGCCCAGATACAAGGGCGGACCGTGACGCCGTGTCAAGTGTGGTCACAAGTACGGCATTCGGGATTCGGAACGGTCAACTCCCCCCGCTTTCAAGACATTTGAAGTCAGTGCGGCGATATCGCCGATCGATTGACATGTGCATACCGCATCGAGGTAGAACGTGCCGCCGACTGCCGACCGGCGGCCGGTGCGTGGTTCCGTTGTGAAGGGAAACCGATGCACAGACCGAGAGCCGCAAGGCTCCTGGCCACGACTGTGGTGCTGGCGGTCGTCTCCGCCCTCGCGCCCATGACACCCGCGTTCGCGCAGCCCCCGGACACCGCCAGGATCGCCGGCGGGATCAAGGACTTATTGGGGGCCGGCGACGCCGACGACAAGGAGCCGGCGACTCCGGCCGAGCTCCCCGACACCGACGTGCCCGCCCATGAGCGCCTCGCCAAGAGCCGGGCCGCCACCCCGCCGAAGCGCGTCAAGGAGCTCACCGGGCGCAGGACACCGCAGGCCCGCTCCTGGCAGCTGTCCGACGGGCGGATCCAGTCCGAGGTCTCCTCGGTGCCCGACTCCTACCCCACCGGCACGGGGAAGGGGCGCAGCTGGAAGGCGATCGACACCCGGGTCACCGGGACGAGCCGCGCCGGGTTCGAGAAGGCCAACACGACCAATGTCGCCCGGAGCTACTTCGGCTCCCGCCCCGGTGAGCTGGTGCGGTTCGAGCTCGACGCGGGGCACTGGGTGTCCCTCGGGCTCAAGGACCCCGCGGCGAAGAAGCTGACGCCGGTCGCGGACGGCAACACCGTCACGTACAAGGACGCCTTCGGCAAGGGCGTCGACCTCACGTACACCGTCGGCAACGGCAGCGTGAAGGAAGGCATCGTCCTGCGGGAGCGCCCCGCGACGGCGCCGGTCTTCGACTTCGCGCTCGACACGCACGGGCTCGACGCGAAGGCGCGCAAGGACGGCAGCATCGCGCTGTTCGGTGAGAGCGGCAGCAAGGGGCGGCCCGAACTCGTCATCCCCGCACCGTTCATGACGGACGCGAAGGCGGACGCCGAGTCCCCGTACGGAACGAAGTCCACGGACGCCGTGACGCAGCGGCTCACCGGCGAGGACGGTTCGTACGCGGTGCGGTTGCGGCCCGACGCGACGTGGCTGGCCTCGGACGCGCGGAAGTACCCCGTGACGGTCGACCCGACCATCACGATCGCGCCGACCCCGTCGCAGTCCGAGGACGTCATGATCTCCTCGGACGACGCCTCGGCGAACTACGACGGGAGCTGGCGGCTGTCCGTCGGCAACACCAGCACCGGCTCCAGCCGCGCCCTGCTGCGGTTCGGGCTGTCGGGGATCCCCGCCGGGACCAAGCTGGACTCCGCCGATCTGAAGCTCTACTACGACCAGACGCACACCACCGGGGCCGACGAGGTCGAGCTGGAGGCGCACCGCGCCACCGGGCCCTGGACCGAGACCGGCGCCACCTGGAACAGCGCCAAGGACCTGACGGGTGAGCTGTCCGGTACGTCGGTGCTCGTCGACGACGGGGACGCGGGAACCACCGCGGCCCAGGGCGCCTGGCCCGCGTCGACCAACACGGCGTACACGCAGTACGCGACCGGCCAGGACTACCGGTACAACAAGGACGCCACGGCCGGCGACACCTACAGCTGGCAGCCGAACCTTCCCGAGGACGGCAACTACCAGGTCGACGTGCACTACGTCCCGGCGTCCGACCGCGCCACCAACGCCCCCTACACGGTGGCCTACAGCGGCGGCACCAAGGCGTACACGGTCAACCAGCAGGCGGGTACGGCCGGGCAGTGGAAGACCCTCGGCACGCATCCGTTCAAAGCCGGGACCGCCGGGAAGGTGGTGCTCGGGGACGGGCCCGCCTCCACCTCGACGACCGTGCTCGCGGACGCCGTGCGCTTCACCAAGGGCGGCGTCGTCACCAAGCGCGCCGGCGAGTCCAACACCTGGCACAGCTTCCCGGTCACCAGGACCGTGCAGCAGTGGCTCGACGGGACGTACGGCAACAACGGCTTCGTGGTGAAGGCGGCCGACGAGTCCGCGACCGGGCCCAAGGGCGGTCCGCGGTACGAGGCGGCCGAGTACGCGTACAAGGGCGAGGTCGCCAACTACCCGAAGCTGGTGCTGACCTACGGCACGCAGGGCGTCGACGTCGACGCGCCGCGCACCGTGCACTCGACGGGCGCCGACCTGACCTGGCCCGCGTACACGGACCCCTCGGCGGCGGACACCGGTGACGACATCGTCGAGTACCAGGTGCACCGCAGCGTGTTCCAGCACTTCACACCCTCGTCGCAGACGCTGGTCTCGCCGGTGGCGAAGGACACCCGGGCGTTCACGGACACGACGGCGACGCCGACACCGGCGGACTCCGCCGATCCGCTCGGCAACGCCTACTACTACATGGTCGCCGTGAAGCTGAAGGACGGGCGTGTGCTGCCCTCCGTCACGCAGCTCGTACGGCTGCCGAAGGCCGGGCGCACGACGGTCGTGCTCCAGAGCGGGCAGAGCGACACCACGCTGTCCTCGGCGCAGCCGACGACGGGGCACGACACGCTCTCCGAGTCGGGCATCGACCGGCGCTGGCTCTCGGTGGGCAACAACTCGTCGACGTACGGGACCACGCGGGCGCTGGTCGACTTCCCCGGTCTCGCCGACATCCCGGCGAACGCGCGGGTGCTCGACGCCGACCTCGACATGTGGGGTTTCACGACCACGACCGAGACGGCCGGGGCGATCTACGAGGCGCGCGGGCTGACCCGCGACTTCGACGAGACGGCCGCCGGCTGGAACAAGGCGGACGCGACGACGTCGTGGGCCACCGCGGGTGGTGACATGGACGCCGCCGTCTCCGACACGGTCGCCACCGTCACCAACGACCCGGCGCGGCAGAGCTGGTCGCTGACCTCGCTCGCGCAGAAGTGGGTGACCGACCCGGCGAGCAACCACGGGGTCGCGATCCGGCTGCGGGACGAGTCGACGGCCGGGCCGCGCGAGCGGACGCTGTTCCTGTCGTCGGAGGCCGAAGAGGCGCAGCTGCGGCCGCAGTTGGTGGTCACGTACCTCGACCGGTCGACGGAGAGCACGTACTTCGCGCCGTACACGCCCGCCCGGATGATCCCCGGCGACGAGTACACCGTGGACGTCACGCTCACCAACACCACGACGAGCCTGTGGGCGGCGGGGCAGCGGGCGCTGACGTACACCTGGTCGCTGCCGGACGGCACGGACGCCACCACCGGCGGCAACCAGCTGGAGACGGCGCTCGCGCACGAGGTGCTGCCGGGTGACTCGATCACCGTCCCGGCGAAGCTGAAGGCGCCGATCAACTCGGACTCGGGCAACAAGCGCCTGGAGTACGTGCTCAAGTGGGATCTGAAGAACACCGCCGACGGGAGCCGGCTGTCGACGAGCGACAACATCGCGCCGCTCGCGCAGAACGTCCGCACCGAGGACCCGACGTCGGACCAGCTCGGTCTGGAGGACTTCCACTCCTACGCGGGCAAGAACACGGGCGCGGGCTCGTCGCTGATGACGAACCTGTCCGCGGGCAACACGGTCTGGCAGTACAACGCGTTCAACAATCCGGGCCGTGGCCTCGCCACGTTCGCGCGGTTCGCCTACAACTCGCAGGACACCTCGGACACGGTGCTCGGCGCGGGCTGGTCGGCGCAGGCGGCGATGCCGCTGCGGCTCGGGGCGGCGCTCGACTTCCATCCGAACCCGCACCCGACCGAGGTGTCGCTGCCGGACGGCGACGGCACCACGCACGTCTTCCGCAAGCAGGACGACGGCAGTTGGCGGGCTCCCGCGGGCGTGCACTACCTGCTGCGGCAGGGCGCGGGCGTGGACTGCACCCCCGACAAGGACGGTGATCCGCGCGCCTGGTCGCTGACGCGTCCCGACCGGGCCCAGTTCTTCTTCGACTGCGACGGCTATCTGACGTCCGTCGTCGACAAGAACGGCAACACGCAGACGTACACGTACGCGGAACGCAAGTCGAACAACAAGCCGGTCAAGTTCCTGACCTACATCGAGGACCCGGCGCGGCGGCAGTCGCTGACCGTCACGTACTACACGAAGGCCGACACCAACAAGCCCAAGATCATCGACCATGTGAAGTCGATGACCGACATCTCCGGGCGGACGGTCACCTTCGGCTACGCGGACGAGGGGCTCCTGACCACCCTCACCGACGGTGCCGGCAGTGCGCAGCCCAAGGTGTTCCGGTTCACGTACGACGCCGAACAGGGCAACAAGAACGTCAAGTTGGTGAAGGTCACCGACCCGCGTGGCAACGCGACCTCGCTGGACTACTACTACCCGAGCGAGGGCGACGACCCGAAGTTCCACTGGAACACGCAGACGCTGACCGACCGCCTCGGCGGCACGACGACGTACGCGTACACCGATCCGGACGGCACGGCGGGCTCGGTCGTCGAAACCGAGGTGACCGACGCCGAGAACCACACGACGCGGTACACGCTGGACGGCTACGGCCGCGCCACCGAGATGACCAACGCCAAGTCCGAGACCACGAAGACGGCCTGGGACACCGACAACAACGTCACGCGCCTGGAGGAGGCCAACGGCGCGGTCACGACCTGGAAGTACGACACCACGACCGGCTATCCGCTGGAGCAGAAGGACCCGGAGGCCAACAAGAACGGCACGGCCGCACAGACCTTCACGTACTCCTACGGTCTCGACGGCCACGTCGCCGATCTCTTCGAGAAGAAGTCCCCGGAGGGGCGCACCTACCGCTTCGGCTACGACACGGCGGGCAATCTGACCTCGGTCACCGACCCGAAGGGTGTCGCGTCCGCGACGGAGGGCGACTACACGTCGCGCACCGAGTACGACGTGTACGGCCAGGTCGTCAAGGAGACCGACGCCAACGGCCACGCCACCCGCTACAGCGGGTTCGAACCGGTCGGCTTCCCGGCGACGATCACCGACGCGGCCGGCAACGACTCGCACTTCACGTACGACGTGCGGGGCAACGTCCGCAAGGTCGTCAACGCCAAGGGCGCCGAGGTCACCCAGGACTACGACGCCTTCGGCCGCCCGCTGGAGAAGAAGGAGCCCAAGGACCGGGCGGCGGGCGACTACATCGTCACGCCGGCGCCCGTGTACGACGCCAACGACAACATCACCACGGCGTTCGCCCCCAACGGGTCCAGGACGACCGGGGTGTTCGACAAGGCGGACCAGCGTCTGGAGACGGTCAAGCCGTCGGACGAGCCGACCGGGCCCGTGCGCCGCAGCACGTCCGTGTACGACAAGGTCGGCAACCTCGTCTCGGCCACCGGCGCGCAGGGCAACCTGACCGCGACCGAGGGCGACTTCACCGCCACGACCCGCTACGACGCGATCTACCAGCCCGTCGAGATGGTCGACGCCGAGGGCAACAAGGCGTCGGTGGAGTACGACAACGTCGGCAACGTCGTCAAGGTGGTGGACGGCCGCAAGAGCGCCAGCGCCGACCCGGACGACTACACCACCCGCTACGAGTACGACCTGAACCACCGGGTGAAGCGGACGATCGACGCGCTGGAGTGGGCCACCTCGGTCCGCTACGACAAGGACGGCCTGCGGATCGGGCAGACCGACGCGGACGGCAACGAGTCGCTGGCGACGTACGACGAGCGCGGCGCGCTGGTCGAGTCCAGGGTTCCGGTGTCGCAGACGTCCGGGACCATCGACTACCGCACCACGCGCTATGTGTACGACCAGGTCGGCAACCGGACGAAGACGGTCACCCCGCGCGGTGTCGCCACCACCGACGACGACGCGGACTTCACGTCGGAGACCGTCTACGACGAGCTGAACCGGGTCAAGGAGGAGCGCTCGCCCTTCGACAAGGACGACGCCGAGTACGCGACACCGGACTCGGTGTTCTACTCCTACGACTCCGTCGGCAACCTGGAGTCGGTGTCGGCCCCGCCGTCCGACGGCCAGTCGGTCCGCAACGTCACCGACTACACGTACTACGACAACGGACTGACCCGGACGTCGAAGGACCCCTGGGACATCACCACGTCCTACGAGTACAACAAGCTGGGCCAGCAGACCAAGAACACGCTGACCTCGGCGGGCGGCTCCCAGCAGCGCACGATGACCTGGGACTACTACCCGTCGGGCAACCAGAAGGCCCGCTCGGACGACGGTGTGCCGGTCGGCAACCAGGTCGTCCTGGTCGACAGCTCGGACTTCAACAACACGGCGACGCAGGGCAGTTGGACGCGTACGCAGGCCGAGCAGCAGTACGGCTACGACACGTACTCGCACCCCGCGGGCAGCGGCAGCGCCTCGCTGTCGTGGCAGCTCAACGTCCCGCAGGACGGCACGTACGAGGTGTTCGTCCGGTACCCGAAGATGACGGGCGCCGCGACCGACACGAAGTTCACCGTCGACCACGACGGCGGCAGCGCCGCCAAGACGGTGAACCAGACGGCGAACACGGGCAGTTGGGTCTCGCTCGGGTCCTACGCGTTCGTCGAGGACGGTCCGCAGAAGGTCACGGTGACCGACGCCGCGAACGGCACGGTGCTCGCGGACGCGGTGAAGCTGGTCCGCTCGAACTCCGGTGACACGGACAACGAGAAGAAGGACTTCACCTACACGTACAACGCGAACGGCAACATGGTCGAGGTCCAGGACCACTCGCCGGGCGCGAAGATCGACACGTACAAGATCACGTACGACGGCCTCAACCACATCTCCAAGGTCGAGGAGATCGCCGGCGGCACGGTGAAGAACACCACCGCGCTGACGTACGACGAGAACGGCAAGCCCGTCACGTCCACGCACGACCTGACCTGGACGAAGATCGAGTACGACGCACGCGACATGGTCAAGAAGGTGACCGACGCCGATTCCCCCACCGCGGGCGATCAGCAGATCACCACGATGACCTACACCGGGCGCGGCCAGCTCCTGAAGCAGACCAAGCCCAACGGCAACACGCTCGACATGCGGTACTACCTCGACGGCTCGGTGAAGCAGTCGCAGGAGAAGACGTCGGGCGGCGCCGTCGTCGCGCAGCACGACCTGGAGTACTCGGCCAACGGGCACCGCTCCAAGGACACGCTGAAGCTGATGAACGCCGACGACAACACGGCGTACATCAACAACACGTACTCCTTCGGCTACGACCCGCAGGACCGGATCACCAAGGTCACCAAGAGCGGGGACGCGCCGTCGTCCGAGTCGTACACGTACGACCGCAACAGCAACATCGTCGCGCAGACGGTCGACGGGACCACCACGACCCAGCGCTACGACCGCAACCGGCTCCTCTCGGCGAGTTCCGGCGGGGTCACGTCCACCTACAACTACGACCCGCTCGGCCGGCTCGACACGGTCAGCACCAGCGGCCAGACCGTCGAGAAGCACTACTACGACGGCTTCGACCGGGAGGCCAAGGTCCGTCAGGGCGTCGGCGCCTCGGCGGTGACGACGTCGTACGCCTACGACCCGTTCGACCGGACGGTCTCCCAGACCACGTCCGGCGACCAGGGCAAGACCACGGCGTTCACCTATCTCGGCCTGGACAGCACGCTGTTGCGGGAGACCGTCGACGGCAAGGCCGACAAGGACTACCAGTACCTGGCCGGCAATCAGCGCTCCACGCAGATCACGCACAAGGAGGACGGCAGCAAGGAGTACTCGCAGTACGTCACGAGTCCGCGCGGTGACGTCGAGGCCATCACGAAGGAGAACGGCAACACCCGTTCCACGTACGGCTACACCGCCTACGGGAGCGCCGACGAGTCCCAGATGACCGGCGCGGACAAGCCGGGCAGCGGGGGCGAGCAGAAGGACGACTACAACTCCTTCCGCTTCAGCTCCTCGCGCTGGGACGGCGCTTCGGGCACGTACGACATGGGGTTCCGCAACTACGACCCGGGGCTCAACCGCTTCCTGACCCGGGACTCGTACAGCGGTGCGCTCGCCGACATGTCGCTGTCCACCGACCCCTTCACCGGGAACCGGTACGCGTTCGCCGGCGGCAACCCGATCAGTTTCGTGGAGCTCGACGGCCACCTGTTCGGCATGTCGCTCTCGGACATCGGGCACGCCGCGCTCGACGTGGTCGGCCTGGTGCCGGTCGTCGGTGAGGTCGCCGACGTCGCCAACGGCATCTGGTACGCCGCCGAGGGCAACTACGTCGACGCCGCACTGTCGTTGACCTCGGCGATCCCGCTGGTCGGCTACGGCGCCTCGGCGGTCAAGGCCGGCAAGTACGCCAAGAAGGGCATCGAGGCGGCCGACGCCGTCAACGACGCCCGCAAGGCGGAGAAGACCGTCGACGCGGCGAACGACGCCCGCAAGGTGGACGTGCCCGACAAGCCGTCGACGAAGTCGCCGGACAAGCCGGACGCGCCCTCCTGCAAGGTCAACAGCTTCCTGCCGGGCACCAAGGTCGTCCTCGCGGACGGCTCGTCCCGGTCGATCGAGAAGCTGAAGGTCGGCGACGAGGTCGTGGCGACCGACCCGGAGACCGGGGACACCCGGGCCCGGCAGGTCACCGGCACCCGCAGCCACCAGGGCGAGAAGGACCTCGTCACCCTGACCGTCGGTTCCGGCGGGAAGGACGGCAAGGGCGGCAAGGCGTTCCAGCTGACGTCGACGGCCGCGCACCTGTACTGGCTGCCGGACTACGGCAAGTGGGTCGAGGCCAAGGACCTGAAGTCCGGGATGTGGTTGCAGACCGCGGCCGGCACCTGGGTCCAGATCAGTGCGATCGACACGGCGCACCGGTCGGCGCGGGTCCACAACCTCTCCGTCGAGGGTGTCCACACCTATTACGTGGGTGCGGGCTCCGGCGCGGTCCTCGTCCACAACTGCGGTTACAAGGACGAAGCCGTCGCCGCGCAGAAGCGCGCGCAGGAACTCGCGGGTCAGCTGCACTTCTTCAAGGAGAGCATGGTGACGGTGGCGGTGATCGGTGTCCGCAAGAAGGGCACGACCGACATCATCCACAAGGTCGGCATGAGTTCCGGTCAGAAGGGCGACCTGCTCACCCTCGGCAAGGGCGAGGACTTCGTGGAGGGGGCGCTGGTCCCCGGCCGGGTCACGAAGAAGGGCAATCCGGCGTTCGAGCACGCCGAGGAGTCCGTGATGAACTGGCTGGAGAAGAACCCCGACTACGAGGTGCTCTACGGCGGTTCGTCGAAGAACGTCTGCTCGGACATCTGCGCACCGCTGGTCGAGAAGACCATGAAGCTCGGCGGTGAGGTGTTCGGCGGAGCGGCCGACAAGACGGACTTCCGTCAGTTCTGGCGCCTGAGGCGCTAGAGGTCACGGGGGTCGCGGTTCTGGCCGCACCACCTTTTCCCGCATGACGACGCCCGGCCGGGGTTCTCCCCCGGCCGGGCGTTGCGCGTCCGGACCCGGTGCTCGTCGGGCTCGTCAGTTCTTGTCGGGGAGGGTCCACAGATGGAGCGTGCCGTGGTCGGCGGTCAGGGTGTACCACTGGCCGGGGCCCGCCGGGCGGGGGCTGCCGGTGACCGGGGACGGGTAGGCGATCTGCCCGCGCACGGACAGGTCGCGGGGGTCGACGAGCCAGTGGCGCGGGGCGGCCGCGTGCTCCTCGGTGCCGACCACGACCCCGTCCTCGTACGGGTACGCGCCCGCGTAGTCCCAGCGGGCCATGGCCTCCTCGGGTGCGGGCGGCACGGCGTCCCGCGCGTTGAGCCTGCGCACCTCGCTCCCGTCGGTGGCCTCGTGGAGGTAGAGCGCCCACTGGCCGGGGTCGGTGCCGAGGACGTAGCGGCCCGACGGGGCGACGGACTGGAGCAGCTCGCCCTCGATCCGCTCGACGGTGAGCGCGGTGCCGTCCCAGTGCCCCCACAGCGCCGGTGAGTCCTCGTGGCCCTCGCCGACGGTCAGCCCCATGTACGCGGGGTCGGGGTGCGGCAGGTGCTCGGAGGCCGAGCCCACGGTCATGGTGTGCGCGCGGCCGAGCACCTGGCCGTCGGCGGCGTCCAGGACGAGCCACTGCTCGTCCGGCCTGCCGTCGGTGTACTGCCGGACGTGCGCCCACACCAGCTTGCCGTCGGCGGAGAAGGCGGCGGAGCCGCGGTCCGGGGTGCCGTGGCGGGCGTCGTCGGCGTAGGCGCTGTACGGGGCGTCGGTCCAGGCGCAGTCGGGGGTGGCCCAGCAGCCGTGCGGGAGCTGCCACAGCACGGCGCCCGCACGGTCGACGGCCCGCACGTCGTGCACCCCGGAGAAGACGGCGATGTCGCCCGTCGGCGAGACGGTGGCCTGGCCCGTGCGGCGCGGCCACGGCGTGCGGAAGCGGATCTCGGGGCCCGCGCCCTCAGGGCCGTCGAGGTCACCGAGGTCACGGACGGCCAGTCGCTCGTCCTCGTGCTGGACGAGGAGCCGGTGCCCCGGCCAGGTCAGGAGGTGCAGGGCGTCGGCACGGGTGGGGCCGAGCGGGACGGGCACCGCCGCGACGAGGCGGGCGGTGTGCTGCTCGGCAACCGCGTGTATGGGATCGGTGGGCATGCGCAGCATGGTTCCATACGCGCCGCTCAGGGGCGCGGCTGCCCGGAACCGGTGGGCAGGGGTGGGGAGTTGGGGGACGCGGTGCGGCGGTCGAAGACGAGGGGGCGGGCCGCGCGCAGGGCGGTCGTGAGGGCGCCGAGGAGGACGGCGTCGTCGCCCGCGGTGCTCGCCTCGACGCGGGGCCGCAGCGGGGTGAGACGGTGCAGGGTGCCGGCGACGGTGGTGAGGAGGAGGTCGGCGCCGCGGCCCACTCCCCGCCGAGCACCACCAGGTCCGGGTCGAGGACGGCGGTGACGGAGGCGACCGCGAGGGCGAGGCGCTCCCCTCCTGGCGTACGGCGGCGGCCGCGGCCGGGTCGCCGGTGCGGGCGGCGTCGAAGACGCGTTTGGCGGTGAGGGGACCGGTCATGCCGAGGGCGCGGGCGGCGCGGACCACGGCGTCGGCGGAGACGGCGTCCTCCAGCATGCCGCGGCGGGGGGCGGGGCCGGACTCCGGGAGGCCGTCCAGGGGCAGGAAGCCGATCTCGCCGGCCGCTCCGTGGGCGCCGAGGAAGAGTTCGCCGTCGGAGACGACGCCCATGCCGAGCCCGGTGCCGATGAGGACGTAGACGAAGAGGCGGCTGCCCGCGCCCGCGCCGAAGGTGTACTCGCCGAGGGCGGCGAGGTTGGCGTCGTTGTGGACGGAGAGCGGGGTGCCCAGGCTCTCCCGCATGCGTTCCACGAGGCCGGGTCTGCCCCAGCCGGGGAGGTTGACGGCGTAGCGGACGCGACCGGTGTGCCGGTCGAAGACACCGGGGGTGCCGACGGCGGTGTGGACGATGTCGGCGGACGTCAGCCGGGCCTCGGACAGGGCCTGTTCGGCGCAGGCCACCGCCGCGTCGGCGACCGTGGTGGCGGCGCGGCCGCGATTGCGCACCTCGGTGCGGGACACGATCGTGCCGGCCAGGTCGGCGACGGCCGTGCGCAGCCGGGCGCGGCCGATGTCGATGCCGAGGACGTGCCCCGCGCCGGGGTCGGGTTCGTACAGGACGGCGACCCGGCCGCGGCTCTGGGCGTGGGTGCCCGCCTCGCGGACCAGTCCGGCGCGTTCGAGGGCGGCGAGGGCCGAGGAGACGGTCGGCTTGGACAGGCCGCTGGCGCGGGCGAGCTGGGCCCGGGACGCGGGGCCTTCGAGGCGTAATCGCTCCAGGAGGAGCCATTCGTTGTTGCTGCGCAGGCGCTGCCGGTTCCAGGGGGGCGCGGTCATGGCGCCGTCACGTGGCAGGCCGCCGTATGGCCCTCGTCGACCGGGCGCAGGCGGGGTGTGACGTGGTGGCAGCGGTCGACGGCGAGGGGGCAGCGGGCGCGGAAGCGGCAGCTGGGGACGGGGTCGATGACGACGGGCGGGTCGGACTTGGCGGTGGCCGCGTCGATGTCGAGCGGGGCGCGGGGGTCGGGGACGGCGGAGAGGAGGAGCTCGGTGTACGGGTGGCGGGGCGCGGCGAGGACCGCTTCGGTGGGGCCGGTCTCGACGATGTGGCCGCCGTACATGACCGCGATCCGGTCGGAGAGGTAGCGGGCGCTCGCGATGTCGTGGGTGATGTAGAGGATCGAGACGCCTTCGGTGGCGCGCAGGTCCGCCATGACGTTCAGGAGGCCGATGCGGATGGAGACGTCGAGCATGGAGACGGGCTCGTCGGCGAGGATGAGCCGGGGGCGGTGGGCGAGGGCCTGGGCGAAGCCGATGCGCTGGCGCTGGCCGCCGGAGAGTTCGTGCGGGAAGCGGTTCAGGACGTCGGCGGCGGGGGTGAGGCCGACGGCCGCGACGACGCGCTCGGCCTCCGCGCGGCGTGCGGAGGCGTCGAGTTCGGGGCGGTGGAGTTTCAGGCCGCGCAGGATTCCGTGGGAGACGCGGTAGGCCGGGTTGAAGGACGCGAAGGGGTCCTGGAAGACCATCGGGACGGCGCCGCGGTAGGCGAGGCGGTCCCGGCGGCGGCGCATACCGCTCACCGGGCGGCCCTGGTAGCGGATGTCGCCGCGGGTGGGCGGGTGGACCTGGGCGACGAGGCGGGCGAGGGTCGACTTGCCGCTGCCGCTCTCGCCGACGAGCGCGACGATCTCGCGCTCCCCGATGGTGAGGTCGACGTCGTCGACGGCGTGCAGGACGCCTCGGGTCAGGCCGGTGCCGACCTTGAAGTGGCGGGTGAGGCCGGTGGTCTCCAGGAGGGGGGTGTCGTTCATGAGGTCACCTCCGCGTGCAGCAGGCAGCGGGAGCGGGCCGCGCCCACGGCGTAGAGGGCGGGCTCGGTGACGCGGCAGGCGTCGTGCGCGAGGGGACAGCGCGGGTGGAAGCGGCAGCCGGGCGGCGGCGCGGACAGGTCGGGCGGGCTGCCGGGGATGCCCTGGAGCGGGACGCGCGGGCCGCGGATGGAGGGGAACGCGTCGAGGAGGCCGCGGCTGTAGGGGTGCTCGGGGTGGTCGAAGACGGCACGGGTGGGGCCGGTCTCGACGACCTGGCCCGCGTACATGACGAGGAGCTGGTCGGAGAAGTGCGAGACGAGGGACATGTCGTGGGTGACGAAGACGACGGCGAAGCCGAGGAGTTGCTGGAGTTCCTTGATCTGCACCATGAGGGAGCGCTGGGCGACGACGTCGAGCGCGGACGTCGGTTCGTCCATCAGGATCAGGTCGGGGGTGAGCAGCAACGCCATGGCGATCATGGCGCGTTGGCGCATGCCGCCGGACAACTGGTGCGGGTAGCTGCGCAGATGGACCGGGTCGATGCCGACGAGGTCGAGGACCTCGACGCTGCGGGCGCGGATCTCCTCGCCGGTGTACGTGCCGTGCGCGGCCATGGCGTCCTTGTACTGGGCGGCGAGGGTGGTCACCGGGTTGAGGGCGTTCATGGCGGACTGGAGGACGACGGAGAAGTCGCGCCAGCGCAGGGCGTTCAGCTCGCGTTCGGTGAGGGTGACGAGGTTGTCGCCGCGGAAGTGCACGGCGCCCGTGGTGATGCGGGCGGGCGCGTTGAGCAGTCCGGCCACGGCGAACATGAGCGTGGACTTGCCGCAGCCCGACTCGCCGACGACGGCGGTGAACTCGCCCGGTCGCACGGCGAGTTCGACGTGGTCGACGGCGACGACCGGGCCGCGGGCGGTGTCGTAGGCGACGCTGAGGTCGCGGACGGTGAGCAGGGGTTCAGGCACGGCGGCTCCCCTTCCTGGCCCGGACCGGGCGCAGGGCCGGGTTGCCGATCTCGTCGAAGGCGTAGTTGACCAGGGCGAACGCGACGCCGAGCAGGGCGACGCAGAGGCCCGGCGCGATCGACCAGAGGGGGGTGCCGGTCTGGAGGGCCTGCTGGTTCTGGGACCAGTAGAGCATCGTGCCCCAGCTCTGCGAGCTCGGGTCGCCGAGCCCGAGGAACTGGAGGCCGGCGGCGGTGAGGACCGAGTACAGCGCGGCGCCGAGGAAGTTGGCGACGATGAGGGACGTCATCGTCGGCAGGACCTCGCGGACGATGATGTACGAGCGCCGCTCGCCGCGCACCCGGGCCGACTGGAGGAAGTCGCGGCCCCGCAGGGACAGGGCCTGGGCGCGCATCTGGTTGGCGCCGTAGGACCAGCCGGTGAGGACGAGGACGGCGAGGATGACCTCCAGGGAGCCCTTGCCCGCGTACTTGGCGAGGATGATCACCAGGGGGAACGCGGGGATGACCAGGACGACGTTCGTGAGCAGGGACAGGAGGTCGTCGGCGAGGCCGCCCAGGTAGGCGGCGGAGACGCCGATGAGCACGGACAGGACCGTGGCGAGGGCGCCCGCCACGACGGCGATGATCAGTGACTCCCGCGTGCCGTAGACGAGTTGGGAGTAGATGTCCTGGCCGAGGCCCGTGGTGCCCAGGAGGTGGGCGGTGGACGGGCCGAGGCGTGGGGCGAAGTTCAGCTCGTCGGGGTCGTCGACGGTGGTGAAGAGGCCGGGGAACGCGGCGACGACCGTGAAGAGGAACAGGATGCCGGTGCCGATGAGCGCCTTGCGGTTGCCGCGGACGGCCTGCCACAGGCCCGCGCCCGCACGGGCGCGGGGTCCGGCCTTGTCGGGCGGCGGTGCGGTGACGGCGGTGGTGGTGGTCATGACCTCGCCCTCGGGTCGAGCCACACCGTCGCGAGGTCGACCGCGAGCAGGGCCACGAGCACGGCGACCGTGAACAGCATGAACAGGGCCTGCATCAGCGGGTAGTCGACGTTCTGGACGGCGTTGTAGAGGAGGTAGCCGACGCCGGGATAGTTGAAGACGTACTCGATGAGGATCGCGCCGGAGATGACGAAGCCGAGGGACATCGCGAAGCCGGCCAGGTTCGGCAGGATCGCGTTGCGGGCCGCGTAGCCGTACATGATGCGGCGGCCGGTGAGGCCCTTGGCCCGTGCCATGCGGACGTAGTCCTCGGCCAGGGTCGTGATCATGTTGTTCCGCATGGTCAGGATCCAGCCGCCGACGGTGGTGATCAGGAGCGTGGCCGCCGGGAGGATCGCGTGGGACAGGACGCTGCCGACGAAGCCGGGTGAGAAGCCGGGGACGATCGACGTGTCGTAGTTGAAGTTGGCGGGGAGCAGGCCGCCCGTGCCCTCGGAGAAGACGAGGATGAGGAGCAGGCCCACCCAGAAGTAGGGCAGGGCCGACGTGACGACGAAGACGGGCGGCAGGATCGCGTCGAGGGCGCCGCCGCGGCGCCAGCCCGCGACGGTGCCGATGAGGGTGCCGAGCGCGAAGGCGAGGATCGTCGTCGTGCCGACGAGGCCGAGGGTCCAGGGCAGGGCGCCGCCGATCAGCGAGGTGACCGGTTCACCGAGCGTCTGGCCGATGGAGCGGCCCCAGTTGCCGGTGAACATGTGCCCCAGGTAGTCGACGTACTGGACGAACAGGTTCTCGTCGGGCTTGAAGCCGAACGAGGTCAGCATCTGCTCCAGGGCGTCCCGCGAGACCCGGCCGCGCGTGCGCACCGTCAGCGCGTCGACCGGGTCGCCCGGCATGAAGCGCGGGATGAAGAAGTTCAGGGTGAGCGCCGCCCAGAGTGTCAGGAGGAAGAACCCCAGGCGGCGAAGGAGGAAGCGCACCGGTCGGTCCCCCGCCTACTGCGCCGACTTGGAGTACAGGTGGGTGAGCACCTGACCCGTGTCGGGGAAGTTGTAGGCCGCGGGCTGCGCGTACGGGTTGTCCTCGGTGGGCCAGCCGCCGATGTCCTTGGTGTTGTACTGGAACCAGTCCACCGCCTCGACGACGGGGATCACCGGGACGTCGTCGATCATGCGCTGCGCGACGGCCTTGACGATCTCCACCTGGCGCGTCTCGTCGGCCGACGCGTACTCGTTGAGGAGCTTGTCGACCTCCGGGTTCTTGTAGCGCTCGTAGTTGCTGGTGGCGTTCTTGCCGAGCGGCGCCGTGTTCGCGGAGTGCAGCATCTGGCGCAGTTCGTAGTACGGGGTCGGGCCGCTCGTCTGCTGGTTGTAGTACGCCAGGTCGTAGTCGCCGGAGTAGAGGCGGCCGATGAACGTCTGCTGGGCGAGGGTCTGCACCGTGAGGTCGATGCCGACGGCCTCGAGGTCCTGCTTGATGACCTTGAGGGAGGCGTCCCAGTCCGTGTAGCCGGTGATCGAGAGGATCTTCAGCTTCAGCGGCTTGGCGGGTGAGTGGCCGAGGCTCGCCAGGAGCTTCTTCGCGCGGTCCGGGTCGGGCTTGTCGAAGCCCGCCTTCCGCACGGCGGCCTCGTCGTAGTACGTGTCGAAGGTCGGCATGACGACACCGGACTGGTTGGCCGCGGGCACCTGGCCGCCGACGCCGATCCTCGCGACCTTCTCACGGTCGATGGCGTACGAGATCGCCTGGCGCACCTTGAGGTTGCTGGAGTCCGGGTGGGACGGGTCGAGGTTCGGGTAGATCCCGACGTTCAGGACGGGTGGCGACCACGTGTGGTTGTCGGAGGACTTGTCCAGGTAGAACTGCTTGATGCCCGGGATGAACTGGCTCCCCCACTGCGCCTTGCCGTTGGCGAGGTCGAGGTTGGCGGGGCCGTTGTCCAGGTAGGCCGGGTACTGGACCTTCTGGATGTACGGCTTGCCCTGCTGCCAGTAGTCGGGGTTGGCCGTGTACTGGATGTTGTTCGGGTTGCAGGGGTTCACCTCGAAGGGGCCGGTGCCGACGGGCTTCTTGTCGACCCAGGTGTCCGGCTTCTTCGCGGCCTCGCCCGCGCCGAAGACATGCTCCGGCACGATGGCGACCTGGTGGGCGAACGCGTAGAAGTACGGCTGCGCCGCCGCCTTGAACTTCAGGGTGACCTTGTCGTCGCCGGACGCGGTGACGGACCGGAGGCCGGCCGTGGTCCACAGGGCGTAGAGGTCGGTCGCCGGGGTCTTCTTCATGAGGTTGAAGGTGAAGGCGACGTCCTTGGCCGTGAACGGCTTGCCGTCGTTCCACTTCACTCCGGAGCGGATCGTGAAGTCGATCCGCGTCTTGTCGGCGTTCCACCGGTAGCTCTTGGCGAGCATCGGCGTCTCGGCCTGGTCCTTGAGCGCGTTCACGAAGATCAGTGGCTCGTAGACGAAGCCGATGGACGTGTTGTAGACGGCCGGGTTGAACGGGTTGAAGTTGCACGTCCACGTCTGCCCCGCCGTGTTGGCGATGGTGACGGAGCCGCCCTTCTTCTTCGGTCCGTCGCTCTGCGAGGCGTTGTTGTCGTCGGGTTCCTTGTGCTTCGTCTCCGAGCAGGCCGTGGCGGTCGCGGCGAGCGCCAGGACGACCGCGGTGGCGAGGATGCGCGTGGGCCTCATTCCTGCCAGTCCCTTCGTGGGCCGGATCTTCTACGTACCGGGACGCGCGGCCTCGACGGCCAGCGTCAGTGCCCCGAGCAGGGGCGCGTCGTACGGATGCGCGGCTGGGGCGAGCTGGGGCGGATAGGGCACGGCCGCGTCGAGGGCCCGGCGCAGCGGGTCGTGCAGCGCGTGCCAGGAGCGGACCAGGCCGCCACCGACGACGATCCGCTCGGGATCGATGGCGATGGCGAGGTTGACGAGGTGAAAGGCGAGCTCGGTCAGGAAACCTTCGTCGAACTCACCTGTGGTGGAGCCCTGTTGGAGCGCCTTGCCGCTGACGGCCGTCTCCAGCGGGAGGTGGTCGGTGCGGCCGACGTCGGCGAGGGCGCGCAGGTTGTAGCCGATCTCGCCGGACGCGCCGTGCCGCCCGGCGAGGACGGTGCCGTGCGCGACGACGGCGACGGCGAGTCCGGTGCCGAGGTTCACGTAGAGGCCGGGGTCGCAGCCGGCGAGCGCCCCGGACGCGTGCTCGTACGCGGCGGCGGCCTTCACGTCGGTGGCGACGCGGATCGCCGACCGCGGGAATTCCGCGGCGAGTTCACGCTCCAGCGGGAGCCGGTCCCAGCCGGGGATGTTCGGGGCGAGCGCCACTCCGTCGGGGCCGGGGATGCCGATGGTCGCGACCCCCACGGCCCGGGGTTCGCCGCCGTCGAGCAGGGTGCGGGCGGCGCGCAGGGCACGCCGTAGGTCGCTGTCCGTCTCGATGGTGCGGTGCTGGAGACGGTTTCCGTGGAGGTCGGCGACGGTCAGCGCCGTCTTGGTTCCGCCGAAGTCGAGAGCGAGGACGACAGGGTCTGCTGCACGGGACACGGGGAGCTCCTCGGTAAAGTTACGTAACTAAACGAGGTGCTACGAGACTGTACGCGCGGCGGGTGGCCCGCGTAAGTCCCCCTGTAGGAACCGGAGTTGATCGTCCGGCGACGGGACGATGTGGCGGGGCGCCGCCTGAACGGCGCGTGCCCCGGCCGACGCGCGGATCGCGCGCGTCGGCCGGGGCACGGTGCTGCTTCCGCCGGGTGCTACTTCTTCTCGACCGCGTGGCCGCCGAACTGGTTGCGCAGCGCGGCGATCATCTTCATCTGCGGCGAGTCGTCCTGGCGGGACGCGAAGCGCGCGAAGAGGGAGGCCGTGATGGCCGGGAGCGGCACGGAGTGGTCGATGGCCGCCTCGACGGTCCAGCGGCCCTCGCCGGAGTCCTGCGCGAAGCCGCGCAGCTGCTCCAGGTGCTCGTCGTCGTCCAGGGCGTTGACCGCCAGGTCGAGGAGCCACGAGCGGATGACCGTGCCCTCCTGCCAGGACCGGAAGACCTCGCGCACGTCCGTCACCGAGTCGGCGGCCTCAAGCAGCTCCCAGCCCTCGGCGTAGGCCTGCATCATGGCGTACTCGATGCCGTTGTGGACCATCTTGGAGAAGTGGCCCGCGCCGACCTTGCCCGCGTGGACGTAGCCGTGGTCGCCCTCCGGCTTGAGCGCGTCGAAGATCGGCTTGACCTTCGCGACGTCCTCGTCGGTGCCACCGACCATCAGGGCGTAGCCGTTCTGGAGGCCCCAGACACCGCCGGAGACACCGGCGTCGACGAAGCCGATGCCGCGCTCGGCGAGCTCGGCGGCGTGCTTCTCGTCGTCCGTCCAGCGGGAGTTGCCGCCGTCGACGACGATGTCGCCCTCGGAGAGCAGGCCCTTCAGCTCGTCGACGGTCGACTGGGTCGCGGCGCCGGCCGGCACCATCACCCAGACCACGCGCGGGCCCTCGAGCTTCTCGAGGAGCTCGGCGAGGGAGGCGACGTCGGAGATCTCCGCGTTGCGGTCGTAGCCGATGACGTCGTGGCCGGCGCGGCGGATGCGCTCGCGCATGTTGCCGCCCATCTTGCCGAGACCGATGAGACCAAGCTGCATGTCAGTTCACTTACCTTCGTGGATTCTCTGCTGTCGGGAAGTACGGCTGGAGGTCAGGCGGTACGGCCGCGCAGCGCGCGGTACGTGGCGACCAGGGACTGCGTGGAGGCGTCGAGGCCCGGGACCTCGGCACCTTCCGTGAGGGCGGGCTCGACGCGCTTGGCGAGGACCTTGCCGAGTTCGACGCCCCACTGGTCGAAGGAGTCGATGTTCCAGACGGCGCCCTGGACGAACACCTTCTGCTCGTACAGCGCGATGAGCTGGCCGAGGACGGAGGGGGTGAGCTCCTTGGCGAGGATCGTCGTCGTGGGGTGGTTGCCCTTGAAGGTCTTGTGGGCGACCAGTTCCTCGGCGACGCCCTCGGCGCGCACCTCGTCCGGCGTCTTGCCGAACGCGAGGGCCTGACCCTGCGCGAACAGGTTCGCCATGAGCAGGTCGTGCTGGCCCGCGAGGTCGTCGCTCAGCTCGTCGACCGGGTTCGCGAAGCCGATGAGGTCGGCCGGGATCAGCTTCGTGCCCTGGTGGATGAGCTGGTAGTAGGCGTGCTGGCCGTTGGTGCCCGGGGTGCCCCAGACGACCGGGCCCGTCTGCCACTCCACGCCGCGTCCCTCGCGGTCCACGGACTTGCCGTTGGACTCCATGTCGAGCTGCTGGAGGTACGCGGTGAACTTGGACAGGTAGTGCGAGTACGGGAGCACCGCGTGCGACTGGGCGCCGTGGAAGTTGCCGTACCAGATGCCCAGCAGGCCGAGCAGCAGCGGCGCGTTGGCCTCGGCCGGTGCCGTGCGGAAGTGGTCGTCGACCAGGCGGAAGCCGTCGAGCAGCTCACGGAAGCGGTCCGGGCCGATGGCGATCATCAGCGACAGGCCGATGGCCGAGTCGAAGGAGTAGCGGCCGCCGACCCAGTCCCAGAACTCGAACATGTTGGCCGTGTCGATGCCGAAGCCGGACACCTTCTCGGCGTTCGTCGACAGGGCGACGAAGTGCTTCGCCACCGCCGTCTCGTCGCCGCCGAGACCGGCGAGCAGCCAGCTGCGGGCGGCGGTCGCGTTGGTGATCGTCTCGATCGTGGTGAACGTCTTCGAGGCGATGATGAACAGCGTCTCGGCCGGGTCGAGGTCGCGGACGGCCTCGTGCAGGTCGGCGCCGTCCACGTTCGACACGAAGCGGAACGTCAGCTCGCGCGCGGTGAACGGGCGCAGGGCCTCGTACGCCATCGCCGGGCCGAGGTCGGAGCCGCCGATGCCGACGTTGACCACGTTCTTGATCCGCTTGCCGGTGTGGCCGGTCCACTCGCCGGAGCGGACCTTGTCGGAGAACGCGGCCATCGTGTCGAGGACGGCGTGCACGCCCGGCACGACGTTCTCGCCGTCGACCTCGATCACGGCGTCGGCCGGGGCGCGCAGGGCCGTGTGCAGCACGGCGCGGTCCTCGGTCGTGTTGATCTTCTCGCCGCGGAACATGGCGTCGCGCTGCCCGAACACGTCGGTGGCGGTGGCCAGTTCCTGGAGGAGGGCGAGCGTCTCGTCCGTGACCAGGTGCTTGGCGTAGTCGATGTGCAGGTCGCCGACCTGGACCGTGTAGCGCTCGGCGCGCTCGGGGTCGGCGGCGAACAGGTCGCGCAGGTGGGTGCCGTTGAACTTGGCGCGGTGGTCCTCGAGAGCGGTCCACTGCGGGCGGCGCGTCAACAGGGGTGCGTGGTCAGGCATGTTGAACAGACTCCTTGGAGCCGGAGGTACCGGTGGTGTCGCCGTGCAGCGCGACCGCGTACATCTCGTCGGCGTCGAGGCGGCGCAGCTCCTCGGCGATCAGCTCGGAGGTCGAGCGGACCTTCAGGGCGAGGGTGCGCTCCGGCTGGCCGGGCAGGGTGAGGGTGGCGAGCGGGCCGTCGGGACGGTCGATGCGGATCTCTCCGTTGGCCGTGCCGAGGCGGACCGCGGTGACGACGGGGCCGTCCGTGGTGACGCGCTCGACCTTGACGCCGAGGCGGGCGCCGAGCCAGCGCGCGAGGAGCTCGGCGCTGGGGTTCTCGGCCTCGGACTCGACGGCCGCGGAGACGATGTCGGTGCGGGCCTGGTCGAGGGCGGCGGCCAGCATGGAGCGCCACGGGGTGAGGCGGGTCCAGGCCAGGTCGGTGTCGCCGGGGGCGTAGGACGTGGCGCGCATGCCGAGGGCCGCGATCGGGTCCTCGACGGCGTACGCGTCGGTGATGCGGCGGGCGGCGAGCGCGCCGAGCGGGTCCTTGGCGGGCACGTCGGGGGCGTCGACCGGCCACCACACGACGACCGGGGCGTCGGGCAGCAGCAGCGGCAGGACGACGGAGTCGGCGTGCCGGCCGACCTCGCCGTACAGGCGCAGGATCACGGTCTCGCCGGTGCCGGCGTCGGAGCCGACCCGGACCTCCGCGTCGAGGCGGTTGCCCTGCCGGTCGCGCGGCGAGCGGGCGGTGCGCCGGATGACGACGAGGGTGCGCGAGGGGTGCTCGCGGGACGCCTCCTGGGCGGCCTTCGTCGCGTCGTACGCGTTCTCCTCGTCCGTGACGATGACCATCGTCAGGACCATGCCCACCGCGGGGGTGCCGATCGCGCGGCGCCCTTCGACGAGCGCCTTGTTGACCTTGCTTGCCGTGGTGTCGGTCAGGTCGATCTTCATGGCCTGCGCCAGCTCCGTCCGTCTCGTGCGAGCATCTCGTCCGCTTCCTTCGGCCCCCAGCTGCCCGAGGCGTACTGGGCCGGCTTGCCGCTGCGGTCCCAGTTCTCCTCGATGGGGTCGAGGATGCGCCAGGACTCCTCGACCTCTTCCGTGCGGGGGAAGAGGTTGGCGTCACCGAGCAGCACGTCCAGGATCAGCCGCTCGTACGCCTCGGGGCTGGACTCCGTGAACGACTCGCCGTACGCGAAGTCCATGGACACGTCGCGGATCTCCATCGACGTACCCGGGACCTTGGATCCGAAGCGTACGGTCATGCCCTCGTCGGGCTGGACGCGGATGACGATCGCGTTCTGGCCGAGTTCCTCCGTGGCGGTGGAGTCGAACGGGGAGTGCGGGGCGCGCTGGAAGACGACCGCGATCTCGGTGACGCGGCGGCCCAGGCGCTTGCCGGTGCGCAGGTAGAAGGGGACGCCCGCCCAACGGCGGTTGTCCACCTCCAGCTTGACGGCCGCGAAGGTGTCGGTCTTCGACTTCGGGTCGATGCCGTCTTCCTGGAGGTAGCCGCGGACCTTCTCGCCGCCCTGCCATCCGGCCGCGTACTGCGCGCGGACCGTGGAGGCGTCCAGGTCGGCGGGCAGCCGGACGGACTTGAGGACCTTGAGCTTCTCCGTCACGAGCGACTCGGCGTCGAACGAGGCCGGTTCCTCCATGGCGGTGAGCGCCATCAGCTGGAGGAGGTGGTTCTGGATCACGTCACGGGCGGCGCCGATGCCGTCGTAGTAGCCGGCGCGGCCGCCGATGCCGATGTCCTCGGCCATCGTGATCTGCACGTGGTCCACGTACGACCGGTTCCAGATGGGTTCGTACATCTGGTTGGCGAAGCGGAGCGCCAGGATGTTCTGGACGGTCTCCTTGCCGAGGTAGTGGTCGATCCGGAAGACCTGGTCGGGGTCGAACACGTCGTGCACGATCGCGTTCAGTTCCTTGGCCGACTCCATGTCGTGGCCGAACGGCTTCTCGATGACGGCGCGCCGCCACGAGCCCTCGGGCGCGTCGGCGAGGCCGTGCTTCTTGAGCTGCTGGACGACCTTCGGGAAGAACTTCGGCGGTACGGAGAGGTAGAACGCGTAGTTGCCGCTGGTGCCGCGCTTCTCGTCCAGCTCGTCGACGGCCTCGCGCAGCTGCTTGAACGCGGTGTCGTCGTCGAAGTCGCCGGGGATGAAGCGCATGCCCTCGGCGAGCTGCGCCCAGACCTCTTCACGGAAGGGGGTACGGGCGTGCTCGCGGACCGAGTCGTGGACGACCTGGGCGAAGTCCTGGTCCTCCCACTCGCGGCGCGCGAACCCGAGGAGCGAGAAGCCCGGCGGGAGCAGACCGCGGTTGGCGAGGTCGTAGACGGCCGGCATCAGCTTCTTGCGGGACAGGTCGCCCGTGACGCCGAATATGACGAGCCCGGAGGGGCCCGCGATGCGCGGCAGGCGCCGGTCGCGGGGGTCCCTCAGCGGGTTCTGCCAGGCGGTGACGCTCACTTGGCCTCAGATCCTTCGAGGCGGGAGGTGACGGTGGCGAGGAGGTCGTTCCAGGCGATCTCGAACTTGGAGACGCCCTCGTCCTCCAGCTGCTGGACGACCTCGTCGTAGGAGATGCCCAGCTTCTCGACGGCGGCGAGGTCGGCGCGCGAGGCGTCGTAGGTGCCGGTGACGGTGTCGCCGGCGATCTCGCCGTGGTCGGCGGTGGCCTTCAGGGTGCCCTCGGGCATGGTGTTGACGGTGCCGGGGGCGACCAGCTCGACGACGTACAGGGTGTCCTTGTACGCCGGGTCCTTCACGCCGGTGGAGGCCCACAGCGGGCGCTGCTTGTGGGCGCCGGCGGCCTCCAGGGTGGTGGCGCGCTCGGTGGCGAAGACCTGCTCGTAGGCCTCGTAGGCGAGCCGGGCGTTGGCGAGGGCGGCCTTGCCCTTGAGCGCGCGGGCCTCGTCGGTGCCGACCTTGTCGAGGCGCTTGTCGATCTCGGCGTCGACGCGCGAGACGAAGAAGGACGCGACGGAGTGGATGGTGGAGAGGTCGATGCCGCGCTCGTGGGCCTTCTCCAGGCCGGCGAGGTAGGCGTCCATGACGGCCTTGTAGCGGTCGAGGGAGAAGATCAGCGTGACGTTGACCGAGATGCCGAGGCCGATGACCTCGGTGATGGCCGGGAGGCCCGCGAGGGTCGCCGGGATCTTGATCATGACGTTCGGGCGGTCGACGAGCCAGGCCAGCTGCTTGGCCTCGGCGATGGTCGCCTCGGTCTCGTTGGCGAGGCGCGGGTCGACCTCGATGGAGACGCGGCCGTCGCGGCCGGCCGTCGCGTCGTACACGGGGCGCAGGATGTCGGCGGCGGCGCGCACGTCGGCGGTCGTCATCATGCGGACGGCCTCGTCGACGGTGACCTTGCGGACGGCGAGGTCGGCGAGCTGGTCCTCGTAGCCCTCGCCGGAACCGATGGCGGCCTGGAAGATCGACGGGTTCGTGGTGACGCCCACGACGTGGCCGGTGGCGACGCTCTCGGCGAGCGAGCCGGACTCGATGCGCTTGCGGGACAGGTCGTCCAGCCAGATGGAAACGCCTTCGTCGGACAGGGACTTGAGGGGCGACGAGGTGGTGGCGTTACTCATGGTGTGCTTCATCTTCTTTCGGTGATGCTCGATACGGAGATGCTCGGTGCGAAGTGGTCAGGCGCGGGCGGCGGCCAGCGACTCCCGGGCCTTGTCGGCGACGTTCTCGGCGGTGAAGCCGAACTCGCGGAAGAGGATGTTCGCGTCGGCCGAGGCACCGAAGTGCTCCAGGGACACGATGCGTCCGGCGTCACCGACGTAGCGGTACCAGGTCAGGCCGATACCGGCCTCGACCGCCACGCGGGCCTTCACGGACGGCGGAAGGACGGCGTCCTTGTAGGCCCGGTCCTGCTCCTCGAACCACTCGACGGACGGCATCGACACGACGCGGGTGGCGACGCCCTCGGCCTCCAGGATCTCGCGGGCCCCGACGGCGAGCTGCACCTCGGAACCGGTGGCGATCAGGATCAGGTCCGGCGTCTCCTTGGAGGCCTCGACGAGGACGTAGCCGCCCTTGGCGGCGTCGGGGTTCGCCTCGTACGTGGGCACGCCCTGCCGGGTCAGCGCCAGGCCGTGCGGGGCCGGCTTGACCGAGCCGCGGCGCAGGATCTCGCGCCAGGCGGTGGCGGTCTCGTTGGCGTCGGCCGGGCGGACGACGTTCAGGCCCGGGATGGCGCGCAGCGAGGCGAGGTGCTCGACCGGCTGGTGGGTGGGACCGTCCTCGCCGAGACCGACGGAGTCGTGCGTCCACACGTACGTGACGGGCAGCTGCATCAGCGCGGACATGCGGACGGCGTTGCGCATGTAGTCGGAGAACACGAGGAACGTGCCGCCGTAGATGCGGGTGTTGCCGTGCAGCGCGATGCCGTTCATCTCGGCGGCCATCGAGAACTCGCGGATGCCGAAGTGGACGGTGCGGCCGTAGGGGTCGGCCTCGGGCAGCGGGTTGCCGGCCGGCAGGAACGACGACGTCTTGTCGATCGTGGTGTTGTTGGAGCCGGCGAGGTCGGCGGAGCCGCCCCACAGCTCGGGGATGATCGGGCCGAGGGCCTGGAGGACCTTGCCGGACGCGGCGCGCGTGGCGACCTTGGCGCCGGTCTCGAAGGCGGGCAGCGCCTGCTCCCAGCCCTCGGGGAGGCGGCCGGCGACGACGCGGTCCAGGAGCTTGGAGCGCTCGGGGTTGTCGGTGCGCCAGGCGCCGAGCCGCTTGTCCCAGGCGGCGTGCGCCTCGGCGCCGCGGTCGAGGGCCTTGCGGCTGTGGGCGATGACCTCGTCCTCGACGATGAAGGACTGCTCGGGGTCGAAGCCGAGGAGGCGCTTGGTCGCGGCGATCTCGTCGGCGCCGAGCGCGGAGCCGTGGGAGGCCTCGGTGTTCTGCGCGGTCGGGGCGGGCCAGGCGATGATCGTGCGCATGGCGATGATCGAGGGGCGCTCGGTCTCGGCCTTGGCGGCGGCGAGGGCCTCGTACAGGGCCTTGACGTCGGTGTTGCCGTCGGCCTGCGGCTCGATGCGCTGCACGTGCCAGCCGTAGGCCTCGTAGCGGGCCAGGACGTCCTCGGAGAACGCGGTCGCGGTGTCGCCCTCGATGGAGATGTGGTTGTCGTCGTAGACGAAGACGAGGTTGCCGAGCTTCTGGTGGCCGGCGAGCGAGGATGCCTCGGCGGAGACGCCCTCCTCCAGGTCGCCGTCGGAGACGATCGCCCAGATGGTGTGGTCGAAGGGGGAGGTGCCCTCGGCGGCCTCCGGGTCGAACAGGCCGCGCTCGTAGCGGGCGGCCATGGCCATGCCCACGGCGTTGGCGACACCCTGGCCGAGCGGCCCGGTCGTCGTCTCGACACCGGCGGTGTGCCCGTACTCGGGGTGGCCCGGGGTCTTGGAGCCCTGGGTGCGGAAGGCCTTCAGGTCGTCGAGCTCCAGCTCGTACCCGGAGAGGAAGAGCTGGGTGTAGAGGGTGAGGCTGGTGTGGCCGGGCGACAGGACGAAGCGGTCGCGGCCGGTCCACTCCGGGTCGGCCGGGTCGTGGCGCATGGCCTTCTGGAAGAGGGTGTAGGCGGCCGGGGCGAGGCTCATGGCCGTGCCCGGGTGACCGTTGCCGACCTTCTGCACGGCGTCGGCCGCGAGCAGCCGGGCGGTGTCGACGGCACGCTGGTCGAGGTCGGTCCATTCGAAGGGGCGCTCGAAGGGGTCGAGTCCGTCCGGTGTCTGCGTGCTCATCTGTCTGACTTCCTTCGCATCCGTTGTCCTGCCCAGGTGCCGAACGGCACCGCCCGTCCGGGACCAAAGGCCCTGGTCGAACCACCTACGAACTTAAAGGTCATACTTTTTGCTCGGTAGGTGCGCCCGTGCCAGCGTTCGGTGAAAATGAGACACCTACCGGAGTTGAAGCCAGGGAAGGTTCATGACGGAGCAGGGCCCCGCGCAGACGAGCGCACATCTGGGAGCGACCCCCGGAGATCGAGCGCACATCCGCACGTATCCCTTCGATCCGAGCGCGAGCGTCTCCGGCGTCGGGATACAGATCGGGCCGATGGGCACGGAGGGGCCGTGGGCGGGCGGCGTCGGCCTGTCGCGCCGCGTCCACCGCATCGACTTCCACGTGCTCCTCTTCTTCCGCGAGGGCCCGGTCCACCACATGATCGACTTCACCGAGTACGAGGTCGGTGCCGGGGACGTCCTGTGGATCAGGCCCGGCCAGGTGCACGGCTTCTCGACGACGGAGAGCTATGTGGGCACGGCGCTGACGATGCAGCCCGGGTTCCTGCCCCGCGCGATCGTCGAGGCGACGGGCCTCTACCGCTACGACCGGCCACCGCTGCTGCACCCGGACCCGCCCCAACTCGCCGCCCTGGAAGCCTCGCTGGAGCAGCTGAGCCGCGAGTACCTGGACACGTCGACGCTCCCGCTGAGCCTGCACACCTCGGTCCTGCGGCACTCCCTGACCGCGCTGATGCTGCGCGTGGCGCATGTGTCGGCGCAGGCGGCGGCGGACGAGTGCGCGCCGCAGCCCGACACGACGTTCAGCCGCTTCCGCTCGGCGGTCGAGAAGGACTTCACCACGAACCACAGCGTCAGCGCGTACGCGGACGAGCTCGGGTACTCGCGCCGCACCCTGGTGCGCGCGGTCCGTGCCGCAACCGGTCAGACGCCGAAGGCGTTCATCGACCGGCGCGTGATCCTGGAGGCCAAGCGCCTGCTCGCCCACACCGAGCTGCCGGTGGGCCGCATCGGTGTGGCCGTCGGCTTCGGCGACTCGGCCAACTTCTCGAAGTACTTCCAGCAGCACACGGGCGTGACCCCGGCGGCGTTCCGGGCCGAGCAGGTCTGACGCGCCGTGGGCGCGGTGCGCCGTCGAGCGGGCGGGCGGGGCACCGCCCGCGGGTAGGGTCGCCGCATGGCACGCCCCACCTCCACCCCCACCTGCCCCTGCGGTCTCCCGGCCCCGTACGAGGAATGCTGCGGCCGGTACCACTCGGGTGCCGCCGCCGCGCCGACCGCCGAGGCGCTCATGCGGTCCCGGTACGTCGCCTTCACCCGGCGCGACGCCGCGTATCTGCTGCGCAGCTGGCACCCGGACACCCGGCCGCCGGTGATCGAGTTCGACCCGGGGCTGACTTGGACGGGCCTGGAGATCCTCGGGACGAGCGAGGGGACGGCGTTCCACCAGAGCGGCACCGTGACGTTCCGCGCGCGGTACGAGGACGGGGGCCGGCCGGGCGCGCTGTACGAGCGCAGTCAGTTCCTGCGGGTGGGCGGCGCGTGGGTGTACGTCGACGGCGAGTTCATCCAGTAACCCCCGAAGCCCCCGCCCTCACGGCGCCAGGATGTCCAGCTCCTGGAGGGCGCCGACCGCGATCTCGCGCGTGAGCGCCTCCGCGCGGTCCGCGTCCCCCTCCCGTACGGCCTCCGCGACGTGCACGTGCAGGGTGACGGCCGCCGGGTCCGGGTCCTCGAACATGACCTGGTGGTGGGTGCGGCCCGAGAGGACCTCGGCGACCAGGTCGCCGAGGTGGGCGAACATCTCGTTGCCGGAGGCGTTCAGGACGATCCGGTGGAACTCGATGTCGTGGACGAGGTACTTCTCCAGCTGCTGACCGCGCGAGCTGGCCACCATGCCGAGGGCGCACTCGGTGAGCGCCGCGCACTGCTGGGCCGTCGCGTGCCGCGCGGCCAGGCCCGCGGCGACCGGTTCGACCGCAAGCCGCAGCACCGTGAGCGAGCGCAGCTGGCGCGGCCGGTCGGCGCCCGCCAGCCGCCAGCGGATGACCTGCGGATCGTAGACGTGCCACTCCTCGGCGGGCCGTACGGTCACGCCGACGCGGCGCCGGGACACCACGAGGTGCATGGACTCCAGGACGCGCACGGCCTCGCGCATCACCGAGCGGGACACCTCGTAGCGCTGGGCGAGCTCGTCCGTGCGCAACACGCTGCCCGCCGGGTACTCCCCCGCTGTGATGGCGGGGCCGAGGCTGTCGAGAACGCGTGCGTGCAGCCCCTGGCCCTGTGTGGTCATGACGAAAGGGTAGACGGCGACGACGGAGGGAGTGCCGGAGGTCCCGAGGAATCACGGCCCGAGGGCCGGGAACAAAAAGTCTGACTTTTATGTCACAGCCTCTTGAATTAGTCAGACCTTTTGGGTTTCAGTGACGTGACACAGCGATGTCGATGAAGACAGCGAGGCAGTACGCGATGAGCACCCCCCACGTCGTCGTGGTCATGGGCGTGGCAGGCACCGGCAAGACGACGATCGGTCCCCTGCTCGCCGAACGACTCGGCGTCCCCTACGCCGAGGGCGACGACTTCCACCCCCAGGCCAACATCGACAAGATGTCGGCGGGGACCCCCCTGGACGACGACGACCGCAGGCCCTGGCTCGAAGCCATCGGCCGGTGGGCGCACGGCCGGGCCGGACTCGGCGGGGTCGTCTCCAGCTCCGCGCTCAAGCGCTCCTACCGGGACCTGCTGCGCGGCGAGGCCCCGGACGCCGTCTTCCTGCACCTGACCGGCAGCAGGGAGCTCATCCTCGACCGGATGAGCCACCGCGAGGGCCACTTCATGCCGACCAGCCTGCTGGACTCCCAGTTCGCCACGCTCCAGCCCCTGGAGCGGGACGAAGCGGGTGTCGCCGTCGATGTGTCGGGCTCCCCGGAGGAGATCGCCGACCGGGCCGCGGAGGCTCTGGCCGGACTCGACCCCTCCGCTCCGCAGTCGTAACTCCCGTCCCCCTCCCCCCTCTTCGTACAAGGGATTAGACCGTGACCAGTCTCAGCGTCGAGATGCTGGCAGCGGACACCGTCGAGCCGATCACGTCCGCTGGCCATGCCCAGCTCGGGATCGCCGTGCTCGCCGGCATCGCCGTCATCGTCCTGCTCATCACGAAGTTCAAGCTGCACGCCTTCCTGGCCCTGACCATCGGCTCGCTCGCGCTCGGCGCGTTCGCCGGAGCACCGCTCGACAAGGCCATCGCCAGCTTCACCGCGGGGCTCGGCTCCACGGTCGCCGGTGTCGGCGTACTGATCGCGCTCGGCGCGATCCTCGGCAAGCTGCTCGCCGACTCCGGCGGCGCGGACCAGATCGTCGACACGATCCTCGCCAAGGCCGGCCGGTCCGGCGGGCGGGCCATGCCCTGGGTGATGGTCCTGATCGCCGCCGTGATCGGTCTGCCGCTCTTCTTCGAGGTCGGCATCGTGCTGCTGATCCCGGTCGTCCTGATGGTCGCCAAGCGCGGCAACTACTCGCTGATGCGCATCGGCATCCCGGCGCTCGCGGGCCTGTCGGTCATGCACGGTCTGATCCCGCCGCACCCCGGCCCGCTCGTCGCGATCGACGCGGTCGGCGCCAACCTGGGCATCACCCTCGCGCTCGGCATCCTCGTCGCCATCCCGACGGTGATCATCGCCGGTCCGGTGTTCTCCCGGTACGCCGCGAAGTGGGTCGACGTCCCGGTGCCGGAGAAGATGCTCCCGGCGCGCGCCTCCGAGGACCTGGTCAAGCGCCCCAGCTTCGGCGCCGCCCTGGCCACGATCCTGCTGCCGGTCGCCATGATGCTGTCCAAGGCCCTGGTCGACATCATCGTGGACAACCCGGAGCACACGGTCCAGCGCGTCTTCGACGTCGTCGGCTCCCCGCTGATCGCGCTGCTCGCGGCCGTCATCCTCGGCATGTTCACGCTGGGCCGCGCCGCCGGCTTCAGCAAGGGCCGGCTCCAGTCCACCACCGAGAAGTCCCTCGCCCCGATCGCGGGCATCCTGCTCATCGTCGGCGCGGGCGGCGGCTTCAAGCAGACCCTGATCGACTCGGGCGTCGGCCAGATGGTCCTGGACATCTCCAAGGACTGGTCGATCCCGGCCCTGCTGCTCGCCTGGCTGATCGCCGTCGTGATCCGCCTCGCCACCGGCTCGGCGACCGTCGCGACCGTCTCGGCCGCCGGTCTGGTCGCGCCCCTCGCGGCCGGTATGACCGACACGCACACGGCACTCCTCGTCCTCGCGATCGGCGCGGGCTCGCTGTTCTTCAGCCATGTCAACGACGCCGGGTTCTGGCTGGTCAAGGAGTACTTCGGGCTGAGCGTCGGCCAGACCCTGAAGACGTGGTCGATCATGGAGACGATCATCTCCGTGGTCGCGGGAGGCTTCGTCCTGCTCCTGTCGTTGGTGATCTAGGGCCTGTCTCCCAGATCCCTCCGTCCGCCCGAAGGGCGGGCCCTGCGGCGTCTGGTGCGTGCTCTCGGCGTGCCGGGTGCAGGGCCTCGTACTGGATGTACTTGGCCTTGGGCCCGGTGCGGCGAGAGCGCGTGCCAGGCGTCGCGGGGCAGGAGGGATCTGGGAGACAGGCCCTAGCCGCGCGGCCGCTTCCGTAGAGGTCAAGAGAAGATCAAGGGTCCGTGCACGGCGCACGGACCCTTGACTTCGAGAGCACTCCAACACGTTGACTGTGCGCCCATGCGATACACCCAGCTCGGACGCACCGGACTCAAGGTCAGCCGACTCGTGCTCGGCACGATGAACTTCGGCGGCCAGACCGACGAGAAGACCAGTCACACCCTCATGGACGCCGCGCTCGACGCGGGCGTCAACTTCTTCGACACCGCGAACATCTACGGCACGGCCGAGGAGCGGGGCGCCACGGAGCGCATTCTCGGGTCCTGGTTCGCGCAGGGCGGCGACCGGCGCGACAAGGTCGTCCTCGCCACGAAGCTGTACGGGAACATGGAGAACGGCACAGCGCCCGGCTCGACGGGCTGGCCCAACCACACCCGGCTCAGCGCCGTCAACATCCGCCGCTCCGTGGACGCGTCGCTGCGGCGCCTCGCGACCGATCACATCGACATCTACCAGTTCCACCACGTCGACCGGGACACCCCGTTCGACGAGATCTGGCAGGCGATGGACGTCCTGATCCAGCAGGGCAAGATCCTGTACGCGGGGTCCTCCAACTTCCCCGGCTACAAGATCGCCCAGGCCAACGAGGTGGCGAAGGCCCACGGCCGCGTCGGCCTGGTCAGCGAGCAGTGCCTCTACAACCTCTTCGAGCGGCGCGCCGAGATGGAGGTGCTCCCGGCCGCGCAGGAGTACGGCGTCGGCGTGATCCCCTGGTCTCCGCTGCACCAGGGCCTGCTCGGCGGTGCCCTGCGCAAGCAGCGCGAAGGCGTCGGCTCGCGCACCCTGATGGGCCGATCGGCCGACGGCACGGCCGACCCTCAGGTGCGGGCGAAGGTCGAGGCGTACGAGAAGGCCGTCGAGGAGCACGGGTTCGAGCCCGGCGAGGTGGCCCTGGCGTGGCTGCTCACCCGGCCCGGGGTGACCGGTCCGATCGTGGGTCCGCGGACGCGGGAGCAGCTGGACTCGGCGCTGCGGGCGCTCGAACTGGAGCTGCCCGAGAGCCTGTTGACGGCCCTGGACGAGATCTTCCCCGGACCGGGACCGTCGCCGGAGGCGTTCGCCTGGTGACGTGCGGGCCGTCTGCGCTCCTACGTCACTGAAGCCATTCGCCGTGCTCGCGCTCGGCCCAGTCGCGCCGGACGAATCCGGTGCGCATGCCCGCGCGGGCCTCGGGGTCGCCGGCCGCCATGCCGATATGGCCGGCGATCACGATGCCGAGCGCGAGCGACAGCCAGTCGTGCACGAAGGTGCTGCCGGTGCGCCAGGCCAGCGGGGCGAGATGCGTGAACCACATCAGCAGGCCGGTGCCGAGCATGACGAGGACGGCGCCCGCGAGCCACGCGGCCCACAGTTTCTGCCCGGCGTTGAACTTGCCCGCGGTGCGCCCCGGACGCCGTCGCAGCGTCGCGCGCAGCCACGCCGTGTCGCGGGGCCCGAAGCGGTTGAGGCGGTGCAGGTCGGTGCGGAAGGCGCGGGAGGCGAGGCCCAGCAGGAACGGCGCGGGCAGCAGCAGTCCCGCCCACTCGTGGAGCCGGACGACGAGGTCGCGGCGGCCGACGAGTTCGGCGAGCTGGGGCAGGTACAGGCAGGCGGCGGTGGCGACGCAGACGCCCATGAGCGCGGCGGTCGTGAAATGGACCCAGCGCTCGGCGCGGGTGAACCGTTCAACTCGTGGGTTCATCGCCCCGCCCGTTCGACCGGCCGACCCAGGCGTCGACGTCGTATCCCCGCTCCTCCCAGTAGCCGGGCCTGACACGGTCGGTGACCTCGATCCCGGAGAGCCACTTGGCCGACTTGTAGAAGTACATGGGCGCCACGTACAGCCGCACCGGGCCGCCGTGGCTGTGCGCGAGATCCTCGTCCCGCATCCGCAGCGCGACCAACACGTCCGCGCGACGGGCCTGTCGCAGGGTGAGGCTCTCGCTGTACGTGCCGTCGCAGCAGGTCAGCCGTACGGCCCTGGCGGTCGGTCGCACTCCCGCGGCATCCAGGATCCGCGAGAGCCGTACGCCTTCGAAGGGCGTTCCGGGGACGCGCCAGCCGGTGACGCACTGGACGTCGCGGACGAGGCGGGTCTGGGGCAGCGCGCGCAGGGCGGCGAGCGTGTAGGAGGCGGGGCGCTCGACCAGGCCGTCGACGGTGAGGCGGTAGTCCCGCGCGGACGTGTGCGGGACGGAGGCGGCGACGGAGTAGTAGCGGAAGCCGCCGCCGTTGGGGAGCAGGTCGGTGAGGCCGGTGGGGTCCTTCTGGGCGACGCCTTCGAAGGCGTCCTGGAGCGCGGGGCGGCGGCCGCGCCGAGCGCGGCCGCGCCCAGCATGCCGAGGATCACCCGGCGGCCCACGGGCGCGCCGGGTTCCCGGTCGGGCCGGGGTGCGGGGTGCGGGGTCACGCCTCGATTCGAGCACTCACGGAGGACGGAGGCCAGCGTCCGCCGGCCTCCGTCAGCAATTCGTCATCTCCTGGGCCCGGCCGTGCGGCCCCACCGCGGCTTCGCGGGTGCGTCAGCTCGCCTTCTTCTCCAGCTGGAACGCCTCGTTGCCGAGGCCGATCCGGGCGTGCGCCTGCGGGTTGCGGCCGCGGAGCACGACGCTGTACGCGACGCCGACGAGCGCGGCGACGGCGATGATGCCCGGGAGGATCCAGTTCAGGGCGGAGTCGGGGCCCGAGCCGGCCAGGACGTCGAAGTCCTTGACGGTGTATCCGGCGATGACCAGCAGGGCGAGGCCCGCGAGGCCGGAGCAGACGATGCGCCACAGCTGCGCGCCCGCCGCGCCGCGCTTCACGAAGAAGACGATGACGGCGAGGGACGCCGTGGCCATCAGGAGGATGACGCCGAGCGCGCCCACGTTGCCGCCCCACGTGAACAGGTGCAGGACCGGTGTCGTCGGGTCCCCGGCGACACCGTCGTCGGCGATCGCGAACCCGGCGACGACCACCAGGGAGACGACCGACTGGAGGACGGAGCCCGTGCCCGGCGCCCCGGTGCCCGAGTGGGTGCGGCCGAACCGCGCCGGCAGCAGCCCCTCGCGGCCCATCGCGAACGCGTACCGCGCGACGACGTTGTGGAAGGAGAGCAGCGCCGCGAACATCCCGGTGACGAACAGGACGTGGACGATGTCGGTGAACGTGCCGCCGAGCCGGTCCTCCGTCAGCCCGAACAGCAGGCCGGCCGACTGCTTCTGTGCCGCGCCCACGATCGAGGCGGGCCCGGTGGCGACGGTCAGCGCCCAGGAGCTGATGGCGAAGAAGACGGCGACGCCGCCGACCGCCAGGAACATGACGCGGGGCACCAGGATGTGCGGGCGGCTGGTCTCCTCGGCGTAGACCGGCGCCTGCTCGAAGCCGGTGAACCCGGCGATGCAGAAGCACAGGGCCGTGCCGAGGCCGACGCCGGACAGCGTGCCCGGGTCGAAGGCGTGCAGGGACAGGCCCTGGGGGCCCGGGTCGCCGATCGCCGCGATGTCGAAGACGACCACGACGGCCACCTCGATCAGGAGCAGCACGCCGAGGACCTTCGCGTTCACGTCGATCTTCAGCAGACCGAGCACGCCGACCGCGACGACGGCCAGCAACGCCGGTATCCACCAGGCGAGTTCGATGTCGAGGTACTGCTGCGCGAGAGAGGCGACCTCGAAGCCGAACATGCCGTAGATGCCGACCTGGAGGACGCTGTACGCGACGAGCGCGACCAGGGCCGCGGCGGCGCCGGCGGTCGGGCCGAGCCCGCGGGATATGTACGCGTAGAACGCGCCCGCGTTGTGCACGTGCCGGCTCATCTCCGCGTAGCCCACGCTGAAGAGGGCGAGGACGACGCCGAGGATGAGGAAGAGCAGGGGCTGGCCGACGACACCCATCACCGCGTACGTCGTCGGCATCACGCCCGCGACGACCATCAGCGGCCCGGTCGCGGCGAGCACGGACAGGAGCAGCCCCGCCGTGCCGAGCCGTCCGGCGCGCAGCGCGCTCTCCTCGCCCAGATACGTGCTGATGCCCGGCTCGTCACCGACTGCTCTGCCGGTCGCGCTCGAACTACCCGTCGTCATCGCGGGGTTGTCCCTTCCCGTGGGTGCTCACTGAAGTGGTCACGCCGAGCCGAGCGCGGCACTGCGCGCGGCGCGGAACGCTTCGTCCGGGTCCCGGTCCGGATACGACCAGGGGGCCGGGGTGACATGGCGGCCGATGCGGTGGAACAGGGCGGCCGCCTCGGCGGGACGGCCCTCGCAGTACTTGGCGTGGGCGAGGAAGTTGAGGTCGATGCGGCCGCGCGGGTGCGTGACGCCGGCCCGCTCGTGCGGGTCGCCCCACTCCAGCCACCAGTCGAAGGCGGCCTTCATGACCAGCCGGGCCCGCCGCCCGGTCCAGTGCCCGGAGGCCTTCGGATCATCGGGTTCGCTGCCCGCCGTCGCGAGGACGCGGTAGCGCTCGGCGTGGGCGACGACCGGCAGGACCGCCAACGGCGATGCGGGCGGCGCCTGTTCGGCCGCCCAGGCCGCGAAGTCGTACACCTCGTGCAACGGGTCCTGACCGGCCTCGGGGCGCCGCTCGGCGAGCCTGGCGATCATCAGGTGGTGCGCGTGATGGTGCCCGGGGTGGCGGTGGCGGACCTCGTCGAAGAGCCGTACGACGTCCTCCTCGCGGCCCAACTCCCGCTCCAGGATCAGCAGTCCGAGCCAGGGCGTGGGGTCGTCCGGCACCAGGGACGCCGCGTCGAGGCAGGCGTCGCGGGCCGTGTCGGGGCGCTCCTTGCCGGCGATGGCGCGGTACACGGCGGCGCAGGCGAGCAGCACGGGCGCGTCGGTCGACTCGGGTTCGGCGAGGTGCCAGTCGCGCACCCAGGCGGTCACCGTGGGTTCCTGCGCGAGGACCGTCATCCGGTGCCCGCGCCGGTCCCAGTCGTCCCCGGTGGCGGCGAGCAGGGTCCGGGTCTCGGTCCAGCGGCCCTGCGCGAGCGCGGTGCGGGCGGCGACGAGCGCGGGGTCGTCGAGTGCGGGATCGCCGGTGCCCGCGGAGTGCGCGGCCTTCTTCTTGCGGGAGCGCCCGAGGGGAGGCGGGGGTGGGGTCACCGCGGCGGTTCCTCTACGACTGTTCAGATCTCGGTGGGGGGTACGCAAGCAGGTGGGGCGGAGCATGACGGCTCCGACGGCGCGACGCTGCGCGGCCGGGCGAATGATCACGCACAGCAAAGCGGTACGGAGGGCTCCACGTCAAGGGCCGCCGGGTGACGGGATTCACCAACTGGTGCCGATCGCAACCGAGTTCGCCCGTCCCGCTCGTCAACCCCACTCTTGAGCAGCGGCGTTGTCCGAGCGACACGAGTAAGTCGCGGTCACGTGTCGGACCACTCGTGCGGGGCGCTCGTGGAGCGGTAGGCGGCCCGGGGCGCTATCGTCAGCCCCATACCACCACCCCTGCCCGATCCAGCAGCCGTCCGAGGTGCGCAGCGTGTCGGTTCTCGTTCTCGTCCTCGCCGTGAGCGCCGCCTGCTGCCTGGGCGCGGGGTTCGTCCTCCAGCAGAACGCGGCCCGGCGGGCGCCGCTCGGCGACTTCCTCTCCCCGCGGCTCCTGGTCGACCTGGTGCGGGTGCCCGGCTGGCTGGCCGGCATCGGCCTGATGGTGTGCGGCATGGTCCTCGGCGCCGTCGCGCTCGCCCACGGCGAGGTCACCCTGGTGGAACCGCTCCTCGCCACGAACCTGCTCTTCGCGCTCGCCCTCTCCCGCCACCGGACGAGACAGCCCCTCGGCCGCCAGGGCTGGGCCGGGCTGCTGCTGCTCGCGGGCGGCGTCACGGCGTTCATCGTCGCGGGCCGGCCGCACGGCGGCAGCGCGGTCGCCGACCCGCTGCGGCACTGGCTGATCGTGGGCGTGATGGTCGGCGGGGCCCTGTTCCTCGCGGCGCTCGCCAAGCGGTCCCGGCTCAGCGCGGGCCCGGTCCTGCTCGCCGTGGCGGCGGGCCTGCTGTACGGGGTGCAGGACGCGCTGACCCGGGTGAGCGGGCAGCGGTTCGGCGCGGGCGGCCTGACGGAACTTCTCACCGGCTGGCAGCCGTACGCGGTCGTCGCCCTCGGGGTGACCGGGCTCGTCCTCGTGCAGAGCGCGTTCGAGACGGCGCCGCTGCGGATGTCGCTGCCCGCGCTGACGGCGGCGCAGCCGCTCGCCGGGATCGCCTGCGGCGTGGGCTTCCTGGGCGACCGGCTGCGCACGGACACCGGGGCCCTGGCCTGGGAGGCGGCGGGGCTCGCCGGGATCGTGGTGGGCGTGGTGCTCCTCGGGCTGCACCCGGCGATGCCGGGCGCTGTCGCGCGGGACCGGGATCGCGCGGGGGCCGGCGTCTGATCCCCGGGCCGCGCCACCGGTCCGGCGGACGCCGGTCGTGTCGTACGCGGCGCGTAGCCTCGCCCCCATGACTCCCGTGAATCCCGCCGAAGAGATCCTCGACATCGTCGACGAGCAGGACCGCGTCATCGGCCAGGTCCCTCGCGGTGAGGTCTACGCGAAGGGCCTGCGGCACCGGTGCGCGTTCATCCTGGCCACCGATCCGCAGGGCCGGGTCTTCGTGCACCGCCGGACGACGACCAAGCTCGCCTTCCCCGGGATGTACGACATGTTCGTCGGCGGGGTCGTCGGCGCGGGCGAGTCGTACGACGAGGCGGCCCTGCGCGAGGCCGAGGAGGAGCTCGGCGTCACCGGACTGCCGCGGCCGAGGCCCCTGTTCAAGTTCCTGTACGAGGACGACGGCGGCGGGTCCTGGTGGTCGTACGTGTACGAGGTGACGGTCGACACCCCGGTGCACCCGCAGGCCGAGGAGATCGACTGGCACGCGTTCCTGAGCCGGGACGAGCTGGAGCGCAGGATCGGCGAGTGGGAGTGGACGCCGGACGGTCTCGCGGCGTACGAGCGCTGGAAGAAGCACGGGTAGTGCGCGGGTAATGTCCTGCGGGTGATCGAATTCGCACGCACCGTCCGGCTCTGGTTCGCGCCCGAGCGGATCAGGGACGAGGGTGACACGCCCGACTACCGCTTCTCGCTGGCCAACGAGCGCACCTTCCTGGCGTGGGTGCGCACGGCGCTCGCGCTGATCGGCGGCGGGTTCGCCGTGGACCAGTTCCTGCCCGATCTGCGCTGGGGCTGGCGGGTCGGGCTCGCCCTCGCGCTGCTCGCCGCTGGTGTGCTGTGCTCGTTGCGGGCCGTGAGCCACTGGGTGCGCTGCGAGCGGGCGATGCGGCGCGGCGAGGACCTGCCGGTGTCCCGGTTCCCGGCGCTGCTGAGCCTGGTGGTCGCCCTGGTGGCCATCGCCATGGTCCTCGTGGTGCTCGTCGGCTGGGAGGGCTAGCCGTGAGCGGGGCGGTGCGCGACCCGGGGCTCCAGCCGGCGCGGACGCGGCTCGCGTGGCGCCGTACGACGCTGTCGTGCACCGTCGCGGCCGTGCTCGCCGTGAAGGCCGCGCTCCAGAGCTCCGGCGGACGGACGCTCGGGGTCGTCGCGTCGGCGCTGGTGATGCTGGTCTGGCTCGGGTTCCTCGCGGTCGCCCACCGCCGGATCACGGGCCTGGCCCTGAACGAGTCCGAGCCGCCGCCGATGTCCCGGCGCGGGGCGACGACGGCGGCGCTGTGCGTGGTCGCGATGGCGGTGTTCGCGGCGGCGCTCGTGGTGTGACGATCCGACAAAGAGTCACGCGGGCGCCAGAGCGCGGCCTTCCGGACATTCCGGGCTAGCCTGACGCGGTCAGCCACGGCCGTCACCGAAGGTGAGCACCATGACCACCCTCCACCAGGAGCACCCCGTCCACGAGCACACCCACGGCCCGTCCTGCGGGCACCCGGCGGTGCGCCACGGGGACCACGTCGACTACGCGCACGACGGGCACCTGCACGCCGAGCACGACGGACACTGGGACGAGTGCGAGCCCGGCGGCCACGTCACGCACGCGGAGCACGCGCACCGGCACGGCGCCGACTGCGGGCACCAGGCGGTCCCGCACGGCGATCACGTCGACTACGTCCACGACGGCCACCGGCACGCGGAGCACGACGGACACTGGGACGACCACTGATCCCGTGGAGATACGCGCACAGGGCCCGGCACTCGCTGCCGGGCCCTTTCGCTCGTCCCGGCGACCGGGCACCGTAGGCACGTAATGACGATCACGTTTCGCCCATCCACTGGACGACATACCGACTGGTCGGCATGATGAGTGGCACCCTGCCACTCGCCCCCGGAGGACCGCGATGAGTCACCCCCCAGGCCTCGACCTCGATCAGCTGCGCACGCACCTCGACCGTGAGCGGCCCGGTCTGGTCGGCGGCCCGCTGTCCGGGCGGCTCATCGAGGGCGGGCGGTCGAACCTCACCTACGGGGTGACCGACGGGACCACGAAGTGGGTGGTGCGGCGGCCGCCGCTCGGCCACGTCCTGGCGACCGCGCACGACATGAAGCGCGAGCACCGGGTGATCGCCGCGCTGCACCCGACGAAGGTGCCGGTGCCCGAGCCGCTGCTGCTGTGCGAGGACGACAGCGTGCTGGGCGCGCCGTTCTACGTCATGGAGTTCGTGGACGGGACGCCGTACCGGACCGCCGAGGAGCTCGCGCCGCTCGGCGCCGAGCGGACCCGGGCCGCCGTGCTCGGGCTCGTGGACACGCTCGTCGATCTGCACGCGGTCGACCCGGCGGCGGTCGGGCTCGGCGACTTCGGGCGCCCCGAGGGCTTCCTGGAGCGGCAGTTGAGGCGCTGGGGCAAGCAGCTCGACGCGTCCCGCAACCGCGACCTCAAGGGGATCGACGAGTTGCAGGCGTCGCTCGCCCGTACCCTCCCGGACTCCCCCGCGCCGACGATCGTGCACGGCGACTACCGCCTCGACAACGTCCTCGTACGGCAGGATCCCGACGGCGCCGACCGCATCAAGGCGATCCTCGACTGGGAGATGTCGACGCTCGGCGATCCGCTCACGGACGTGGGCCTGCTGGTGATGTACAGCGCGCCGCTCGAACTGCCGGACTCCCCCATCTCCACGACCGCCACGGCCCCCGGGCATCCGTCCCCCGCCGAGCTGGTCGAGCGGTACGCCGCGCGCTCGGGGCGCGACGTGTCCGCGATCGCCTGGTACACGGCGTTCGCCTGGTTCAAGCTCGCGGTGATCCTCGAGGGCATCCACTACCGGTACACGCTCGGTCAGACGGTCGGCGCCGGATTCGACCGGATCGGCGAGCTGGTCCCCGTCTTCATCGAGCACGGTCTCACCACCCTTCAGGGTCTTCAGGAAGGCTGATCCCCATCATGGACTTCGCATTCGACGCGCGTACGGAGGAGTTGCGGGAGCGGCTGCTCACCTTCATGGACACGCATGTGTACCCGGCGGAGGCCGTCGCCGCCGAGCAGCGCGCGGCGCTCGGCTCGCCGTGGGAGACCCCGGCCGTGGTGGCGGAGCTGAAGGCCGAGGCCCGCAAGCAGGGCCTGTGGAACCTGTTCCTGCCGGACGCCGAGCACGGAGCCGGGCTCACCAACCTCCAGTACGCGCCGCTGGCCGAGATCACCGGCCGCAGCCCGCAGTTGGCGCCCACGGCCGTCAACTGCGGCGCCCCGGACACCGGGAACATGGAGGTGCTCGCGCAGTTCGGCACCGAGGCGCAGCGCAAGCAGTGGCTGGAGCCGCTGCTCGCCGGGGAGATCCGTTCGGCGTTCGCGATGACCGAGCCGGAGGTCGCCTCCTCCGACGCCACCAACATCACGACGCACATCGAGCGCGACGGCGACGACTACGTCATCACGGGCCGCAAGTTCTACATCTCGGGTGCCATGAACCCGGACTGCAAGATCTTCATCGTGATGGGCAAGACCGATCCGGACGGTGCGGACATCCGCCGCCAGCAGTCCATGGTCCTGGTGCCGCGCGACACCCCGGGGGTCGAGGTGCGCCGGGCGATGACGGTGTACGGCTTCGAGGATCACTGGCACGGCGGCCACGCCGAGGTCGTCTTCGACCACGCGCGCGTCCCGGTGTCGAACCTGGTCGGCGAGGAGGGCGGCGGCTTCGGTATCGCCCAGGCCCGGCTCGGCCCCGGCCGGATCCACCACTGCATGCGCCTGATCGGCATGGCCGAGCGGGCGATCGAGCTGATGTGCAAGCGGGCCGTGGCCCGTACCGCGTTCGGCAAGCCGCTGGCCCAGCAGGGTGTCGTGCAGGAGTGGATCGCCGACGCCCGGGTCGCCGTCGAGCAGTTGCGTCTGCTGGTCCTCAAGACGGCCTGGCTGATGGATACCGTGGGCAACCGCGGCGCCCACACGGAGATCCAGTCCATCAAGATCGCGACCCCGCGCACGGTCGTCGACATCATCGACAAGGCCGTGCAACTGCACGGCGCGGGCGGCGTCTCGCAGGACTTCCCCCTGGCCGAGCTGTGGGCCGGGGCGCGCACGCTCCGCCTGGCCGACGGCCCGGACGAGGTGCACCAGCGGTCGCTGGCCCGGCGGGAGCTGAAGACGTACCTCTAGAGGTCACCGGTCGGCACCCGCGGCCCCCGCTAGTACCCTCCGCCGATGGTGTGATCGGCCAGGGCGAGCCTGCGCAGGAAGCAGCGCAGACGCAGGAGTCCGCGGGACGCCGCCCGCAGCAGGCGCGGGTGGTGCGGGGCGTACGCGGCGGTCCAGAGGACGGGTACGTGGTCCATGGCCGCCAGCCTCCCGCCGCCTCGGGCGCCCGGTCCAACAGATCGTTTCGCTCGGACCCATCGATAGAATCGATGGGTGGAGATACGCCAGCTGCGCCACTTCGTGGCGGTCGTCGACGAGGGCGGTTTCACGGCCGCGGCCCGCACCGAGCTCATCGTGCAGTCCGCGCTCAGTACGTCGGTCCGGAACCTGGAGCGCGAACTGGGCGCGGAGCTGTTCGACCGGACGGGCCGCCGGGTCGTGCTCACGGAGGCCGGTCGGGCGCTGCTGCCGCAGGCGCGGCAGTTGCTGGCCGGGGCCGCCGCCGCGAAGGAGTCCGTGGCCCGGGTGACCGGGCTCGGTACGGGACGGGTGGCGATCGGCACCATCCAGACCCTGACCTGCGTGGACCTCGCGGCCGAACTCGCCGCGTTCCACCAGGAGTTGCCCGGCATCCAGGTGTCCGTGCGCGAGAGTCCCGTGGAGGAGCTGATCGAGGGGCTGCGGGCCGGCGAGCTCGATCTGGCGTTCCTCGCGCCGGATGCCCGTCAACTCCCGGACGGGCTGGCCGTGTTCGGGACCTGGCGGGAGGAGCTCGTCCTGGTGACCGCGCCGGGGCATCCGCTGGCGCGGGCGGGGCGGACCCTCATGAGCGATCTCGCGGACGAGCCGTTCGTCGACTTCAAGGCCGGTACGGGACTGGAGACGGCGGTCCGCAGGCTCGCCGCGCACTGCGGCCTGGAGCGGCGCATCACCTGTGACGTGACACAGATCGGGCTGCTCGTGGATCTCGTACGGGCCGGGATCGGCGTCGCGATCGTGCCCCGGCGGATCGGTGAGGCGGCGGGGCTGCCGTGCGTGACCATCCGGCAGCCCGAGCCGGGCCGGGCCGTCGTCCTCGCGGGGCGGGCGCCCCGGCCGCGCAATCCGGCGGCCGGGGCGCTGCTGCGCAGATTCACGGACGCAGCGCCCGCAGCAGCAGGTCCGCCAGCTGGTCGGCGAGCTGCTGAGGGGTGAGCGGCCCGTCCGGGCGGTACCAGGTCGACAGGTGGTGGACCGAGCCGAAGTGGTAGTCGACCACCAGGTCGGCCGGGGTCTCGGTGGAGAAGACGCCCGCCTTCTGGCCCTCTTCGATCAGGGCCCGGAACCGCTCGTGGTAGCGGCGCCGCTCGGCCCGTACCTGCTTGTTCTTCTCCGGGCTGAGGTGGTGCATGGAGCGGAAGAAGATCGACGCGTCGTCGAGGTTCTCGATCGTGGTGACGACGACGTCCGCCGCCGCCCCGCGCAGCCGCTGCTCGATCGGCTCGGACCCGTCGGCGAACGCGTCGAGCCGCTCCTGCTGGAGCCGCAGCACGCGCGCGTACACCTCGTGCAGGAGGTCGTCCTTCGAGCCGAAGTAGTGGTAGAGCGCGCCCTTGGTGACGCCGGCCGCCTCCACGATCTCCTGCACCGACGTGCGGTCGTAGCCCTGCTCGGCGAACAGCCGGGTGGCGGCCGCGAGGAGTCGTTGCGGGACGGGCGTGCCGTCGCCGTCCGTCGTGGTCCTGGCCACTGCCGCCACCTGCCTTTCCGATGCGTCTATGCCTGTGCCGGGGAACGCAGTTCCCGCCGGAGGATCTTCCCACTCGCCGTCTTGGGCAGCTCGCGCAGGACCTCCACCTCACGGGGGTACTTGTACGCGGCCAGGCGTTCCTTGCAGTACGCGGACAGTTCCTCGGGGCTCGCGTCGGCGCCGGGGCGCAGGCTCACGTACGCCTTGACGCTCTCGCCGCGGTACGCGTCCGGGATGCCGACGACGGCCGCCTCGCGGACCGCGGGGTGCGTGTAGAGGACGTCCTCGACCTCACGCGGCCACACCTTGAAGCCGGACGCGTTGATCATGTCCTTCTTGCGGTCGACGACGTACAGCCAGCCGTTCGCGTCCATGAAGCCGATGTCGCCGGTGCGCAGCTCGCCGTCGGGGAAGGCCTCGGCGGTGGCGTCGGGGCGGCGCCAGTAGCCGGGCACGACCTGCGGGCCGCGGACCGCGATCTCGCCCTGTTCGCCGAAGGGCACGTCGTCGCCGAGGTCGTCGACGATGCGGACGACCGAGTCGGGGCCGGGGACACCGACCGCGAGGGTGCCCGAGACCGGGTCGACGGGCGCCTCGACCCCCGGCGGCACGGACGCGCAGGGCGCGGTGCACTCGGTGAGTCCGTAGCCGTTGTGGATGTACGGGCCGAACGCGTCGCGGAACTTCTCGACCAGCGCGGGCGGCACCGGGGCGCCGCCGGAGGAGATCGACGAGAACGACGCGAAGTGCTCGCGGGTCGCCTGCGGCTGGGCGGCGAGGGCCATGAACGCGGTGGACGGGCCGACCGTGTAGGCGGGCCGGTGCTCGGCGAACGCGTCCAGGACGACGCCCGGCTCGAAGCGGTAGGCGAGGGCGAGCGTGCCCGCGTTGGCGAAGGAGGCGACGAGTTCGCAGACCATGCCGGTGATGTGGAAGAGCGGCGCGAGCGCGAAGTAGGTGGCGCCTTCGGGCAGGCCGAGGCCGGTGCGCTGGCGTTCCGCGTTGTACGTGATGTTGCCGTGCAGGTTGGTGGCGCCCTTCGGGGTGCCGCTCGTGCCGGAGGTGTAGCTGATGAGCGCGATGTCGGCGGCGGCGGGCTCCCGGTCGTCGGGGGTCTTGTGGCCCGCGCGGGCCACGCGCACGAGGTCGTCGGCGTCGGTGGCCTCTGGGGTGACCCGCGCGAAGTTCAGGACCCGCTCGTCGCCGCGCGTCTGGAGGTCGAGTTCGCAGGCGGTGAGCACGATCCGTACGGGTGAGTCGGCGGCCGTCTCGCGCAGGTACGCCTCCCAGGCCCGGTCGGAGCAGACCAGCGCGGTCACCTCGGCGTCGTGCAGGACGTGCCCGACCTCACCCGACTTGTACATCGGGTTCACGGGGACGACGACGGCGCCGGCCTTGAACGCGCCGAGCAGGGCGAGCACGAAGTGCGGCGAGTTCTGCAGCATGATCGCGACGCGGTCGCCGCGCTCCAGGCCGCGAGCGGCGAGGTGACCGGCCACGGAGTCGGAGAGGGCGTCGACCTCCGCGTAGGTCAGGCGGCCGTCGAAGTACGCGAGGGCGGTGCGGTCGGGGGCGCGGCGCACCGCGTCGGCGAAGGCGTGGACGACGGTGGGCGCGGGGTCCACCGGGGCCTTCTGCGCGTCGTTGAGGACGCCGAGCCAGGGCCGGGCCGCGTAGATCGATTCCTGGGTGGTGTCGCTCACCGGGCCGCCTCCCACTTCTGCTGGATGTGGTTCATGTTCGACAGCCAGCGGTCGGGCTGGGCGGCGCGGGCCGCGTAGTACCCGGCGACCTCGGGGTGCGGCAGGATCAGGAAGCGGTCCTCGGCGATCCCCGCGAAGAGGGCCTCGGCGACGTCCTCGGGGTCGATCGCGGTCGGCGCGAGCACCAGGTCACCGGCGGAGCCCGCCGCGGTCAGCATGTCGGTGCGCACGCCCTGCGGACAGATGGCGTGGACCTTGATCCCGCGGTGCCGGTACGTGAGCGAGAGCCACTCGGCGAAGGCGTACGCGCCGTGCTTGGTGACGCTGTACGGGGCGGCGCCGACCATGGTGAGCAGGCCCGCGGCCGAGACGGTGGAGACGAAGCGGCCGCTGCCGCGCTCCAGCCAGCCGGGGATCAGCGCGTGCGCGGCGCGGACGTGCGCCATCACGTTCACGTCCCAGGCCGCGGCCCACACCTGCTCGTCGGCGGCCTCGGTGCCGCCGGAGGCGAGGCCGGCGTTGGCGCAGTAGACGTCGACGGTGCCGCCGAGGGCGTCCCGGGCCTCCTCGATGATCGCGGAGGCGTCACCGGGGACGGCCGTGGCGCCGAGCTCGTCGGCGACGGCCTTCGCCTTGTCGGCGTCCAGGTCGTTGACGACGACGCGGGCTCCGGCGGCCGCGAATCTGCGGGCGATGGCGGCTCCGATGCCGCCCCCGGCGCCCGTGACGACGACTGACTGCCCCTGCACACTCTCCACCATCGGTCTCCTTCGACACGATTTCGGCTTCGGCTTCGGCTCTGCCCGGTTTCGGCTCGGCCCCGACCTCGCCGCAACGGCTCCGGCTGCCTCAGCAGACTAACCAGTCGGTATGTCGCCGGGGAAGAGGTTCCGGGAGGCGATCACCGCCGGGTTCGTTCCGCGACGCGGGCGGGGGCGCTAGCGTGCATGACCATGCCAGTTCCGGTGATCACGGAGGTATCTGCATGAGCGTGTCGAGACGGGTCCTGCTCGCGGCGAGCGCGGGGGCGGGTGTCGTGGGCGCACTGAGCTCGGGGGGCTCCGCGGCCGCGGCCTCCGCCCCCGAGGGGCGGCCCCTGCGGACCGGGTTCGAGCGGCTCGCGGCCGACGGGTACGCGCTGCTCGACGGCCAGAAGGTCGGCGTCGTCACCAACCCGACCGGCGTCACCCGCGACGTCCGGCACATCGTGGACGTGATGCACGGCGACGAACGCGTCGACCTGAAGGCCGTGTTCGGGCCCGAGCACGGGTTCCGCGGCACGGCGCAGGCGGGCGGTTCGGAGGGCCGCTACGACGATCCGGCGACCGGACTGCCCGTCTACGACACGTACTTGAAGAGCGGGCAGCCGCTCGCCGACATCTTCACGGCGTCCGGCGTGGACACGATCGTCTTCGACATCCAGGACGTGGGCGCCCGCTTCTACACGTACATCTGGACGCTGTACGACTGCATGGAGGCGGCGCAGCTCGCGGGCAAGAAGTTCGTGGTCCTCGACCGGCCGAACCCGGTGACGGGCCGCAACGCCTACGGTCCCGTCCTGCACAAGGAGTTCGCGACCTTCGTCGGACGCAGGGAGATCTCCCAGGCGCACGGCATGACGGTCACGGAGCTGGCCCGCCTCTTCAACGGCGAGTACCTCACGCACCCGGTCGAGCTGGCCACGGTCACGATGACGGGCTGGAAGCGGCGCGACTTCTACGACGTGTCGGCGCTGCCGTGGGTGCCGCCGAGCCCCAACATGCCCACCCCGGACACCGCGTTGGTGTACTCGGGGACCTGTCTCTTCGAGGGCACGAACCTCTCCGAGGGGCGCGGCACGACCCGCCCCTTCGAACTCCTCGGCGCCGAGGGCATCGACGCGCGCTGGGCGGCGAAGGCCAATGAACTCGCCCTGACCGGTGTGCACTTCAGGGAGGCGTACTTCGCGCCGACGTTCTCCAAGTTCCAGGGCAAGACGGTCGGCGGGGTCCAGATCCACGTCGACGACCGCGACGCCTTCGACCCGGTCCGCACCGGCATCGCCCTGCTGGTGACCGCCAAGTCGGCCTGGAGCGGCTTCGCCTGGCGTTCGGACAACTGGATCGACAAGCTCACCGGGTCGACGCAGGTGCGGACGATGATCGACGCGGGCGCGTCGACGGACGAGGTCGTGGCGGGCTGGCAGGCGGAGCTGGCCGCGTTCAGGGACGTGCGGCGCCGGTACCTCACGTACAAGTAGGCGCGAGACACCGGCGGCCGGGCTGGATTCCTCTCGATGCGCGTGGATCCGTACCGAGCCGCACCGACCCGTACCGACCCGCATCCATCCACATCGATCCGTGTCTCGATATCCGGGACGCTCGTCCCAGAATATTGACTGGACAGTACACGGACAATCAGAGTCGGCTCGTGCTCAAAGACGACTCAACCAGGGAAGACGCCTCCGCCGGCGCGGCGCGGGCTCGGCCGGACCAGCCGGAGAGCCTGCGCCGCGTGGCCGTGGCGAGTTTCATCGGGACCGCCATCGAGTTCTACGACTTCTACGTCTACGGAACGGCCGCGGCCCTCGTCCTGAACGCCGCGTTCTTCCCGAACCTCTCGTCCCTCAACGCCACTCTCGCCTCGTTCTCGACGTACGCCGTCGCGTTCGCGGCCCGCCCGATCGGCTCGCTGGTCTTCGGCCACTTCGGCGACCGGATCGGCCGCAAGTCGGTGCTGGTGGCGTCGCTGCTCCTGATGGGCCTGTCGACGGCGTGCGTCGGACTGCTGCCCGGCTACGACACGTGGGGGGTGTGGGCGCCGATCCTGCTGGTGCTGCTGCGTTTCCTTCAGGGCGTCGGGCTCGGCGGCGAGTGGGGCGGCGCGGCACTGCTCGCGGTCGAGCACGCGCCGCGCGGCAAGCGCGGCATGTTCGCGGCGTTCCCCCAACTCGGCCCGTCCGTCGGCTTCTTCGCGGCGACCGGCATCTTCTGGCTGCTCTCGGAGTCGCTGTCGGACGACGCCTTCCAGGCGTGGGGCTGGCGCATCCCGTTCCTGCTGTCCTTCCTGCTGGTCGCGGTCGGTCTGTTCGTCCGCCTGAAGATCAGCGAGACACCGGTCTTCGCCAAGGTGATGGAGGATCAGGAGGCCAGCAAGGCACCGGCGTTGGAGGTGTTCAAGCGCCACCCCAAGGAGATCCTGCTCGGCGCGGGCGGCATGATCGTCGCCTATGGCCTCTTCTACACGGCCACCACGTACTGCCTCGCCTACGGGACGAAGACGCTGGGCGTGCCACGCTCGACGATGCTCGCGGTGTCGCTCGTCGCCTGTCTGTTCCTGGCGGCCGGCACCTGGCTCGCGGCCACCCGCTCGGACGCCGGCGGCCGCCGCCGGATGGTCCTCGTGGGCTCCGGCCTCGCGGTCGTCTGGGGTCTGGCCCTGTTCCCGCTGATGGACACCGAGCAGCCCGCGCTCATCGCGCTCGCGCTCGGCGGCGCCCTGTTCTGCATGGGCGTGGTGTACGGCCCGATGGGCGCGTACCTGCCGGAGCTGTTCGGGGTGCGCGTGCGCTACTCCGGGGCCTCGTTCGCGTACAACCTGGGCGGTGTGCTGGGCGGCGCGGTGGCGCCGCTGGTGGCGACGCGACTCCAGAGCGCGTTCGGGTCGTCGTCGGTGGGCTGGTACGTGAGCGCGATGGCGGTCGTGTCGCTGCTGTGCGTGCTGGCGCTGCCGGAGACGCGGGAGCGCGAACTGGGCTGAGCCGCGCGCCATTTGGGCCCTCCGGGCGTATGGCCAACCCCCGGGCACGGCGGGACGATGCGGCACACGCTCGACGCCTACCACGGGGGTTGGCCATGGCCGCGGCACCGGAAGTCCGGGTACGTCCCTACTGGGAGCTGATGCTCGACGCCGACGGGGATCCCGAGTCCGGTCGCCGCGACCGGCTGCTGCGCGAGGTGCGCGAGCGCGGCGTGCGGGACCTGGTCGTGTTCGCGCACGGCTGGAACAACGACCGGTCGATGGCGACCCGCCTCTACGACCTCTTCTTCGCGCCGTTCCCCTCGCTGGCACCGGACGCCCACCTCGGGTACGTGGGGGTGCTGTGGCCGTCGATGCGGTTCACGGACGAACACATCCCGGACTTCGACCCGTCCGCGGTGGCGGCGCGGCCGGTGACGCCGCGCACGACGCTCGACCAGGGCACCCGGCACGCGCTCGGCGCGACGTTCCCCCACAGCGCGACGGTCGTCGACCATCTGGCGAAGCTCCTGGAGCAACAGCCGGAGCGGCGCGAGGCGTTCGACGAGTTCGGGGGTCTCGTACGGCAGCTCGTCGGCATCCGGGCGGTCGCCTTCGGCGCGGACACGACCGAGGAGGAGTCGGCGAACACGGCGCCCGCGATGCTCCAGGAGAACACCCGCGACATCTGCCTCCGGTTCGCCGACGCGCTGGAGGCGACGGCGGACGCCGCGGCGCTGCGGCTGCCCGGCGGCCTGTCCCGGGCCTGGAAGGGCGGCCACGAACTCCTGCGCCAGGCGACGTACTTCGCGATGAAGAGGCGTGCGGGCAGGGTGGGCCAGAAGGGCCTCGGCCCGGTCCTCGGCCGTCTCGCGGCCGAGGCGCCGGACGTGCGCGTGCACCTGGTGGGGCACAGCTTCGGCGCGCGCCTCGTGTCGTTCGCCCTCGCCGGTCTGCCGGACACCGCCCGCAACGTGCGGTCCGTGACACTCCTCCAGGGAGCCTTCTCGCACTACGCGTTCGCCGAGCGCGGCGCGCTCAAGGGGCGACAGCGGCGAATCCAGGGCCCGTTGGTGGCGTGCTATTCGCGCTTCGACACCGCGCTCGGCACGATGTACCCGCTGGCGTCCCGGCTGGCCGGTGACGACGCGGGCGCCCTCGACCTCGGCGTCCGCTGGGGCGCCCTGGGCTTCGACGGCATCCAGGACGTACCGGGCTCGGTCCGCTCCACCCTGGCCGGCGTGCTGCGGGACGGGGTGCCGCACGCGGGGTGCGTGAGCGTCGACGCGGCGTCCGTGGTCCGCCACGGGCCCCCGCCGTCGGGGGCCCACAGCGACATCTGCCACGAGGAACTGGCCCGGATCGTGCTCGGAGCGGGACGGGTGACCCCGTAGGGACGGCCCGCCCCGCCCTGGTGCGCTACCGGTGGCTGGGGAACTCCACCACCTGCTGATACGTCGGCCGGTTCTGCCACTGCATCGACCGGTGGGTGATCCCGCCGAGCGCCCGGTGGACGATGGTGTCCGCGCACCACTGGTCGCCCGCCTTGCAGGTGTCGTCCCCGGGGTAGACCTCCGTGGCCGGCTTCGCGACGGCTTCGGTCAGCGAGGCGAGCAGCGTGTCGCGGCACGCGGAGAGGTCGCCCGCACCGCAGTACCGTGCCCCGAGCTCACCGCGGACCGGCTGTCCGAGCACCGCCCGCAGATCCTTGTCGACGTAGCCCCACCAGCCGTACTGGAACGCCGACCCGGCGTGCGAGCCGGTCGGGCCGTGCCCGGCGGACGGCGCCTCGTCGACGCTCAGCTGACCGGTGAGCGCCGTGTACAGGCCGGTCCCGAGTCCCGGCTCGAACTCGGCTTTCACGAGCAGCGGCCACCAGGCGTCCATGATGCGTACGGCGTCCGGGTGCGCGTAGGTCTTCGACCCGGCCGACGTCTGGTTGCGCTGCGCCCCGGCCTTGCGCCAGGCCTCCAGCTGCTCGACCGCCTTGGCGAGTTGCGGGTCGTCGACGGGCTTGCTGCGGATGACCTTGAGGATCTCCGGGAGCACCTGCTCGCCGCGCAGGTCCGTCACCGCCGCTTCCTCCATGGCCTGGGTGAGCGAGGCCCGGGTGACCCCGCCCTCGGCCGTGAGCTTCTTGACGCGGTCGTCGAGGAGGTTGCCGCGATGGACCGCGCCCAGGCTGAAGTTGGCCGCGGTGAAGCCCTTGGCCTGTTTGTTGTTCCAGGAGATGTAGTAGTCCTGGTTCGTGGAGTTCGGGTGCTCGGCCGCGGGCGTGTAGGCCGCCGTGTTGTCGGCCGGATCGAAGTCCCGCCACTCATAGGCCTGTTCGCCCTTGACCGGCAGCGACATGTCGACGTCCGTCGCCCGTACCGGGTTGGAGCCGCTGTTGTAGTACGCGATGTCGCGCGAGTCGGCGTAGAACCAGTTGAAGGCGTAGCTGATGTGCTGTGCCGCCTTCTTGAACGACGAGGCGTCCGTGACGTACGACGGGTCGTTCAGCATCTGGAAGCCGATGATGGAGTCGGCCTCGTGCCGGTACGTGGAGCGCAGCGCCGTGTACGCGACCGGTTCGCCGTCGACCGTGGCGCGGTGGGTGACGATGCCGTACTTCGTGCGGAAGACCTGCATCCGGTAGGAGCCCGCGGCCGTGGAGTCGGCGACGGTGGGCTTCCACGCGTTCGTCCGCTCCATCTTCTCCATGGGAGTGCAGGTGCCTCGGTACAGGTACGACGTGGACCGCTTCGTCGGGGCTCCGCCGCCGGGCTCGCACAGCTGGACCGCGTACGTGTCGGTGATGTCCTGCCCCGCCGAGGTCGCCGACCAGGCGTAGTCCTGGCCGCGGCCCAGCTGGATGTACATGCCGACGCCGGCGAAGGAGACGCCGCGCGCGCTGATGCCGGGCCCTTGCAGCTCCTGCATCATCAGGAGCTGGGGCGCGAAGTAGCCGGTCTGCGGGCCGAACACGGCGACCGGGTGGCCGGACGCGGTGTGCGCGCCGGAGACGAGGAGGGCGTTCGACATGCCCTTCTTGGAGGCCGTGTCCGTGAAGAGGTCGGAGGGGAGCACCCCGTCGTCGTACATGCCCTGGAGCGGCTTGAGCCGCGACGGCGCCTCGACCGGGGCCTTCTTCCCGGTGACCGCGGAGCCGGTGCGGTCGTACACGAGGGGTTCGCGCTCGACCGATCCCCGGTCGGGCAGCGCCCGGCCGCGCGCGTCCTTCGGCTTGGTGCCGTAGGGGAAGCTCGTGCCGTCGTGGACGGTGGTGACGGCCTCGGGGTCGTCGCGGCCGCGGAACGACTCCCAGACCTGGGTGCCCTTCTCGACGCCGTACTTCTCCTGGGACGCGAGGAGCGAGAGGGCCGCGTCGACCTCTCCCCCGCCGCCGTTGCCGAAGAGTCCGCCCACCACCGATGCGAGGGCGATCATGTCGGTCACCTTGAACGGCTGGATCTCGCCCACGTTCGTGATCGCGTCGATCTTGCCGGTGAGGACGTACTCGCCCGGGAAGTAGCGGCCGTTCTTGGACTTCACGCGGTAGGCGTTGAGGCCGTCGATGTAGGCCTGCGCGTCCTCCATGGCCTGCTTGCCGCGGGCCCCGCCGGACGTCCTGATGTAGTCGACCTGCTTCTGGAGATCCTCCTCGGTGTACGGGGCCTGCGGCCAGAACTCCTGCTCGAGTCCCTGGTTCGCGAGGGCGCCGCCGGCGAAGGACGTCAGCTCGCCGCGGCCGATGTGCCGGAACAGGTCGATCAGCCAGAGGCGGTCCTGACCTGCGGCGTAGCCGGCGCCGAACTCGGTTCCGTAGCGCGTGGAACCTTTGATGTGGGGTACGCCGTTCTTCTTGTCACGGGTGATCGTCACATCGTCGCGGGGGCGGGTGACGGAGCCCACCGCATCGTCGGGGACGCCGAAGGAGGAGTCGTTGAAGAATTTCGTGAGTGTGTCGTCCGTGAGTGAGGGATACCCGGACGACAGCGCGTCGTAGGGACCGAGCTGGTCGTCGGCGTGTGCGGGCTGGGTACCGAACAGCTTGTTGCCGAGGATCTCGGCGAGGGTGGCGCTGCCGTTCGCACCGGGCGGCAGGATGTCCGCGCACTGCCCCTCGCAGTGGTCGGACACGGGTACGGGTACGGGATCGTCGGCGGCCGTGGCCGTCGACAGCGGAGAAAGCAGTCCGGCGGTGAGCAACAGGGCCGCCGTGGCCGTAAGTCTCCTGTGCAGGGTGGTTCGTGGGATGCGTCGTCGCATGCCTGGTCCTCCCGACGATGGTGAGCCGGAGGTTACCGGCGGTTATCGAACGACAGAAGATGAACATGCGTCACGTTTTCGGAATCACCACAGGGAACACTCAGGGACTCCCCGGCCTCAGAAGAGTCCGGTAATGACCCCCATCGGAAATCGGATGGGACCGACCGGCCTTCTGAGGGATCCGAATCGCGTGTCGATACGTCTACTCGGCAACGTCGCTTCATGGCTGCGGCGACGCCGACGTACGTGTGACGGAGGTGCAGGGCGATGGCTGGATTCCGGAGTCTGGCAAGACAGGTGCGCGATCCACTGAGCGATCTGGCACTGCGGCGGTACTCGCTGCGCAAGTGCCTGGAGAGGTTTGCCCCCTACGGTCATCGGGCGACCTGGGACCATCTCTGCTCCCGGGCGGGGTTCGGACCCGAGGACCGCTCACCCGACCCGGCCCGCCTGGTGGCGGCGCTGGAGGAGCTCGAAGAGGCGCGGGCCGTCTGGCTCGCGTACGAAGTCGCCTTCGCGGAGCGCAGGCGCAAGGAGAAGCACGACGGGCTGCGCCGCCCGGGCACGGTGGACGACTGGCACCGGCTGACCTGGGGCGGCTTCGGTGTCGCCTGGTGCGACGACCCGTCGGTGCACCCCACCGAGTCGCTGGCCGAAGTGCTGCGGCGGCTCATCGCGGCCCTGGAGCGCGAACCGGGCGCGTGCTGCCCGGTGTGCGCGGACAGCGGTCTCGTCTGGAAGCACGACCTGGCGCACGAACCGTCGTCGGGCCCCGTCTGCACCCACTGCGGCATCGTCGTGCCGCGGCCCGTCCTCACCCCCGCGGCCCTGGCGGACGCCAGGCGCGCGCGGGATCTGGTCTCGGTATAGCGCGACGGGGGTGCGGCCGATCACCGGCGCACCCCCGGATTCAGGGCGTCACCCCGGGATGTGCTCCAGGCGCTGCCGGTTGAGCAGGTACGCCGGCAGATACGGCTGGTCGGTGCGGACCGGGAACTCCATGTCGTACGCCAGGCAGGCCAGGGCGAGCGGCCCGAGGGCCACATGGGCGCGCGGCGCCGCCGAGTCGCCCCAGTAACTCCCGTGCTGCGCCAGGGCTTCCGTGAGGACGTCGGCGAACGCCTCGTGGTCCCCGGTGAGCATCCGGTGAAAGAGTGCGACGGGCTGGTAGTCGACGGAGTTCAGGAAGTCCTTCGGCGCGAGCGTCACGGTGTCCGGGTGCGAGGTCTCCATCGTGGTGACCAGTTTCGCCACGATGTCGTCCAGTGCGCTGCTGTTCCAGTAGCTCTGGAGGACGTCGACCCAGTGGAGCACGTAGTCGTCGACGGGACCGTCCCCGCGCAGCGCGTCGAGCGGCACCTCGCACAGGCGCTGCGTGCGGTCCCGCTCGCGGGTCACCAGGGTGAGGTAGAAGGCGTCGAGCCAGGCGCGGGCGTCGCCGTGGACCTCGGGTCCGGCGGCGGGGACGGTCAACCGCCGCTCTTCCAGCGGGACGTCGACCGCTTTGGTCTGTGTGAACAGGGCGGTGCCGAGCTGGAGCGCGGCGACCCACGCGTCCCATGTCTCCACCCGGTCGGCGCGGGGGTCGGCGGCGGCGTGCGCGTGACTGAGGGCGACGGCCGACGCGAAGGCGTCCGGCAGGTCCTCGGGCCGGTCGTCCAGTCCGCTGATCAACTCGGCGGTGGCGTCGGTGAGTTCCTCGATGCCCCTGGCGGCGGTGGTCGTCGAGGCGAGGCGCCCGGCCCGGTCGAGGCCGCGCAGCGCCTTCAGGATGTCGACGAGCGCGGCCGGCGGCTCCTGCGCGAAGGCGCGGGCCTCGTGGTCGACGGCGGTGAGTGAGGTGAGGCGCCCCCCGTGCCACCAGTACACGCGCGGCGAGAGCGATCCCGGGCCGTCCTGGTGGGCGCGGAAGGCGTACGTGGCCAGGTCGTTGACGGCGTCGGCCGCGCTGCCGTCGACGATCGGGTGGAACGCGAGCAGGTGCCGGGTGGGGACGACGACGAGCGCGCCGGCCTCCGGCATGCGGCGGCCGGTGACCTCGGCGACCACCTCCGGCAGCACGAGTGCCTTGCTGGACACGAACGGGGAGTCGCCGTACACGGAGTACAGCACGGGGTGCCCGTCGAGCCTGACCTCCTCGGAGCGCATGGGCGCGCGGACCAGGTTGCGCCGCGCGGCGGCCCACAGCTCGTCGGCCCCGGCCCGCGCCACGTCCTCGTCGGTCAACAGCCGTACGGAGGTGGGGGCGTCCAGCGCGAGGGCGAGGTGGAGGCCGTCGGCGACGCCGCGCAGGTAGCCGAACCCGGCCGCCGCGTCGGCGGCCGACAGGGTGCCCGGAGCGACCAGGCGCAGGCAGGTGCGCGCGAGCAACTCCTCGGCGCTCTCGCCTCCTTGGGATGCCTCGGCCAGGCTGTCGAAGTGCGCGTCGACCAGTTCGGGCCAGTGCTCCTCGGGTGCGGCGGCGCACGACTGCGCCAGGTTCGTCAGCGGGTGGCGGCGGCCGTCGGCCTCCGCCGTGTCGCCGACGACCGTGGGGCGGGTGCCCGTGCGGCTGTGCAGGTGGTCGGTGACGAGGCCGCGCAGGCGGTCGGCCTGTGCGCCGGTGAGCAGGGGCAGGTGCGGGTCGGGCGCGTCGTGTGCTGTCACGCCCCCGACTCTACGAGGCGCGCCTCCAGCGCGGCGGCGTCCGCCAGGAACCACAGCGCGCGGCCGCGGTTGCTCTCCCGTACGAAGTCGCGCAGTGCCGTGCCGGCGGCGGTCTCGGCGGTGATGTCGCCGAGAACGGCAAGACCCATACGGTAGTTGACGAACTTCTGCGCGACGTCCCCGGCGACGCGGGTGCGCAGCCGGAAGAACTCCTCGCCGCAGCGCTCGGCGGGGACGGCGACCCAGGCGGCGCCCTGATATCCGGCGTCGCCGATGAGGTCGAGCGCGGCCCGCTCGCTGTCCAGTTTCGGCCCGTGGGACGAGCAGAACAGGACGGGCACGCCCGCCAACTCCTTGAGCTCGACGGTGGGTTCGGGTTCGGTGCCGGTCATCGGGTGTCCTTCACGAGCGTGTCGACGATTCTCAGGAGTTCGGCGGCCTCGGCGAGCCCGCCGAGCACGATGATCTTCAGCACGGCGCGGTGCTCGTCGTAGACGCTCTCGACGCGCAACGGGCCGCCGGCGCGCCCGCCACTGGTGCTGTTCGCGGTGGCGACGACCGTGTTGGCGAGCCGCATCGCGGCCTGCGGGTCCACTCCGTCGACCTGGACGATGACGGACACCTCGGCGTGCGGGCCGCCGCTCGCGCCGGGAGCGTCCGGCGTGCCGGTGAAGGCGGCGAGGTCCTCGCGCGTGACGCGGTACCGGCGGCCGACCTGGGCGGCCTTGAGGCGGCCGTCGCGGACGTAGCCGCGGACCGTGCGCACGTGCAGGCCGAGCAGATCGGCGACCTGGTCGAGGGAGTAGTACTGCTGATTCACTCCCTCAACATACCTCATCATCCCTCGTTTACCCTCGTGGAGCCTCATCGAGGGAGTGTCAAGGAGTCTCACGCCCCTTCAGGGCCTGATCACGTCCGTCTCGATGGAGAGCTTGAACTCGGCCAGCATGATCGGCACGGCGAGCTTCGTGTCACCGGAGCGGGCCGCGATCTTCAGGCCGACCGGGGTGCCCGGGTGCACGAACATCTGCCAGGTGTAGGCGCGGTACTGGGCGCCGCCGGTGGCCGCGGTGTCCGTGGTCGCGGTCGAGTCGTAGCCCGTGGAGAGGTCGAGCGGGTCGCGCACGAAGCGGGCGCGGTACTCGGTGGCCCGGCTGTCGGCCTTCCAGAAGACCAGCGCGGACAGGGTGCCCCAGCCGTGGTGGCTGGGCCAGATCAGACCGGAGCGGGCGTCGGGGTACTTGGACGCACCGCCGCCGCCGGCCGGGTCGTGCATCTTCCACGGGTCGTACGACTCCTCGGCGGCCGCGTACGGGAACCGCACGAGGTGGTAGCCGTCGCTGTCGTACCTGATGGCCTGGGCACCCGAGCGGGCGGCCTCGTACTTCAGTGAGGTGATCGCGAGTGGCATTTGAGCGGCTCCCCCGTGCTGCTGCCGTTGTCGGTGCCGGGTGGCACCATCGCGTACATGGTCTTCGTGCAGGTGTGTCCGAACGGCGCTCGGGGCGCGGCCGACGGCGCGGTCGTGCCGCTCTCCCCCGGCGCGCTGGCCGATGCCGTCGCGGCGGCGGTGGCGGCCGGTGCGTCGGATGTGCATGTTCACCCCAAGTCCCCTTGTGGACAAGACACGTTGTCGCCCCGTTCGGTTGCGGCGACGCTGGAGGCGGTCCGGGCGCGGGCGGCGGTCCCGGTGGGGGTGACGACGGGCGCGTGGGCCGAGCCGGATCCGGCGGCGCGGGTGGCGCGCATCCGGTCGTGGACGGTGCTGCCGGACCACGCGTCGGTGAACTGGCACGAGGAGGGCGCGGAGGCCGTCGCGGCGGCGCTGCTCGATCGCGGTGTCGGCGTCGAGGCGGGCCTGTGGTCCGGCACGGACGGTCCCGACCGGTTCGCCGCGTCGCCGCTGGCGCCCCGGGTGCTGCGTGTGCTGGCCGAAGTCATGGACACGGCCCCGGAGTCGGCCGAGGCCACGGCCCTGACGCTCCTGGGCTCGATCGGCACCGCACACGGCAGACCGGTCCTGCTGCACGGCATGGACGGCGGGACCTGGCCGGTGCTGGACCTCGCGGCCCGCCTCGGTCTCGCGACACGGGTCGGCCTGGAGGACACCCTGCTGCTGCCGGACGGCGATCGGGCGGACGGGAACGCTCAGTTGGTGACGGCGGCCCTGGCCCGGTACGGAGCGGCCCCGGGTGCGTGACCCGCGCGTGCGGGACGGGCGCTCACGACGCCGTGCCGTCCCTGCGCTCCGCCAACAGCCGTGATCCGGTGAGGCGTTCGCCGAAGACGTCGTCCGGGTTGGAGAGCACGCAGTTCTCCAGGGAGAGGCAGCCGCAGCCGATGCAGTCGGTGAGGTGGTCGCGCAGCCGGTTCAACTGCCGGATCCGCTCGTCGAGTTCGGACTGCCATGCGGCCGAGAGGTGCGCCCAGTCCTCGCGGGTCGGGGTGCGCTCCTCGGGGAGCCGGGCCAGCGCGTCGCGGATCGTCGCGAGCGGGATGCCGACGCGCTGCGCGGCGCGGATGAACGCGACGCGGCGCAGGGTGTCGCGGTGGTAGCGGCGCTGGTTGCCGGAGGTGCGGCGGCTGGTGATCAGACCCTTGGACTCGTAGAAGTGCAGGGCGGACACGGCGGCTCCGCTGCGCGCCGCCACCTGGCCGACGGTGAGCTCGTGGATCTTCTCCGGAATCTGAGGCACCCGGCCGAGCCTAGTCGCCGGGCGGGTGCGTTGTTAGCATGCTCCGAGGACTGAGCAAGCGCTTAGACAACGGACACGGAAGGCTACTCACCATGGCGGAGCCGCGGGTTTTCAAGGACGTCGACGAGCTGAAGGGCGCCGTGGGCGAGCAGCTCGGCTACAGCGACTGGGTCGAGATCGAGCAGGAGCGGGTCGACCGGTTCGCCGAGGCCACCGGCGACCACCAGTGGATCCACGTCGACCCGGAGCGCGCGAAGGAGGGCCCGTTCGGCACGACCATCGCCCACGGCTACCTGACGCTGTCCCTGCTGCCCCTGTTCGGCCCGCAGCTGCTCTCCGTCGAGGGCGTGAAGATGGGCGTCAACTACGGCACGAACAAGGTGCGCTTCCCCGCCCCGGTACCGGTCGGCTCGCGGCTGCGCGCCACCGCGACGATCACGTCCGTGGACGACGTGCCGGGCGGCGTCCAGCTCTCCGTCGCGTTCACCGTGGAGCGTGACGGCGGCGACAAGCCGGTGTGCGTCGCCGAGTCGGTGTCGCGGTACTACCTGTAGCCCTACCGGGGAGCGCGCGCTCCCACCATCCTGAGGACGAGGTCGGCGTAGAACGCGCCGACCTCGTCGGGCGTCCGGCGGCCCTGCGGGTTGAACCAGCGGGCCACGTCGATGCACAGGGAGAGGATCGCGACGGTGGTGCCGGGCTCGTCCGGGACGTCGAACTCCCCCGCCTTCACCCCGTCATCGATGATCTCGCGGACCGCGGCGTCGCTCTGCCGGCGCAGGTCCATGATGACCGGCCGGTGGTCCTCGCCGAGCGACTCCAGCTCGTACTGGACGACGCGCGCGGTCGTGTGGTGCCCCGCGTGCCAGCGGACGAAGCAGCGGACGGCCTCCGTGAGGCGGTCCGCCGCCGTGCCCTCGGCCTCGACCGCGTGGCGCAGGATCCGCAGCGCCTTCTCGTGGCCGATGCGGCTGATCCGGAGGAGGAGCTCCTCCTTGGTCTTGTAGTGGATGTAGAGCGCGGCCGGGCTCATCCCGGCCCGGCTCGCGATGTCGCGCGTCGTGGTGGCGTGATAGCCGCGCTCGGCGAACGCCTCGACCGCGGCGACCAGCAGGCGCCGGGCCGCGTCGGGGTTGACCTCGGCCCACGGCATCTCGTCCGTGACCTGGAGGTCCTCGACCCGCTCATCCTGCGACATCGCTGCGCTCACATCCTCACGTGGGGCTGGCCCCACACCATACCCTCCGGGGTGAGCGAGCGCTTAGAGCGTTCTCCGGCCGGACTAGACCACCGGCTTGAAGGGGTCGTGCTCCGCGAGGATCTTCTCCAGCCGGGCCTGGTCCACCCGGCTCACGATCTGGCCGGCCTCCTGGCGGTCGCGGATGACCTTGGCCAGGGTGAAGGCGGAGGTCGTGAGGTAGAGGACGGCGATCGCCAGGAAGGCCCGGATCCAGCCGCTGACGTCGAGGCTGTAGATGCCGATCGCCGTCGCGGCGAGAGCGACGACGAAGGACGCGAGGGCCTGTCCGTAGAAGGCCGTGGTGTTCTGCTGCTTGACCGGTGTCTCACTCATGCCGGACAGCATGGAGCGGATGTGGCCGCAGTCACATCCGCTCCGCTACCTAGGTACGTACTCAGAAGCGCTCAGAACGCCGATACGCCGGTCAGCGCGCGGCCGATGATGAGCTTCTGGATCTGGCTCGTGCCCTCGTACAGCGTCATGACGCGGGCGTCGCGCAGCAGCTTGCCGACGGGGTACTCGTCGATGTAGCCGTAGCCGCCGAAGACCTGGAGGGCGTTGTTGGCGCAGCGCACGGCGGCCTCCGACGCGAACAGCTTCGCCTTCGAGGCGGCGGTGGCGAAGTCCTCGCCGCGGTCGATGAGGTCGGCGACGCGCCAGGTCAGCAGGCGCGCGGCGTCCACATCCAGGGCGATGTCACTGATCAGCTCCTGGACGAGCTGGTACGAGGCGATGGACTTGCCGAACTGCTCGCGCTCGCCCGCGTAGCCGACCGCGGCGTCGAGCGCGGCCTGGGCGATGCCGACACAGCCGGCCGCGACGGACATCCGGCCCTTGGCGAGCGCGGACATCGCGATCGAGAAGCCCTTGCCCTCCTGGCCGAGCATCGCGGAGGCGGGCACGCGCACGTCCTCCAGGAAGAGTTCGGCGGTGGCCTGGCCGCGCAGGCCGAGCTTGCCGTGGATGGTGCGGCGGGTCAGGCCGGGGGTGTCGGTGGGGACCAGGAAGGCGGAGACACCCTTGTGCCCGGGGGCGTCCGTGGAGCGGGCGAAGAGGAGGACGACGTCGGCCCAGGTGCCGTTGGTGATGAACATCTTGGAGCCGTTGATGACGTAGTCGTCGCCGTCACGGACCGCCCTGGTCGTCAGATTGCCCGCGTCGGAGCCGGTGCCGGGCTCGGTCAGGCCGAAGCAGCCGAGGGCGTCGCCGGACGTCAGGGCGGGCAGCCACCGCCGCTTCTGCTCCTCGGTCCCGTACGACTGGATCGTCTTGGTGACCAGCCCGAGGGATACGGAGACGATGCCGCGCACGGACGAGTCGCCGCGGCCCAGCTCCTCCGTGACCAGGCAGTACGCGAGGTGGTCACCGCCGGAGCCGCCGTACTCCTCGTCGATGGTCAGGCCGAGGAAGCCGACCTCGGCGAGCTTCTTGACGAGGGAGCGGTCGACTTCCTCGGCGCGGTCCCACGCCACCACGTTCGGCGCGATCTCGCGGTCCACGAAGTCCTTGGCGAGCTGACGGACGGCCGTCTGCTCCTCGCTCAGCTCCAGATTCATGGACGACTCCCCAGACTTGCGCGGCAGGTGCCTTTAAATTAGCACTGCTAGTTTTTGGCTGACAGCCCTACTATGTGCCGCATGGCCCGACCGCGCAAGCCCCTCCTGAGCACCGACCGCATCGTCGACGCGGCGCGCGCCCTCGTCGACGCGGAGGGCCTCGCGGCGCTCTCGACGCGGCGGCTCGCGGCCGAGCTCGGGGTCAGCGGGCCCTCCCTCTACAACCACTTCCGCACCAAGGACCAGATCCTGGAGGCGGTCGCGGACTCGGTGAGCGCGCAGGTCGACCTGTCGATGTTCGACGCGCCCGCGGACGGCGCCGGGCGGGACTGGCGGACCGCGCTGCACGACTGGGCCGTCTCCTACCGGGCGGCGCTGCGCGAGCACCCGAACATCGTGCCGGTGCTCGCGCGCGGGCCGGGCCGCCGTCCGGCCGGTCTGCGGCTCGCGGACGCGGTGTTCGGGGCGATGGTCGACGCGGGGTGGCCGCCCGCGCAGGCGACCTCGATCGGCGCGCTGATGCGGTACTTCGTGATGGGGTCCGCGATCGGGTCGTTCGCGGGCGGGTTCGTGGACGACGAGACGGCGTACGACCCCGCGGACTATCCGCACCTCGGGCAGGCGCATCTGCTCGCCGAGCGGCAGGACGCCGTGGACGAGCGGGCCTTCGAGACGGGGCTCGCCGCGCTGCTCGACGGGCTCGCGGTGCAGTTCGCGCAACTGCCCGCGGCGGCCTCGCACTGAGCCGTGCGCTGATCCTCGCGGTCACCTTTCGGTGTGTGCCGAACTGTGCCGGGCGCATCCTTGAGGCATGGCTGCTTCCCAGGAACCCGGCGCCCCGCGGCTCGCCGCGCTCGCCTCACTGATCGCCGACGAGACCCGGGCCGCGTGTCTGCTCGCGCTGCTCGACGGGCGGGCCTGGACGGCGGGTGAGCTGGCGCGGCACGCGGGCGTGGCCCCGTCCACCGCGAGCGAGCACCTCGGCAAGCTGGTCGCGGGCGGGCTGCTCGCACAGGAGCGACAGGGCAGGCACCGCTATGTGCGGCTCGCGGACGCGCAGGTCGCACAGCTCGTCGAGAGCCTCGCCGGATACGCCGTGCCCGGCGGCGGGGAGCGCCCGCGCACGCTGCGGGCGTCGTCGGCACGGGACGCCATGGCGCGCGGGCGGACCTGCTACGACCATCTGGCGGGGCGGCTCGGGATCGCGGTGGCCGACGGGATGGCGGAGCGGGGGCTGCTGCGCGTCGAGACGGGGTTCTCGCTGACCGACGCGGGGCTGGCGTGGTTCCGCGCGCTCGGGGCGCCGCTGGATCCCGCGTCCGGCGGGCGGCGGCCGCTGGTCCGGGGCTGTCTGGACTGGACGGAGCGGCGCCATCACCTGGCGGGGGTGGCCGGGGCGGTCCTGTGCCGCCACGCGTTCGACTCCGGCTGGGTGGAGCGGATCGGGTCGGAACGGGCGGTTCGGGTGACGGGGGTCGGGGCGGGGGTTCTGGGGGCGGAGCTGGGGGTGCGGGTGCCGTGATGAGGGGTCGCCGCGGGCGGCGCCGAAGGTGCGACGCCGCCTGCCGTGGCCGTCTCGGGGCTCTGCCCCGGACCCCGCTCCTCAATCGCCGGAGGGGCTTGAAATGCTGGAGCGGCTCAAGATGTCGGAGCGGCTTGAGATGGCGGAGCAGCTTGGAGGTTGGAGCAGCTCGAGATGGCGGAGCGGCTTGAAGGTTGGAGCGGCTTCAAGCTTGGAGCGGCTTCAAGCGGAGGCTGCTGCCTCTTCCAGTTCCGCGACCTCGATCTTGTGCATCTTCATCATCGCCGCCATCACCCGGCTCGCCCGCTCCGCGTCCGGGTCCGCCAGGAGTTCGGGCAGGCGGCGCGGGACGATCTGCCAGGACAGGCCGAACCGGTCCTTCAGCCAGCCGCAGGGGCCCGGCTCCCCGCCGTCGGCGGTCAGGCGCTCCCACAGGTGGTCGACCTCGGCCTGGTCGGCGCAGTCGACGCTGAAGGAGACGGCCTCGTTGAAGGTGAACTGGGGGCCGCCGTTGAGCGCCATGTACTCGGTGCCCGCGAGCCGGAACGTCATGGTGAGGACCGACCCGGGCTCGCCCGGCCCCTCCTTGCCCCAGCGCTGCACCTCCAGGACCTCCGAGTCGGGGAAGAGCGACCGGTAGAACGTCACGGCCTCCTCCGCCTTGCCGTCGAACCACAGACAGGGGCGGATCTTCTGCACGGTGCTGGTCATAGTGGTGTGCCTCCGGTTCCCGGTGTTCCTGTTTCAGGCTTCTCCTGGGTAAGACCGCCCGCAACACGAGAACTCATCGGCGCGCCCGAGCCCTTTGCGCACGGCATCAGTAACGCCTCAGTAACTGCCCGCGCCTAGCTTCTGCGTTGCTCGTCGGACAAGGTCAACACCCGTGCGGCGCAGCGAGGTTCGGTCCGCGCGGCCACAAGCCGTGCCCAACTACGCAGGAGATCATTCATGTTGCGACCCAACGTCATGCGCGCCGTCCTGTGCGGCGCCACCATGACCGCCATGGCCGCGTTCGGTACGGATGCGGCGAGCGCCGTCGGCACCGACTCCCTTGCCTGTCACGCCGACGGTTACGTGTGCATGACCGTGGTCGACGAGTACTTGCCGGAGACGATGGGCGTCGTGGAGGGGCAGGATTTCGCCTTTGACGCTCCCACCACGGTCACCAGCATGTCGAACGACACGACCGTGACGTACTGCGTCGACGCCGAGTACGACTTCAGCCTGCCTCCGGGCAAGTCCATCGAAGTGACGCACTCCGTGAACAAACTGACCGTGCTGGCCGCAGGCGCCTCCTGCCTGATCTGACCGGTCCGGCACCGGCGGCCCGCCCCACGGAGGCGGGCCGCCGCGGCGCCTAGAACACCACCAGCGCCCGCCCGCCCTTGCCCGCGACCATGTTGTCGAACGCGGCCGGGATCCCGTCGAGCGAGATGTGCTCCGTGACCAGCGCGCTCAGGTCCAGGCGGCCCGCGCGGACGTGTTCGGCCAGGACCGGCAGGTCCTCGGCCGGGTTGGAGTTGCCGTAGACACAGCCGGACAGGGTGCGGCCCCAGTGGAAGAGTTCCAGGGCGTTGAAGGTGACCTGCTGGTCCTTGCCGCCGATGCCGACGACCGTGGTGCGGCCGCCGCGGCGCGTGGACTCCCAGGCCGTACGGATCGTCACAGCGCGGCCCACGCACTCGACGGCCACGTCGACGCCCTGCTTGCCGGTGAGGGCGCGGATCTCGCGGGCCGTGTTGTCGGAGGCGACGACATAGTCCGTCGCGCCTGCCTGGCGGGCCAGTTCCTCCTTCTCGGGCGACACGTCGACCGCGATGATCTTCGAGGCACCCGCGATGCGCGCCGCCTGGATCGTGGCGAGGCCGACACCGCCGACGCCGTACACCGCGACCGTCTCGCCCTCGCGGACGCGCGCCGAGTGACGGATCGCCCCGTAGCCAGTGAGGACGGCGCAGCCGAGCAGGGCGGCGTCGGTGAGCGGGACGCCGTCCGGGACCGGCAGGACCGTGTTCGCGGCGACGACCGTCTCCTCGGCGAACGCGGCGACGTTCAGCCCCGGGTGGAGGTCGGAGCCGTCGGATGCCCTCTTCGCGTACACGTTCGCCGAACCGGCCAGCGCGTTCGCGCACAGCCACACCTCACCCAGCGAGCAGGCGTGGCAACTGCCGCACGACGGCGCCCAGTTGAGGACCACGCCGTCGCCGGGCGCGACGTGGGTGACGCCCTCGCCGACGGAGACCACGGTGCCCGCGCCCTCGTGGCCGAGGACGGCCGGGAGCGGCACGCGCATGGTGCCGTTGGTCAGGGACAGGTCGGAGTGGCAGACCCCGGCGGCGGCGAGCTTGACGCGGACCTGCCCAGGGCCGGGCTCGGGCAGGTCGATGTCGGTGATCTCCAGCGGGGAACCGACGGCGGTGCAGACAGCGGCGCGGACCATGGTGATCGTGAACTCCCTTAGAACTGGAGGGACTTGGTCTGGAGGTACTCGCTCAGGCCGTGTGCGCCGAGCTCGCGGCCGACGCCCGACTGCTTGTAGCCGCCGAACGGGGCGAGGGGGTTGAAGCGGCCGCCGTTGATGTCGACCTGGCCGGTGTCCATGCGGCGCGCGAACGCGACGGCCTCGGCCTCGTCGGCCGCCCACACGGCGCCCGCGAGCCCGTACACGGTGCCGTTGGCGATGCGCAGGGCGTCGTCCTCGTCCTCGTAACGGATGAGTGAGACGACGGGGCCGAAGATCTCCTCCTGGGCGATCGCCATCTCGGGGGTGACGTCGGCGAAGACGGTCGGGGCGACGAAGTAGCCCTTCTCGTGCGGGGTTCCGGTGCCGCCCGCGACGAGCCGCGCGCCCTGCTCCGTGCCCTTCTCGATGTAGCCGCGCACGCGTGCCTGCTGCTTGGCGTTGACGAGCGGGCCGATGCGGTCGCCGTACTTGGCGGCGGCGGCCTTCGCCAGCTCGACGGCCTCGTCGTACTGGTCCGTGTGCACGAGCATGCGGGTCCAGGCGCTGCACGTCTGGCCGGAGTTGCCCATGACGTTGGCGACGCCGACGCTCACCGCCTTCGCGAGGTCGGCGGAGGGCAGGATCACGTTCGCGGACTTGCCGCCCAGCTCCAGGGCGACGCGCTTGACCGCGGCGCCCGCCGTCGCGCCGATCTGCCGGCCGACCGCGGTGGACCCGGTGAAGGAGACGAGGTCGACGTCGGCGTGCTCGGCCAGGGCCTGGCCCGCGACCGCGCCGATGCCGGTGACGAGGTTGAACACACCGGCGGGGATGCCCGCCTCCTCGACGGCCTCGGCGAACAGCTGGGCGGTCAGCGGGGTGTCCTCGGCCGGCTTGAGGACGACCGTGCACCCCGCGGCGAGCGCCGGGGCGACCTTGGCGACGATCTGGTGGAGCGGGTAGTTCCAGGGCGTGATGGCGCCGACGACGCCGACCGGCTCGGAGTAGACGGTGGAGTTGCCGACCTTCTCCTCGAAGGCGTACGTGGCGGCGAGTTCGGCGTACGAGCCCGCCACCAGGATCGGTACGCCGGCGTGCACCGCCTGCGAGAACGGCAGAGGCGCACCCAGCTCCGCGGTGACCGTCTCGGCGATCTCGTCCTTGCGGGCCACGAGCACGTCGCGCAGGGCGGCGATCCGGGCGGCGCGCTCGGCGGGCGGCGTCGCGGCCCAGCCAGGGAACGCGGCGCGGGCGGCGCGCACCGCGGCGTCGACGTCCTCGGCGTTGCCCGCGGGGACATGGCCGATGACCTGCTCGTCGACCGGGTTGACGACGGCGATCGTCTCGCTGGTCGCGGCGGCCCGCCACTCTCCGCCGATGTACATCCCGTCGTGCGCCTTCATGTGTCTCCTCCGTACTGAGGTACTGCCTGCCGGTCGTCCTGCGCCCCAAACTAGCGGTGTTAGTTTTCGGGCGCCAGGGACCCGTTGGAGACCCCTGTCACGCTGCCAGTAATTCCTCAGTAACGGCGGCTTTCTAGCGTGCGAACTCCCCCGTACCGTTCCCGGAGGAGTGCCCCCCGATGCACCTGCCCCGACCGCCCCGGCGGAGATCCGCCTCTTGGGCGGCGGCCGCGTTCACCGCGACCGCTCTGGTGACCGGCGTGATGCCGGCCGTCGCCGCCGACGCCTCGTCCACGGCCGACACCGCGAAGATCGACTCGGCGCTGAGCAGCGCCGTCGCCAAGGGTGGCGAAGCGAAGTTCTTCGTCGTCCTCAAGGACCAGGCCGACCTGACGACCGCCAAGAAGCAGTCCTCGCACGCGAAGGCCGCGAAGGCCGCGTACCAGGCGCTGAAGACGACCGCCGAGGACAGCCAGAAGTCGCTCGCCGCCTTCCTCGACAAGGAGAAGGTCGGGCACAAGGACTACTGGATCGCCAACGCCGTCCAGATCACCGGCGACAAGGACCTCGTCGAGCAGCTCGCGAAGCGCTCGGACGTCAAGGAGCTCGTCAAGTCGCAGACGTACCGGCTCGACGACATCGAGACGTCCGACACCAAGGTCACGAACGCGCGGACGACCGCCACCGGCGACGCCGTCAGCGACGCCACCCCTGACTGGGGCATCTCCGACATCAAGGCCGACCAGGTCTGGGACAAGTACCAGGACCGCGGCGAGGGCGTCGTCGTCGCCAGCGTCGACTCGGGTGCGCAGTACGACCACCCGGACCTTGTCGCCAACTACCGCGGCAACAACGGCGACGGCACGTTCACGAACGACTACAACTTCTACGACGCGACCGACACCTGCGCCACCACCAGCACACCGTGCGACGACAACGGCCACGGCACCCACACGATGGGCACGATGGTCGGCAAGAACGGCATCGGTGTCGCGCCGAAGGCGAAGTGGATGGCCGCCAAGGCATGCGCGGGACCGAAGGGCGAGTGCCTCGACGAGGACACGCTCGCCGCCGGTCAGTGGATCCTGGCGCCGACGGACCACAACGGTCAGAATCCGCGGCCGGACCTCGCCCCGAACATCGTCAACAACTCGTGGGGTGGCGGCGTCACGACGTTCTACCAGGACATCGTCCAGGCGTGGAACGCCGCGGGCATCTTCGAGGCGTTCGCGGCCGGCAACAACGGTGACGGCAAGACCTGCTCCACCACTCGCGCGCCCGGCGCGCAGGACACGTCGTACGGCGTCGGCGCGTACAACAACGCCGACGCGATCGCGAACTTCTCCGGCTTCGGGCCCTCCCCCGTGGACGGCTCGGCCAAGCCGAACATCTCGGCGCCGGGCGAGGACATCACCTCGGCGTGGCCGACCGACTCCTACAACACCATCGACGGTACGTCGATGGCGACGCCGCACGTCGCCGGCTCGGTGGCGCTGCTGTGGTCGGCCGCCCCCGAGCTGGTCGGCAAGATCGACGAGACCCGCCGGCTCCTGAACGAGGGCGCCCGCGACGTCGACGACACGCACTGCGGCGGCACCGCCGGCATGAACAACGTCTGGGGCGAGGGCAAGCTCGACATCCTCGCGTCCGTCGACGCCGCCCCGCACACCGCCGTGCACGTGTCCGGCACCGTGACGGACAAGGACACCGGCAAGGCCCTGAACAACATCACCGTCACGGCCTCGAACGCCACCACCGGCACCCGTACGGCCACCACCGGCACCGACGGCTCCTACCGTCTGACGCTGCCCCCGGGCACGTACGACTTCACGCTGACGGGCTACGGCTACCAGCCGAAGACCCTCTCGGGCGTGGAGCTGACCACCGGCTCGCCGCTCACCCAGGACGTCGCGCTGAGCGCCGCCCCGTCGCACGCCGTCACCGGCACCGTCCTCGACGTCACCGGCAAGGCTCTCGCCGGGGCGACCATCGAGCTCAACGGCACCCCGCTGCAGGCGGTCACCTCCGGCTCCGACGGCACGTTCACGCTGCCGAAGGTCGCCGAGGGCACGTACTCGCTGCACGTGAAGCCCGCCGAGCCGATTCTGTGCAACGGCACCTCCACCGGTTCGCTGACCGTCGACGGCGACGAGAACCGCACTGTCCGGCTCCCGGCCCGCACCGACGCCTCGGGCAACAGCTGCGCCCCGGCCTCCTACTCCTGGATCTCCGGCTCCAGCAAGGTCGCCCTGAGTGGTGACGAGGACGCCAAGACCATCTCGCTGCCCTTCCCGGTCTCCCTGTACGGGGTGAAGTACTCCAGCGCCGCGGTCACCACCGACGGTCTGATCAACTTCCTCTCGCCGCGCATCGGCGACTACGCCAACGAGGCGCTGCCGAGCGCGACCGAGCCGAACGGCATCGTCACCCCGCTCTGGGACGACCTGGCCCTCGACAAGAAGTCCAGCGTGCAGACGGCCACCACCGGCACCGCCGGCAGCCGTAAGTTCGCCGTCGTCTGGAACAACGTCCTGTTCAGCGGGACCACGGACCGCGCCACCTTCGAGGCCGTCTTCGACGAGGCCACCGGCGCGATCACCTTCCAGTACCAGTCCGTCGCGGGCAAGGGGTCCTCGGCCACGGTCGGCATCGAGAACCAGGCCGGCAGCGACGCCCTCCAGTACTCGTACAACCAGGCCGTGCTGAGCGCCGGTTCGGCGATCCGCATCGCGCAGGGAGCCAAGTGATCATGAGAGCCACCACCTCGCGGCGGGCCCTGACGCTCGCCTCCGCCCTGGTCGCGGCGGGCCTGACGCTGACGGCGGCGCCGCACGCGCTGGCCGACGACTTCTCGACCGAAGCGACGACGCTGAGCAGCGACGCGGCCAAGACCCTCGCCGACAACGTGAACGTCGACGTGTACGGGGACCAGTTCGCGGCCAAGGCCGACGACTCCGACGAATCCGACGGCTCCGGCGCGGCCTCCTCCACCGAGGCCACCACCGCCGCGAACACGCCGGTCTCCTTCACCAACAAGTCCAAGATGGAGACCGTGCGCGGCCTTGCCGCGACCGTCCCGGCCGGTTCCGACGGCAGCTACTTCACCGTGCACAGCCTGGGCAACATCCAGCTGCACAAGGCCGACGGCTCCACCGCCTGGGCGCGCACCAACGCCTCGTACTACACGGACTGGCAGGTCAAGCCGCTGCAGGTCTGGCGAACCGAGCCGTACCCGGCGCGCATCGTGATGGGCTACAACGCGGTCAGCCCGTCCTCGCCCTACTCCGACCAGGGTTACGACACCGCCGACCTGACCGGTGACGGAACGAAGGACATCGTCTTCTCCGCGCAGGTCGGCATGTCGCCGACGCCGCGGCCGTTCACCTCGCCCGGCTCCTCGCTGTCCACCGGCACCTTCGTGACGGTCCTCGACGGCAGGACGGGCAAGACGGTCTGGTCTAAGCTGTACTCGTACGCCACCAACGTCAAGGTCGTCGACGGCACGCTGCTCATCGCCAACGCGCCGCGCCTGAACTCGAACGCGCCCGCGACGGAGACGGCCACCCTCACAGGTATCCGCTTCTCCTCCGCCGACGGCAAGCTGACCCCCTCGTCGACGTGGACCTACGACGCCGGTACGGCCCAGGCCAGCTGGGGCGCCCTGGAGTCCGCCGGCAGCGGCAAGGTCGCCGCGGTCTGGAACCTGCGCAAGTCCGCCACGAACGCCGCGCGCGGCCGCACCCTCGTCCTCGACACGGCCGACGGCACCGTCACGTGGCAGACGGACAGCGCCTTCTACGGCCGCCAGCTGCGTCTGGACGCGTCCCGGAGCCGGGTCGTCGCCCTGGAGCAGGCGGACACCTCCGACGCGGTGCAATACGAGATCGCCGCGTACGACCTGGCCGACGGCAAGCGCACCGAGCTCGACAGCCGCGTCAACGTCCTGCCCACCGCCCTCACGGTCGGTGACGCGGCGTCCGGCGGCGGCAACGAGATCGCGGTCAGCGAGTCCGCATACTCCGCGGGGTACGTTGTCACCTCCAGCACGATCCGGGTCTTGGACGGCTCGGACGGCTCGACGGCCAAGTGGACGTACACCACCAAGCGTTCCGCCGAGAACAGCGGCAACGGCGCCAACACCTGGAGCCTGGTCACCAAGGGCGGTCTGCTCTACGCGGCGGGCCAGGACGACACCGACATGGGCGACGCGCGCAACATCGGAGGTGTGCGCTACGGCTCGCTGACCGCGTTCACCAGCGGTGGCAAGGTCAAGTGGCGCCAGGACGGCTACGGCTCCTCGCCGTTCTACCAGCAGGTGTTCTCCTCCGGCGGCTCCGACTACGTCCGCACCGTCGACCAGGAACAGAACATCCGCGAGTACAGCCTGGGCAACGGGGGACAGAAGAGCCTGACGCCGATGCAGGGCGACCTGTACACCGGCAAGGCCGCCGACTTCGACGGCGACGGCAAGAAGGACGTCGTCGTCGGCGGCTCCTCGCACGGCGTGTGGGCGTACTCCGGCACGTCGCTGGTCAGCGGCGAACCGAAGCTACTGTGGAAGGCCACCGTCCCCGGCGAGGTGCACAACATCGCGACCGGTGACGTGAACGGTGACGGCACCAAGGACGTCGCCGTGGCCGCGGACAACGCCACCGCCGTCCTCGACGGGAAGACTGGCAAGGTCCTCTCGACGATCGACGGCAGGGGCGCCTACGTCCGCTCGGTCACCGTCGCCGACGTGAACGACGACGGCAAGGCCGAGATCCTCGTCCCGACCGACGCGCTGCGCGTGTACGACGCGAGCGGCTCCCAGCTGTGGTCGTACGCCGCGCCGGCCACCGCCGGTGACGTGGTCTTCTCCGACACGGTGGTCTCCGACGGGCAGGTGTACACGCAGTACTCCGGCCTCGGCGCGATCAACAAGTCCGACGCCGTCGTCAACGGGGTCGCCCTGAACGGCAAGGGCGCCGTGCAGTGGACCGCCGACCCGAAGGCCCCGGAGCGCGCGGCCGACGGCAAGCTGCACGGCGCGGTCCTGGTCAACGGCGTCTTCGCCTCGCCGAAGATCCCGTACGCGGACGGCCACGCGGTCGTCTACACCTGGATCATCAAGGCCGACCCGACGACGGCCGGTGACCTCGACACCGCCTCCCCGAGGGTCGTGACCGAGATCCGGGACGGACGCACCGGTGAGCTGATCCGTCAGGCCATCAGCGGCAGCCCCTGGTCGCACGGCAACTACTTCACCGACGACCAGAGCAACGAGCTGTACCAGCTCAGCTTCGGCACGATGAAGGGCTACGCGGGCGAGGGCAAGGAGGACACGTACGCCTCGGTGATCGCGCCGCTGCGCAACGCCGAGATCGTCAACGGCCCGGGCGGCCGCAAACTGTTCGCCGGCAGCACCGAGGCCGGCCTGGCCGCGTACGACATCTCGCAGCTGAACAATGGCAACGTGTTCCAGTCCTCCATCGGCAGCGCCTCGCTCATGGGCGGCCACAACTACATCGCCGCCGACCTCGACGGCGACGGCACCGACGAGATGATCTCGCTCGCCTACGACCACTTCGGCATCCACCGGATGGCCGAGCAGCTGGGCGGCGGCCTTCTCTCCGTCGACGACGGCATCCACCAGATGTCGACGTACAAGCTCTCCTGACTCCGCCCCTGCGGTAGGTCACCCGAGAACTGGAGAACCTGAGAACCCCCTGGGCCTGGCCCAGGGGGTTCTCAGCATGCTCGGTTAGAGTTGCGCCCTCATGAACGAGCAGCAGCCACACCGCACGATTTCAGCCACTCCCCTGCTGCGCCTGCACCTTTTCGGCGGTTTCGCGGCGACACGTGACAATGGGCCCGCGCCCGCCGGACGTTGGACACGGCCGAGCGCCCGGACCCTGGTGAAGCTGCTCGCCGTGGTGCCGGACCACCAGCTCCACCGCGAGCAGGCCATGGACATCTGCTGGCCGGACGCCGACCAGCAGTCGGCGACCGGCTCGCTGCGCGTCGCCCTGCACGCCGCGCGCCGCGCCCTGGAACCCGAACTCGCGCCGCGCGCCGCGTCGTCCTACCTGATATCCGACGGGGCGATGCTGCGGCTCGATCCGGCGACGGTGTGGATCGACGCCGACCAGGCGGAGGCCGCGGCGACCGACGCGCTGGCCTCCGGTGACCCGGACCGCCTCGCCGCCGCCCTGAACGAGTTCGCCGGGGAACTGCTCCCCGAGGACCGGTACGCGACCTGGGCGCAGCCGCGCCGCGACCGGCTCGCCGGGCTGCGTGAGGAACTGCTGCTCGGGCTCGCCGTCGCCCACCTGGAGCGTGGCGCGGCGCAGGAGGCCGTGGCCGTGGCCGAGCAGATCCTGACGGCCAGCCCCGCCGAGGAGGCCGCCCACCAGATCCTCATCGACGCGTACATACGCCAGGGGCTGCGGCGGCGCGCGGTGCGGCAGTACCACGTGTGCCGGGAGGCGCTGGACGCCGAGCTGGGCGTGCGGCCGAGTCCCGACACGGAGGAACTGCACCGGGCGGCGCTCGCGGCGGAACCCGCTCCGCTCCCCTCGGCGCCCTCGCTTCCCGCACCGCTGCGGGCCCCCGTGGCGTCCCCGCTCCGTGGCCGTGACAACGTTCTGCGCCGGCTGCTCGCGACGGACGGGCCCCCGGTCAGGCTGCTCGCGGGCGAGGCGGGCATCGGCAAGACGCGCCTGGTCGGCGAGGCCGCGCGGCAGGCGGCCGGGTCAGGGGCGGCCGTGCTGTGGGGCGGCGGGCACGACGCCGAGGGACACACACCGTACGGGGCGTTCGCGGAGGCCCTCGACGGCTGGCTGGCCGAACGGGACGCGGGCGAGCGGGCCAGGGTCGGTGCCGAGCATCCCGAACTGGCCGCGTTCCTGCCGTCGTTGGGGCGCTCCGGCGGAGGCGGCGGGCGCAGCCCGGAGGAGGAGCGGGACCGGCTGTTCCGCGCCACGGCCGCGCTGCTCGGCGAACTGGCGTCCGTCCAGCCCGTGCTGGTGGTCCTGGACGATCTGCACGCGGCCGACACGGGCTCCTTCCAACTGCTCAGCCATCTGGCGCGACGGACCGCGGCCACGGGGGCCCCGCTGCGGTTCCTCGTGACATGGCGCGAGGAGGAACTCCCCGACGGCGATCCGCGCCGCGCGGGCCTGACCTCACTGGTCCGGCACCGGCTCGCCGTGCGGGAGGAGTTGGCGCGGCTGGACCGGGAGGCGTGCCTCGCCGTCGCCCGGGACGTCGGCGGCGCCGGGGACCGGGTGTGGGAGCTGTCCCTCGGCAATCCGCTGTTCGCCGTGGAGCTGGCCCGCACCCCGGCCGAGGGCGACGCCCCCGACGGCGTACGGGAGTTGGTGGCCGAGCGGCTCGGGCGGCTCGATCCGGACACGCGGCGGGTCGTCGAGGCGCTGTCCGCCGCCGGCAGCGAGGCCGCCCTGTCCGAGCTGCTCGACGTCGCCGCGCACGGGCTGCGGCCCGCCCTCGACGGAGCCTCGGCCGCCGACGCCCTGGAACGGGCCATCGGCGCCTCACTCGTGGAGGAACGGCAGGTCGTCGTCGACGGACGCCCCGAGTCCGGGCTCGCCTTCCGGCATCCGCTGGTCCGCCTCACCTGCTACGACCAGCTCACCGCCGTACGCCGCAGGCAGCTGCACGCCGCGTTCGCGCAGGCCGTGCTGCGCCGCCGCCCCGACGCCGTGGACGCGCTCGCCTCGCACTTCGCGCGCGCCGACGACCCGCGGGCCGCCGAGTATCTGCGCCGGGCCGCCGAACGCGCCGCCGCCCTCTACGCCAACGACACCGCCGACCGCTACTACCGCGACCTGGTCGCCCGGCTCGACGTGGACGCGGCGCGCGCCCGGCTCGCGCACGCCCAGGTCCTGCGCCGGATGGGCCACTTCGGGCAGGCGGCGCAGGCGCTCCGCGCGGCGCTGGCCGAGTTCCAGCGGCGCGGCGATCACGACGACACCGTGCTCGCGGCGGCGCAGCTCGCCGAGACGCTCGTCAAGACGCGCTCCCCGGAAGCCGCCCTCGCCGTGCTGCGCGACCACCCGCCCACCGCGCGGACCGCGCCCGAGCCGACCGCCACCCACCATCTCGCCCGCGCGGTCACCGACTTCGTGCGCGGCCGGTACGACGCGGGCAGCGCGGCCGCCCGCGCCGCGCTCGACGCGGCGCGGCGGGTCGCCGGTGCGGCGGGGCACGGCCTGGTGGCGCGCGCGTACGCCCAGCAGGCGGGCAACCTCGGGCTCGCGGGCCGGTTCGGCGAGGCCAGGGAAGCGGCCGACCGAGCCCTCGCCCCGGCCGAGGCGTACGGGGACCCGACGCTGCTCGGCGGCGTCCTGTCGACGCTGCGGGAGAACGCGCGGCGCGGCGGCCGGCTGCGCGAGGCCGTCGGCTCCGGGCGGCGCGCCCTGGCCCTCGCCGAACAGTCCGGTGACCCCACGGCCGCCGCGTTCGAGCGGGCCAACCTGGCCGAACTCCATCTGCTCCTGGAGGAGTTCGAGCAGGCGCGGGAGTTCGCCGAGGCGGCGGTGGCGGGCTCCGAGCCGGACAGCGCGTGGTGCCTGCCGTACGCGCTGGCCGCGCTGGCGCGGGTCCTGCTGCGGGACGGCCCCGCGGCGGACCTGACCTCCCTGCTCGACCGCGCGGAGCGGGCCGCCGCCGCGCACGACGACCGGCAGGCCCGCTTCGAGGTCCGCACGGCCCGCGCCGAACTCGCCCTGCACGCGGGCCGCCCCGCGGAGGTGCGGGACGCGCTCGGCGACGCGGTGGCGCCCACGCTCCAGGCCTGGGCGGACCTGCTGGCCGGCGACCGCGAGGCGGCCCTGCGGGGCGCCGCCGCGGAGGTGGCACGGACGCGGGGTACGGGTGAGCGGCTCGCGGAAGTGGAGGCGCGGGTCGTCCTGGCGGCGGCTTCGGAGGGGCCCGAGGCGGAGGCCGCGCTCGCGGAGGCGGAACGGGTGGCGACCGCGCTGCCCTATCCTGCGGGGCTGCGGCGGGTCGCGGAGTTGCGGCGGGGGCTGCGCGGGGGCTGATCCCGGAGGACTCGGGCGGGGCCATGGGGGCCGTCTAGACCGTCGGGTCGATCGGGGCCGTCTCGACCGTCGAGACCCTCGGGGCCGTCGAGACCGTCGGGGCCGTCGGGGCCGTCGGCCCCACCGAGACTCCGAGACTGTCGGGACCATCAGGTCCATCGGCCCCACCGAGACCGTCGGGTCCGCCGGGACCGCCGGGTCCGCCGGGACCGTCAGGTCCGCCGGGACCGTCAGGTCCGCCGGGACCGTCAGGTCCGCCGGGTCCATCAGGTCCGCCGGGACCGTCAGGTCCGCCGGGACCGTCAGGTCCATCGGGACCGTCAGGTCCGTCAAGACCCTCAGATCCCCCAGATCCCCTAGATCACTCTGATCACTCCGGCCTCACAGGCTCCCCATGCCCCTGAGACCTCTCGTGCCCCGTTGGCCTCTCATGCCCCGTAGACCTCTCGTGCCTCTTGTGCCCCTCGCGTTCGACCGGCCGGGGCGTGCGGCCGGCTCGGGCGCCGAGGCCCGCTGCCGCCAGGAGCAGACCGCCCAGCATCACGAACGGCGCCGCCGTCCCCGCCACGCCCGCGATCAGACCCGCCGACGCGGGCGCCGCCACCTGGCCGAGGCGGTTGCCGGTGAGGCGCAGGGCCAGGGCCGTGGAGCGGGCGTCCGGCGGCGCCGCCTGCACGACCGTCGTCATCGACAGCGGCTGGCCCACCCCCAGGCAGAAGCCGAGCAGCACCAGCATCACGCCCAACGCCCAGACGGGTACGGGCAGCGCGATGCCCGCGCAGAGCACCGCCGCCAGCAGGCAGGTCGTCGTGATCAGGAGGGCGCGGCCGAGCCAGTTGATGAGCGGGGTCATCACGAGGCGGCAGGCGATCGTGGCGCCCGCGCGCAGGCTCAGCAGGATGCCGACGACGGACGGGGCGATGCCGCGGTGTTCGCCGACGACCGGCAGGTACGCCGTGAGGATGTCCGTGGCGGACAGCACGGCGAGGCTGATGAAGATGCCGCCGGGGACGCCGCGGGTGCGCAGGATGCGGTGGACGGGGACCCGTGCCGACGGCGCCGCCGCGCGCGGACCCGCCGCCGTGGAGCGGGACTCGATGCGCCAGAGCGAGGTGAGGGAGACCGCGGACACGGCCGCCGAGACGAGCAGCGCGAGGGCGCTGGTGCCCGCCATGTCGGGGCCGCCGATCACCGCACCCGCGGCGATGGGGCCGACGAGCTGGCCGAGCGAGGCACCGATCGTGAAGTGGCCGAAGTTGCGGTCCTGTTCGTCGGGCGCGGACTGCCGGGCCACGATCGACTGGGCGCCGATGACGAAGCAGAGGTGGCCGAGGCCCATCACGCCGCTCCACGCGGCCATCCACACGAGGGAGTCGGCGAGGCCGCTCAGGGCGCAGCCGCCGGAGATGAGCACGACCCCGAGCGGCAGCAGGGGCGCGCATCGCCCGTGATCGGTCCGCCGCCCCAGCGGAACCGCGGCGAACAGTGGCAGCAGCGCGTAGACGCCCGCGATCACACCGACGGCCCGCTCGTCCGCGCCGAGCGCGAGCGCCCGGTACGAGACGGCGGGCCGCGCCATCGACACCGCCCCCTGCGCGAAGCTGAAGGCGATGACGAGGCGCAGAAGCCAGGTGCGGCTCATTCGGTCGGTCACACGATTCCGAACAGCAGGCCCGCACCGAGCACGACCAGCGCGGTCAGCGCCGCCCATTTCACGGTGAACCGGGTGTGGTCGCCGAACTCGACCTTGGCCATGCCGACGAGGACGTACACGGCCGGGACGAGCGGGCTCGACATGTGCAGCGGCTGGCCGACGAGGGAGGCGCGGGCGATCTCCAGGGAGGAGACGCCGTGCGCGGCGCCCGCCTCGGAGAGGACCGGCAGGATGCCGAAGTAGAAGCCGTCGTTGGACATGAAGTACGTGAACGGGATGGACAGGACGCCGGTGACCAGGGCCATGTGCGGGCCCATCCAGTCGGGGATGCCGCCCACCACCCACTTCGCCATGTGGTCGACCATGCCGGTGCCCTGGAGGACGCCGGTGAAGACGGCGGCGGCGAAGACCATGCCCGCGACGTTGAGGACGTTCTCGGCGTGCGCGCCGATCCGGGCCCGCTGGTCGGGCATGTGCGGGAAGTTGACGGTGAGGGCGAGCGCGGCGCCGAGCATGAAGAGGACCGGGATCGGCAGCAGCTCCATGATCATGGCGGTCAGGAGCACGACGGTGAGCAGTGCGTTGAACCAGTACAGCTTGGGGCGCAGGGTGGCGCGGCGCGGGTCGAGTCCGGTGAAGGTCTCGCCGTCCTCGTTCTCGTACGAGGGTGCGCTCGCGGCGGCGTTCGCGGAGCCTGCGTGGTCGCCGCCGCCGGTGCCCTTGCGCGCGCCGTTGCCGGCGCCGACCAGGACCTTCTCGTCGGCCGTCTCGGTGGCCTCCTCGGTGACCTCGTCGATCGACAGGTGGCCGAGGCGGGTGCGCTCGCGGCGGCCGAGGACGTAGGCGAGCGCGAAGACGAAGACGAGTCCGACCGCGAGGGCCGGGATCATCGGCACGAAGATGTCACTGGCGTCGAGCTTGAGCGCGGTGGCCGCGCGGGCGGTGGGGCCGCCCCAGGGCAGCGTGTTCATGACGCCGTTGGCGGTCGCGGCGACCCCGGTCATGACGACGAGGCTCATCTTCAGGCGCTTGTACAGCGGGTACATCGCCGAGACGGTGATCATGAAGGTGGTGGAGCCGTCGCCGTCCAGGGAGACGATCGCGGCAAGCACGGCGGTGCCGACGACGATGCGGACCGGGTCGGCCTTCGCGAACTTCAGGATGCCGCGCACGATCGGGTCGAACAGGCCGACGTCGATCATCACGCCGAAGTAGACGATCGCGAACATCAGCATCGCGGCGGTGGGCGCGAGGTCGCCGATGCCCGCGATGACGTAGTCACCGAGGTGGGCGCCCTTGCCCACCAGGACGCAGAACAGTGCGGGGATGAGCACGAGCGCCGCGATGGGCGACACCTTCTTCATCATGATCAGGACCAGGAAGGTCGCGATCATGGTGAAACCGAGGAGGGTCAACATGGAGGGGGTCCCTAACGTTCGTTCGCCATCGAACTGCCGCCCGGGGGTGGCGGTCAGCGAGACGTTAGGGCCCGTCGGATCGCGTTAACAAGATGTTGACACGTGAGCAATAAGAGCAAAACTCCAGGTCACAGGCGGTCGAAGAGCACGACACCGTTACGGGTGCCCACGGCGAGCTCACCGGTGGGGCCCGCGGCGAGGGCGGTGCAGACGGAGGGCAGGTCGACGGTCGTGCGGACCCGGCCGTCCCTGCTCCCGGCCACGACGAGGGTGCGTCCGAGGGCGACGGCGTACCGGTCCGCGCCGGCCAGGACCGTCGCGTGCCGGACCCCGGGGAGCACGGCGCGGTGCCGGTGGACGGGCTGTGGTTCCTCGCTCGCCGCCCGTTTCCACGGCCGGACGCCCCCCGCGGCCGACCGGTCGAGGGCCTCGACCAGCGGGGCGAGCGGCAGGAGGAGGGTCTCCTCGACGCCGACGAGCAGGAGTTCGGCCCCCGCGGCGCCCGGCACGGCGGCCACCGCCCGCACCCCGCCCGTCAGCACCCGCACCCTGGCCCCGGTCGCTCCGTCGAGCACGAAGAGGCCGCGTCGCCGGGTCGGCACCGCGTAGAGGGTGCGGTCCCCGCACCGCAGGATGTCCGCCGGGTAGAAGTCGGGGTCGGTGCCCGGGTCGAAGCAGGGCTCGTCGAAGACGGGGCCGCGTGCCACGTCGTGCACCGCGAGCCGTGCGCGGCCCCGCGCGTTCCACACGGTGAGCGAGTGCGCCGACTGCCCGGCGCCCGGCTCCTGTTCGGGCAGCGTCCGCAGCCAGACGGGTTCGCCCTCGCGGCCGCAGTGCGGCACCGGCGTGCGCAGCGGTCGGCCGCTCTCGCGCGGTGCGGGCCGCTCCGCCAGGTCCCAGTACTCCAGGACACCGGAGCCGCACCGGGCCAGGACGAGTGGGCGCGGTCGTCTGCCCGGCACCGGCCAGTCGAGGGCGACCACCGAGTCGACGGGGCCGTCCGTCAGGGGCCGCAGCCGGTGCCGCAGTGCGCCGTCGGCTCCCGCGCGCACCTGGACGAGCCCGTTCGTGGCGCCGACGACGACGTCCGCGCCGAAGTCCCGTACGGACCAGGCGGCGGTCGTCACCGACGACACCGTGTCGAGGGCCTCGGTGAGTTCCAGCTCCGCGCCGGTACGGGTCAGCCGCCACACCTCACCCGCCCCGGTGCCGCACAGCAGCCCGTCGTCGGCGTCGCCCAACGAGGCCACGGCCTCGGGCAGCCGGCGCTCCCAGCTGCCGTCCAGGGCGACGAGCCGGTGGTCGTTGCCGCCGCTGACGGCCTGCCCGGCGAGGAAGCGGACGGCCTGGACCGCACCGTGATGCACGGGCCGGGGTGCTCCGACGGGCCGGAACGTGGGCAGCGTCCACTCCTGTACGCGGCCGTCGTCGAAGCCGACGAAGAGCTGCCCGGTGTCCGGTCCGAGACCGAGCGCCGTCGCCCAGGCGGGGTCTGCGGGTGCGGGACCCAGCGCGTACATCCGCCCATGGGTCACGTCCCAGCAGGCGATCCGGCCGGTGGCGGTCGCGACGGCCACGACGTCACGGCCCCTGACCCGACCGGTGGTGACGGCCGTGACGATGCCGGTGACGGTGAACTCCTGTTCCGCGACGGGCAGTCCGCGGTCCAGGACGAGGACGCGGACCCGGCCGCCGTGCTCGCCGGTCACGACCGCGTCGCGTTGCCCGGTCAGTCGCCCCACCGCGGCGCAGGACAGCAGCGGCACCTGCCAGGGCCAGGGGCGGGGGACGTCGCGCCGCCAGATCTCCCGCGAGTCCGCCGCGTCCCAGCAGCGCACCGCGTGGTCCTCGCCGACGCTGACCAGGGCCCGGCGCCCGTCGGGACGTCGCACCGGGCCCACCGCCAGGATCCGGGCGCCCTGGTGCCCGGTGACCTGCGTGGAGTCGGCGGCGCGCGGAGTGGGCCAGATCCGTACGATGCCGTCGCTGCCGCCGACGCACACGGTGCCGTCGACCGTGCAGACGGCCGCCGCCTCGTGGTACCTGCTCTGGCCGCCGACCCGGTCGCCGGTGACGAGGTCGTACAGCTGGAGCCCGTACAGGTCGCCCTGCACCGAGACGCAGGGCAGCGTGCCGAGATCGAAGGCCGCGACGCGCACACCCGGGCTGCGGTCGATGCGCAGAGGCAGCCCGATGGGCCGGCCGCTGTCGAGGTCGATCCGGTGCAGTCGGCCCTCTGCGGTGGCGACGGCGACGATCCACTGCCGGCCGGCGCGGTGCACGGCGAGGGAGACGGGGGCCTCACCGGCGAGGAGGGTGCGGACCGGCTTCCCGGTGGAGAGGGAGGTGAGCCGTACGGTGTCGTCGCCGAGGCTCGCGGTGACGGCGAGACGGCCGGAGGCGTGTCCGGTGACGAGGCCGAGGAGGCCGACGCGGGTGGCATGGCCGGTCGGCTGGTCCGGCTCCGCGCGTCCCAGGCCCCCGTCGGCGAAGCCGCACACCGTCCCGAACGCGGGCGCGGCGGCGATCACGGTGACGCGTGGCGCGTCGCGGTCCCCGCGCTGCCACATCACGCACTCCGACGAACGCTGGGTGTCGAGTTCCCGCTGGATGTCCCGGTCGTAGTCGTCCAGGGCGCGCCGGGACCGCCGGGACAGCCGGGGAGCCGTGTTCCCGTTCCCCAGGGAGTAGCCGAGCAGCGTGCCGTCGGCGAAGCGCAAGGTGGCGGCGTCCAGCATGGCGGCGTCCCCCCGCACCACGACCTGGTCCGGCCAGCGCATTCCGGTGCGGTCGTGTCCCGCGTCGGCCTCCTCGTGCAGCGGCAGTTTCCAGCACAGGTACCGGCCGGTGGGGATGTGCCAGGCGTGCAGCACCCGCCAGTTCATCCGGATGTCCCGGCCGCCGCGGTACCAGTAGCGCGAGTAGTGCGACAGCGCGGCGGCCCAGCCCGGCAGTTCGGGCTCGGTCGACCAGGTGTCCCGGTCCAGCGCCCCGCGCTGTGCGGGGAGTTCGACGCGCTCCCCCGTGTCCAGGTCCCAGGCGGCGGCCGTCCCGCGCCACGGCCGCTTCTCCAGGAACCAGGCCTGGCCGCGCGTACCGGGCACCACGACCCCCTCCTGGGCCCCGGACCCCAAGCCCCCGTAGCCGCGCGAGCCCCCGTAGGGGTCCACGCCGCCCACCGGGCCCGCCACGGCAGGGGCTCCTCGCCCGCCGTGTCGCAGGAGTCGGCGAGCCGGGTCGCGGTGCGGCAGACCGCGGCGAGCCGCAGCCGGGCGCGGACGTCCTGGTCGCCGGGGCCCGGCGTCCTGCCGCGCAGCACCGCCTCGACGTCCCTGACGGCACGCCCGGCTCTGCGGCCTTCGGCGGTACGCAACCGCGGCAGGGCAGCGAGGAGTTGGCCGGCGTCGGCGGCGAGCACGAACGCGGCGTCCCGCACCAGCGGGTCGAGCACCCCGCCCTCGCCCGCGTGCAGCGCCAGGTAGTGCCGTACGTACGGGTGGTCGAGGTCGCGCAGGGCCTCGGTCACCGTGCGCTGCACCCGCTCGGCGTCCCGGCTCTCGCGGAGGTACTCGATGAGGGCCCGGTGGTAGATCCGGTACACGGAGCCGCCGTCCTCGACGCCTTCGACGACGTACGAGCCCGCGGCCTGGCGCAGCCAGACGATGTCCTCGTCGCCGTAGCGGCGGCCGCTGATCGCCGTCGCCAGCCGGGGCCACACACCGGCCCACGGCAGTCCGGCGCCCTGTGCGTAGGCGAGGGGGCGCAGCAGGTCGCGGGCCCGGTCGGCGAGCGGGCCGAGGCGCTGGTCGAGGTCGCGCTCCATGGCCTCACCGGGCAGTCGCGGCAGCCGCTCGCACCAGGTGTGCCAGCCGGGGTCGCCGGGGTGCGGCAGCCGGGGTTCGCGGGCGGTGGTGCGGGCGGTGATGCGGGCGACGAGGAAGGAGCGCCCGGCCGCGGCGGCGATGGCCTCGGCCACGGCGTCGACGACGGCGGGTGGTGCGGTCAGGAGCGGGGAGCCGGGCGCGGTCAGGAGGGTGCGGGCGTAGGCGCGGACCGCGGGCGGGTCGCCGTACCGCTCGTCGTCGAGGTCCATCACGGTGGCGTCGGCGGACAGTCGGCGGGCGATGTGCGGCCGTGCGCCCACCAGCAGCCTGAGCGGGAGCTGGCGTTCGGGGTCGGTGAGCGGGGTGATCAGTTCGTCGACGACCTCGTGCGGGGCGAGGGTCTCGTCGAGGCCGTCGACGAGGACGACGAGGGGCGAGGTGCGGGTCTGGAGGTGCGCGGTGAGCGCGCCGAGCGACTCGGCGGCGCTGCCCGCGGCGGCGGCGAACGCGTCGAGGAGCTGCCGGGTCGACTTGTGGCTCGCGTTGACCGCGACGTGCACGGTGCCGGGGCCGGGCAGCACGGACGGCAGTCCGGCGCGCGGGACGGCGGCACCGCGGTCCGGGTCGGTGAGCACGGCGACCATGCCGAGCAGTGAGGACTTGCCCGAGCCCGGGTCACCGGTGACGACGCAGAGCCGGTCCGCGGCGCGGGCGGGAGCGAGCCAGCCGGTGAGGTCGGTGAGCGCGGTGTGGCGTCCGGTGAAGTCCCACACCTCGTCGGTGGGGACATCGGTGCCGCGCGCCCTGGGCAGGAAGAAGTCGGTCAACTCTCTTTCGCGGGCGAGGCGTTCGCGGCAGCCGAGGGCGATGATCCGGTCGATCTCGTCGAGCTTGCGGCCGGTGGCCTCGGGAACGTGGCGCGGGTTCGGCAGGAACGCGGGGATGCCGCCGGTGGCGTGCGAGAGGGACCAGACGGGGCGCTGGGCGGGCGGCACCTCGGGGTCGGCGGCGATGGCGGCCATGACGTGTTCGACGCTGATGTGGGCGGGCGCGTGCCCGGCGGTGGCCTGGCGGCGCACGGCCCGGTCGAACGCGGCGGACAGGGCACCGACGTACGACTCCTCCTTGCGCCGCGAGGAGGCGACGAGGACGAGGCCGGTGGGGCCGTGCTCGGTGACGGGTTCTCTGAACTGCCGTGCTTTCAGCGCGGAGCGCAGGGCGGTGTCGGTGCCCGCCTCGGCGTAGCAGCAGTCGACGAGGACGAGGAGCCGCTCGATGGAGGTGCCCTCCCACAGGAGCGCGACGAGTTCCTCGGTGGGCAGGGCGGTGCCGTGCGGGTCGCGGGCGTCGCTGTCGGAGAGCAGGAGGTAGTGCCGCCCGCTGTCCTCGGCGGTGACGCCGTGCGCGGCGAGGTAGAGGACGACGTGGTCGTCGGGGCGTCGCTCGGGCGCGGTGGCGAACGCCCGCAGCGCTTTGGTGAGTTGCTCGCGGCTGGGGTCGAGGCCGAGGTCGGCGCCGCGGGTGTGGTCCAGTTCGCCGAGGAAGAGCCGCTCGATGCGGCGGACGTCCTCGGCGAGTTCGGGGCGGGCCGCGTCGGGGTGGGCCGCCACCTGGGTGACGGCCGCGCTCAGCACGTACCTGCGGCCGTCAGCCGCTCTGCCGTCCATCGTCCACCGCCCGCCCCGCCTGGGGCGTGTTCAGGTATCTGGTGGCGTCGTGCGCCCGCGCCCCGTTGCGTACGAGTCGGCTCTCGACGCGGTCGCCGAACAGGGGGCGCAGGTCCTTGGTCAGCGCTACGACGTCACCTTCGTCGGCGATGTTGGTCCACCGCTCGACGGAGCCCGGCCAGTCCCCCGGTCTGCCGCCGGGGACGCGCAGCCGCTCGAAGACGAGGCCGTGGATGCCGAGCGGGGAGCCGAGGGTGACGAGGGTGCGCACCGGCCATTCGGGGTGGGCGCACAGCGCTTCGTAGGCGACGACCGTGCCCAGGGAGTGGGCGACGAGGATCCGGGTGTCGGGCGTGATCCGGTCGGCGAGGCGCTGCTGCACGGCGGCGTGGACGGCGGGGTCGGTGAGGTAGGCGCGGACCTGTTTGAGGTCGGCGACGAGGGCGCGCAGGGCGACACCGGCGAAGAACCGGGAGCGGCTGAGGGCGTTGAGGGCGCGCTGGACGGTGCGCGGGGTGCGGGCGAGGGTGCGGGCGTCGGGCGCGAGGACCGCGTCGTCGGTGCGGGCCGCCTCCGCCCACAGCGCGAGCAGCAGGTCGCTCTCCAGTCCCTCGGCGACGTCCGAGGCGTCGAGCGGCGGGTCCTGTACGGCGAGGGTGCGGCCCGGGGCGCGGAACAGGTCGCCGTAGAAGGCGCAGTGGAGGTCGCCCTCGGCGAGGTCCGGGGCGCCCGCGCGGGTCAGGCCGTCGGCGAGCGCCGGGTACCACGTCGCGTGCAACTGCCGCTCGCCCGCGTACTGTTGGCCGATCCCGTGCACGCCCACCGCTCGCACCATGACGTCCCCCGCCGTCCGGTTCACAGGTTGTGACGGGCCGTGGCCCGGCGTGGCCAATGTATCAACGGCCGTCCGTCCGGGCGCCGTTCATGCCGTTTCAGTCCAACACGCGCGCCAGATAGGCCCGCAACAGCTCCCGGGTCTCCCCGATGATCGCCGCGTCCCCCGCCGCGTCGAGCCGGAACGCGAGCCGGACCAGGGTGTCCGCCGCTTCGACGGCGACGAGGAACGTGCGGCGCAGGGCGGCGTCGGGGGTGCGGCCGAGGTGCGGGGCGAGGAGGTCCGTGAGGGTGTCGGCGACGCGGCGGTTGGGGTCGGCGTCCGGGTCGCCGACGGGGATCTGGGTGCCGAAGTCGACGAGGGAGAAGCCGGGTGCGGTGCGCTTCATGGCGAGGTACTCGTCGAGGACGGCGTCCATCGCGGCGCGCCAGTCGTCCGCCCCGATCGCGGCGAGGCGTGCGGTGACGCGTTCCGCGTAGCGCTCCAGGTTGCGCTGGGCGAGGGCGTCGACCATGGCGCGCTTGTTGCCGAAGAAGCGGTAGACGGAGCCGATGGGGACGTCGGCGCGGCTCGCCACGGCGCGGGTGCTCAGCTCGTCGTAGCCGCTCTCGTCGAGGAGCCCGGCGCAGGCGTCGAGGATCCGGGTCAGGCGCTCGGCGCTGCGCTGCTGGACGGGGGCGCGGCGCAGGGACGTCGGGTGCGGCATGCGGGTCACCCTACGGCGCGTCCATGTCGGGGGCGGGTGAGGCGGTCTCGGCCCCCGAGGCGGTGAGGTCGGCGGTCGCCTCGACGGGTTCGCCGTCGACCGCCCAGACGGTGTGGTCGTCGGCGTACAGGCGCACGGTGACGTGGTGGGTGCCGCGGCCGACGCGGGAGCCGGGCAGCCGGTGGTCGAGGGTGCGCAGCAGGGCCAGGCGGCGGCCGTCGAGGTAGAGCTGGGCGTAGCCGCGGCCGTGGACGGCGCGGGACCCGGTGCCGGGCGGGCTGAGGCGGAAGTGGCGCAGGCGGATCCGGATGTCCCAGCCGGCGCTCGGGTCGGCGTCGGGCTGGACGACGATGCCGGCCTCCGGGGCGTCCTTCTCCGGGACCTGCCGGAAGTGCCGGCCCTCGTCGTCGGTGCGGTCGAGGACGGTGCCGACCCGGCGCGGACCGCCGTCGTCGTCACCGCACCCGACGAGGCCCGCCAGAAGGGCGGCGGCTGTTCGGACCCGTGGCGACCTCGACATGGACGCGACAGTAGAGGAACGCTCACGTTCCCGGATCCGCCTCGGGGAGGAGGACTCAGGAGGGAGCCCCTCGGGGTTCCCCGGCCCTCTTGCGCGGGGTCCGGTCGAATCCTACGGTTGTCCATAGGAATCATGGACGAGGGAGCGACGATGAGCGGGGACGCACACAAGACGGCGGAGGGGCTCGCCTATCTGTCGGGGTTCGGGAACGAGCACGCCTCGGAGGCGGTGCCCGGCGCCCTGCCCGAGGGGCGCAACTCGCCGCAGCGCGCCCCGCTCGGCCTCTACGCGGAACAGCTCAGCGGCTCGGCGTTCACCGAGCCCCGCGCGCACAACCGCCGCTCGTGGCTGTACCGGATCCGCCCGTCGGCCGCGCACCCGCGGTTCACGCGCGTCGACAACGGCGCGATCCGCACGGCCCCCTTCACCGAGTCGGTCCCCGACCCCAACCGGTTGCGCTGGGACCCGCTGCCGGATCCGGCGCCCGGCACGGACTGGCTGGCGGGCCTGTGGACCCTCGGGGGGAACGGGGACGCGACACAGCGCTCCGGCATGGCCGTGCACCTGTACCACGCCAACTCCCCCATGAGGGACCGGGTGTTCAGCGACGCCGACGGCGAACTGCTGATCGTCCCCGAGCACGGCGGCCTGCTGCTGCGCACCGAGTTCGGGCTGCTCGCGGCGGGCCCCGGCGAAGTCGCGCTGATCCCGCGCGGCGTCCGCTTCCGGGTGGAGCTCCTCGACGAGAGCGCCCGCGGGTACGTGTGCGAGAACTACGGCGCCCCGTTCCAGCTGCCCGACCTCGGTCCGATCGGCGCGAACGGCCTGGCGAACGCACGGGACTTCAGGGCTCCCGTCGCCTCCTACGAGGACGACGACCGCCCGGTCGAGGTCGTCAACAAGTTCTGCGGCAACCTCTGGACCGCGACCTACGACCACTCGCCGCTCGACGTCGTCGCCTGGCACGGCAACCACGTCCCGTACGTGTACGACCTGCGGCGTTTCAACGTCATCGGGACGATCTCGTACGACCACCCCGACCCGTCGATCTTCACGGTCCTCACGTCGCCGTCCGACACCCCGGGCCTGGCCGGGGTCGACTTCGTGGTGTTCGCGCCGCGCTGGCTGGTGGGCGAGGACACGTTCCGGCCGCCGTACTTCCACCGGAACGTGATGAGCGAGTACATGGGCCTCGTCGAGGGCGCGTACGACGCGAAGACCGCCGGAAAGGGGGGCTTCGTGCCGGGCGGCGGCTCGCTGCACAACATGATGTCGGCGCACGGGCCCGACCGGGAGACGTTCGACCGGGCCAGCGCGGCGGAGCTGAAGCCGCAGCGGGTGGACGACGGCCTCGCCTTCATGTTCGAGACGCGCTGGCCGGTGACGCTCGCTCCGCAGGCCGCGGCGGCGGAGCACCTGCAGCGCGGCTACGACGAGGTGTGGCGGGGCCTTGAGCGGCATTTCCGGAGCTAGGGGCTGTCCGGCCCGTCCCGCGGGCCGCGGCGCGGTCGTCCCGTCCGCGCCGCACCCGCCGCATTGCATCCCCGCCCCGCGACCGATACGGATAGCCCCGTGACGTCATTCGCCCCGGACTCGATCGTCCTGAACCGCAAACTGCCGCTCTGGTATCAGGTGTCGCAGTCTCTGCGCGCCTCCATACTGGGGCGCTCCCCGCAGGACCCGCTGCGGCTGCCCACCGAGGAGCGGCTCGCGGCCCACTACGGGGTCTCCGTGCTCACGATGCGGCAGGCGCTGAAGGAGCTGGAGGACGAGGGGCTCATCACGCGGCACCGCCGTCGCGGCACGTTCATCGAACCGGACGCCCGGCGCGGGACGCCCGTGCGGCTGCTCGGCTCCGTGGACGCCATCGTCGCGCAGCAGTCCGGCATGACGACCGAGGTCCTCGCGCACGGGCCCGCCCCGCTGCCCGCGGCCTACGCCGACCTGTTCCCGGGGACGACGACCGCCCCCACGTACCACCGGCTGCGCAGCGACGAGAAGACCGGCGAGCCGACCAACCACGCCCGCAACTACCTGCGGCCCGACCTCGGTGAGCGGGTCGACGTCGCCGACCTCGCGCGCTGGCCCATGACGAAGGTGCTGCGCGACGTGGTCGGGGTGCGGATCAGCCGGATCACGGACTCGGTGGAGGCGCGGCTGGCCGACCCGGAGACGGCCCGGCTCCTGAACGTGCCGCTGCTCAGCCCGATCCTGCACTACACGGGGATCACGTACGACGAGGACGGCCAGGTCCTCGACGTGGCGGTGATCCACTACCGCGGCGACCGCTTCTCGTTCACGGTGACGCTGGAAGCGCACTGAGTACGATGCCCTGGTGACGCCCGACACCGACGCTCCGCTGCTCGCGGACCTCATGCCGTGGTCCGTCGCCCCGCTGCGGCTCGGCCGCGGCTGGCCCGTGGCACCCGATCCCGCCTCGCTCAAGGCCCGTTGGGCCGCGTTCGTCCGCGCGGAGACGGGCGAGCGCGAGGCCCTGCTCGAACCCTCGCGCACCCGCACGCTGTACGCCGCCGCGGCCCAACTCCCCGGTCAGCGCGCGGGTACGGAACCGCTGGCGCACGCCGACGGACCGTGTCCGGAGCCGGTGCGCGTGCTGCACGGCCCCTTCGACGAACAGTGGCTCATCCCGGACCAGCGGCTGCTCGACGCGGCCCGGCCCGAACTGTGGCGGGTCGCCGACGAGCGGCAGTCGTACCTGGTGGAGCAGGGCCACGTGCCGGACGCCGGCGGCCCCGTGGTCCTGGCCAGCGCCGTCCTGCCCGAGGGCCGCTCCCCGCGGGCCGGCCCGGCCGGATCCGCCCGCTGTACCGCCGCCCGCACGGCGTCGAGCCGAACGTGGCGCCGGGACTGCTCACCCACCTGTCCGGCCTCTACGACCACGAGGTCACCGCCGACGACCTGTTCGCCTGGGTGACGGCCCTGGCCGTGCGCGACGGCAAGGACGTCCGCGTGCCGCTGCCCGACGACGCGGACGTCTGGGCGCGCGGGGTCGAACTGGGCCGCCGCGCCGTGTGGTTGCAGCGGCGCGCCCCCGGCAGCGAGCGGCCGAAGCTGCCCGGCGGGCGCCGCCCGTACGTGCGCGCCCCGCTGCCGCCCCGCCCCACCGAGCTGCTCTACGACCGCAAGGAGGAGGCCCTGTTCCTCGGCGACGGCCGCATCTCGCCGGTCCCGGAGGCGGCCTGGGACTTCCAGGTCAGCGGGGTGCGCGTCCTCGAGCAGTGGTTCGCGCGCAGGACCGCTCCCGCCGAGCCGGGCACCCTGGCGGCGGTGCGTCCGTCCGCCTGGCCGCAGCCGTGGACGTCGGAGCTCCTGGAGATCGTGACGGTGCTCGCGCTCCTCGCCGAACTGCGGCCGCTCCTGGACGGGCTGCGGGACGCCCTCGGCGATCGGCTCACGCAGGACGCGCTGCGGCGCGCGCGCATCCTGCCCGTACCGGCCGGCGCGCGCCGGCCCGCCTCCGTGCTCGACCACCAGGAGGAGGGTCCGGGCGGGCAGTTCGCGATCCTCTGACCCGCGCGGCCGCCGGGCGTCATCCGGCGGCGAAGCCTTCCAGGGTCCGTCGCAGGGCCCGCTCGAAGACCGCCTCCAGGTCGATCGGCCCCGAGTCCTCCATGAACGCCGCGGCGAGCCGCGGGTACCGGCCCGACGCCACCTGCGCGCCCAGGTAGGCGATCCGCGCGGCCTGCTCCTGCTCGGCGCTCCACGGCAGGGACCGGGTGCGTTCGGCGGTGGCGATCTCGTTGGCGACGTACGTGGTCACCACACTGGTCACGGCCGCGATCAGCTCCATCTTGGTGCCGTACGGGAGTTCCAGCGGGTCCAGGCAGGCCATGCAGTGCTCCAGGTACCGCAGCGCGTTGGGGCTGAAGCCGTAGACCGGTGACATGAGGCGGGGCAGCCACGGGTGCCGGTGCATCAACGCCCGTGCCTGCCGGGCGAGTCCCAGGACGTCCGCGCGCCAGTCGCCGCTCGGGTCCCGGTAGACGTACTCGCCGCTGACGGCGTCGACCATCAGCTCGTACAGGTCCTCCTTGCGCGGGACGTAGTTGTAGAGCGACATCGTGCCCATGCCGAGCTCGGCCGCCATCTTGCGCATGGACACCGCCTCGATGCCCTCGGCGTCGGCCACGCGGACGGCCGCCGCCGCGATGTCGGCCCGGCTGTGGGCCGGCCTGGGGCCCCTCCCGGCGCGCTCGGGGCGCGCCCAGATCACTTCGGGTTCGGCCGCTCGGCCCGCCATGGATCATCACCTCGCGCACCATCCTAGTTACGTACACCGTACGTAGTGCGCTACGGTGTCGCCATGACTTCTACGTACGCTGTACTTAGTGAAGGTCTGGAGAAGCGATTCGGTTCGGGTGCCAACGCCGTGCACGCGCTGCGCGGCCTCGATCTGGCCGTACGGGAGGGCTCGGTGTGCGGCCTGCTCGGGCCGAACGGAGCGGGCAAGACGACGGCCGTACGGGTGCTGACAACGCTGCTGCGCCCGGACGCCGGGACGGCGCGGGTGGCGGGGCACGACCTCGCGCGGGACCCCGGCGGCGTGCGCCGCCGCATCGGCGTCACCGGTCAGTACGCCTCGGTCGACGGCGACCTCACCGGCCGCGAGAACCTGCGTCTGTTCGGGCGGCTGCTGCGGGCGCCGCGCGGCAGGGCCGAGGAACTCCTGGAGCGGTTCGGCCTGGTCGAGGCCGCCGACCGCACCGCGCGCACCTACTCCGGCGGCATGCGGCGCCGCCTCGACCTCGCCGCGAGCCTGCTCACCCGGCCCGCCGTGCTCTTCCTCGACGAGCCGACGACCGGCCTCGACCCGCACAGCAGGAACGAGATCTGGGACGCGGTGCGCGAGCTGGCCCACGAGGGCACCACGGTGCTCCTGACCACGCAGTACCTCGACGAGGCCGACCGGCTGGCCGACGAGATCGTGCTGATCGACGGCGGCCGCGCCGCCCACGCGGGCACCCCCGCCGAACTCAAGGGCCGGCTCGGCAGCTACGCGGAGGTCGTCGTCACCGAGGAGGCGGGCGAGCCGGGGCTGCACGCCGCCGCCGTCGTCCTCGACCAACTCACCGGCTCACGGCCGGTGCTGTCCCCCGAGCGGCGCACGGTCGGCGCGGTCGTCCTCGATCCGGCCGTCACGCTCCCCCGTGTCGTCCGCGAACTCGACGCGTGCGGCGTCCCGTTGATGGACGCGAGTCTGCGCCCGCCGACCCTCGACGAGGTGTTCCTGCGGCTGACCGCGGCCCGGACCACGAAGGAGGTCGCCGCGTGAGCGCGATCCTGTACGACGGCGGCGCCGTCCTCGGCCGTCACCTCCAGCGGCTGCGGCACGCCCCGGCGATCCTGATCATGACGCAGACGATGCCGATCGTCTTCCTGCTGTTCTTCGGCTACGTCTTCGGCGGCGCGCTCGCGATGCCGGGAGCCGAGTACCGGGCGTTCCTGGTGCCCGGGATGCTGGTGGCGACCGCGGCCAACGGCATCATGACGGGCATGTTCACCGCCGCGCAGGACGCGCACCGCGGTGTGATGGACCGCTTCCGTACGCTGCCGATGAGCCGGTCGGCGGTCCCGCTCGGGCAGGCCGTCGCCGATCTCGTGACGACGACGGTGGGCATGGTGCCGCTGGTGCTCGTCGGGCTCGCGATGGGGTGGCGGATCGAGGGCGGGGCGGCGGGGGCCGTGGCCGCGTTCGGGCTGCTGCTGCTCTTCCGGTTCACGGCGACGTGGGTCGGGATCCTGCTCGGGCTGCTGTCGCGCAGCGAGGAGGCGGCCAGTCAACTGGCGGGCGTCACCTTCATGTTGCCGCTCCTGTCGAACGCGTACATCCCGACCGACGGCATGCCCGCCGTGGCCCGCACCCTGGCCGAGTGGAACCCGATCAGCGCCGTGAGCACGGCCCTGCGCGACCTGTGCGGCAACGCGGCGGTGCCGCACGGCTCCGCCTGGCCGGTGACGCACCCGGTGGCCGGTTCGCTGACCTGGTGCGCGGTGCTGCTCGCGGTGTGTGTCCCGCTCGCCGTCCGCCGCTGCACGCGCGGCTGACGGCGAGCGGGACGCCGACGGCTCGACCTGCCTGGACCTGCCTGGACCTGCCTAGACCTGCGGGGACAGCTCCGGGCCCAGGGACGAGAACTTCTCCTGGGAGACGACCCTCTTCGGTGGCCAGGTGATGTTGCTCGGCGGCCACTTCTGGCCGGTCTTCTTCAGGAACCAGGCCGGCGGCTCGTACATCGGCGGCTCATAGCCGTCCGGCAGGGCCGTCTTCCACCGCACGCCCTTCGTGCGCTCCTTGAACTCGTCCTTGACCGCCTTCAGGCGAGCGGGCTGCGTGATCAGGTCGACCGCCGTCGCCGCCAGGTACTTCGCGGCGGCCACGACCGCCGCCTGGCCGGGTGCGGCCGCCGCGCAGGAGGCGGTGGACCAGGTGTGCATCTTGGTGCCGATCGGGGCGAGCGCCGCGCCCATCGACACGGTCGGCACGTTCCAGCTGATGTCGGCGACATCGGTCGAACCGCCGCCCAGGAAGGCCGGGTTGGGCGGGGTGAGGTCGGCGACCTTGGCGTGCATGCCCTGCTGCGGCAGGCCGAGCGACTCCTGGAGCTGCTTCGCCAGGGTGTGCGCCTCGTCACTGAACCGCGGCGGGCCGATCTGCCGCATGTTCTCGTGGAGCAGCTCCGCGAAGGACTTGGAGGGCAGCTGGTTCCAGCAGGCGGAGGTGATCCGGTGCTGCACCTTGGTCTGCGAGGCCTTGGCGGCGGCCTCGGAGACGGCGATCACCTTGTCGAGCAGGACCTGGACGCGGGCCGGGCTGCCTTCGCGTACGTAGTAACTGATCTCCGCGATCTCCGGAGTGACATTCGGTATGTCGCCGCCGTTGTTGATGACCCAGTGCAGGCGGCCGGACGGCGCGAGGTTCTCCTCGCGCAGGAACTCCGACATGGTCGCCATCATCACGGCGGCGTCGAGCGCCGACTTGTTGCCGAGCGGGGTGCCGCCGTGGCCCGCGACGCCGAGGAAGGTGAAGGTCACGGCGGTCATGGCCGTGGTCGTGCCCCAGCCGGTGGCGTTGGCCGTGGAGGGGTGCCAGTCGAGGAAGGCGTCCAGGCCCTCGTACACGCCCTTGCTGACCGCGTACGTCTTGCCGATCAGGGTCTCCTCGGCGGTCGAGCCGAAGAACTTCACGGTGACGGGGAGCTTGTGCTTCTTGGCTGCCTGGGCGACGGCGGCGGCCGCTGCCGCCGCGGCGGTGCCGAGTGCGCTGTGACCGCAGCCGTGGCCCGGCCCGTAGCTCGGGGCGAACGGGTCGTGGACGTACTCGCGCGGATCGTGGTGTCCGACGCCCTTGCTCTGCGACAGGCCGGGCAGGGCGTCGTACTCGCCGCTGAAGCCGAGGACCGGGCCGCCCTTGCCGTACGTGAAGGTCGCGGTGAACGCGGTCGGGAAGCCGGCCGTGCCGAACTGGACGTCGAATCCGGCCCGTTCGAGGAAGCCGGCCTCGGCGAGCGAGGAGTTCCACTCGCGCAGGGACAGTTCGGCGTGCTCCCAGATCTCGGCGTTCAGGCCGGTGATCCGGGAGGCGTTGGAGCCGATCCAGTCGAGGGCCGAGGACTTGGCGGGGCTGTCCTCCGCGAGGCCCTCGGGGGCTCGGTAGGCGGCGGGGTCGGTGTCCACGGCGTCGTCGGCCGCGGCCATCGCCGGGTCGGCCTCCGCCGTCATGGCGGCCGCGGTCACGCCGGCCGCGCCGAGCAGTTGCATGATCCGGCGTCTGCTGAGCCGGGGGCCCGAGGCGATCAGGGCTTCGTTGTGCTCGTGCTGGTCGTGCAGGTCACACACGCGCACCTCCGGGGGTGAGGTTGGTGTAGCTGTATCGGCCATAGGGGCACCTCCCGCCCGAGCCTGGCGAAGCCTGGTTCGAGGGTGGGGGAGATCAATTGCACAGTGGCCCCTGAAGGTTGCTCCGTCAACATCCGTGCATGACAAGGCTGTTACGGGCGCGGGCGCGGGCGCGGTGTGCGGGCATGACAAAGGCCCGCACCCGACTCTCCTGCCGTGACGTCCGCCGCATGCCGTGGGGATGACGGTCGCGGAAATGCGCAGCGGTACGCCGGACGGCGCGGAGATCGGATACGGGCCTCGGCCCTGCTGGACGGGCGGCCGGGTTAGTGGCCGCCGAACAACGAGCGGCGCAGGCGCCGCAGTGGTGCGAAGAGCGAGACCCGTCGCATCCGTGCACGGCTTCCGCCGCGCTCGTGCGCGGTGTCACGCGCGGTGAGCTCACGCATCAGCGTCGTCGCCTCGGCCACCTCGCGCTGCGGGACGGCAGGACCGCCGAGCACCGAGAGATGGCGGTCGAGGCGCGAGCTTGTCGCGCTGCTCCCGCAGGTGATCGCAGGCACTCGAGGCCTGCTGCGCACTGTTATCTGTTCCATGTCACTCCCCACCCATACGAGGGCACCCGGCCCGGGCAGGTTAACCCTATCGCCCCCGCGTGACACTCGTGTATCCCGGTCACAGGATTCACCTCCCTCATAAGGAGGTTGACGCCGTCTCGACGGTTACTCTCCGAATCCGACTGATTCCAGGGCGAGTTGGACAACTGGGGCAGTTGTGGGCCGCTTCGAGCCGCCGTCAGGTTCGGTCGTCACAGCGAGTGAAGAAACGTGGGACGTCAAGCCGGAGGCCAGGATCGGCGTGTCGGGCCCCCCATCGGGCAGCACGCCGAGCGAGCGCGGCGGCCTCGCCTCGGAGATCACCCAGAGTTGATGGTCGCTTCCGCGCGGCGGGGCGGAAAGATCCTTGACGGTGATCACGGCGCTGCGCAGCGTGGGCGAGGCGACGACGGACATGCCCTCGTCATGCGTCACGCGCGCGTCCGGGGCGGCGAGAACGTGGGCGATCTCACGTGCCTCGGACTTCTGTGCGGCCAGCCGGTCCTGAGTGCGGGTCAGCTCCACGCCGAGCAGGGCGGCGGCGACGAGCGCGAGCACGGCGGCGCCCGCGGCGAGCGGCACGAGCAGGGGGCGGCGGCGCGCGGGCGCGGGCCGCGGCGGTTCGCGGAGCGGCGCGTTCGGCTCCTGTTCCAGCGTGCGGACGGCGCTCAGAACGCGCTCGCGCAGGCCGGGCGGCGCGGGCACCGAGGCCGCGCGGGCGAGCCGCAGGGTGTCGACGGAGTGGGCGCGGACCTCGGCGGCACAGCGTTCGCAGCGGGCCAAGTGCCGTTCGAATCGTGCGTGTTCGCGCGGCCCGAGGGCGTCGAGGGCGTACGCGACCGCGAGCGAGTGGACGGTGCCCGCCGACCACGGGAAGCGGCTCACGCGGAGGCCCCGTCCAGACAGGACCGCAGCCGCAGCAGGCCGTCGCGCATCCGGGTCTTGACGGTGCCGAGCGGCACGGACAGGCGGCGGGCGACCTCGCGGTAGGTGTAGCCGTCGTAGTAGGCGAGGGTGACGGCCTGGCGCTGGAGGTCGGTGAGGCGGCCCAGGCAGCGGCGCACCCAGTCCCGTTCGAGCCCGCTCTCGACCTCCTCGGCGACCTGGTCGAAGGCCGGCGGGTCGGCCCGCCGGGCGGCGCGCTGTTCCCGCTCCCCGCGGCCCGCACGCTGCGCACCCGGTCGACGGCCCTGCGGTGGGCGAGCGTGAGGACCCAGGAGAGGGCGCCGCCGCGGGCCGGGTCGTAGCGAGCCGCGGTGCGCCACAGTTCGAGAAGCACCTCCTGGGTCACCTCCTCGGACTGCGCGGGGTCCCGCAGCACGCGGCGCACCAGCCCGTACACCGGGCCCGACACCTGCCCGTACAGCTCCTCGAAGGCCCGCTGGTCACCGCGCCCCACCCGGGTGAGCAGTACGTCGGCGCTGTCCACGACTTCCATCCGGTCTCCCGTTCTCGGCCCGCTCATTGTGCTGCGGGAGGTCATTCGGAGACAGGGGTGCGCGCGGATGGGTCGCGCGCGGATGTCCCGGAATCCCGGACCAATCCGCCGGGCCCCGTGCCCCGAAAGCAGGGGCAAGAGGCTCGCGCGGTGCGGGCACCGACGGACAGAGGGACGGACGCGATGACAGCAACTGCCAGGAACCGCCGGGGAGTTCGCTCCCTGGCCGCGCTCATCAGTGGCGCGCTGGCCGCAGGGGGGCTCGCAGCCGCCGGAGCGACCGCGCTGCAACCCGGGCAGGCCCGGGCCTCCAGCCACCGGGAGGCGCCGCTCATCTCGGGGGATCCGCAGCACGACAACACGGACGTGTACGCGTTCGTCAGCCCCGACAAGCCGGACACGACGACGATCGTCGCGAACTGGATCCCGTTCGAGGAGCCGGCGGGCGGGCCGAACTTCTTCCCGTTCGCCGAGGACTCGCAGCACGACGTGCACATCGACAGCGACGGCGACGGGCAGGGCGACCTGCTGTACCGCTGGACCTTCGACACGCACACCAAGAACGGCGACACGTTCCTCTACAACACGGGCCCGGTGAGCAGCCTCGACGACCCGGACCTGAACGTGACGCAGACCTACGACATCGACCTGCTGAAGCTGGACCACCAGAAGGTGGTGTCCACCACGAAGATCGCGCACCAGGTTCCGGTCGCGCCGTCGAACGTGGGCAAGGCGTCGATGCCCGACTACAAGAAGCTGCGCGACCAGGCGATACATCCCCTGGCGGGCGGGGGGACGGCGTTCGCCGGTCAGGCCGACGATCCGTTCTTCCTCGATCTGCGCGTCTTCGACCTGCTCTACGGCGGCGATCTGTCGGAGGTCGGCCGGGACACGCTGGCCGGTTACAACGTGAACACCCTGGCGCTCCAGGTGCCGACGTCGACGATCCGGCAGTCGGCGGAGCAGCCGATCGTCGGCATCTGGTCCACGACCCAGCGCAAGAACGCCAAGGGCGGCTGGACACAGGTATCGCGGCTGGGTTCACCGCTGGTCAACGAGGTGGTGGTGCCGCGGAAGGACAAGGACAGGTTCAACGCCTCGCACCCGTGGAACGACGCGGACTTCCTGCCGTACGTCACCGAGCCGGAGCTGCCGAAGCTCCTGGAGGCGATCTACAAACTGCCCGCGCCGAAGGAGCCCCGGGGCGACCTGGTGTCGGTGTTCCTGACCGGTGTGAAGGGTCTGACGAAGCCGCCGAACGTACGGCCCGCGGAGATGCTGCGTCTCAACACGTCGGTCAAGCCGACGAGTTCACCGAAGCGGCTGGGTGTCCTCGACGGGGACAACGCCGGGTTCCCCAACGGGCGCCGGCTCACGGACGACGTCGTCGACATCGAGTTGCAGGCCGTCGAGGGTGAACTCCTGGGCAACAAGAACGACCTGGGTGACGCGGTGAACGCGAACGACCAGAAGTTCGGCGACACCTTCCCGTACGTGGCGCTGCCCACGGCGGGCTCGCGCGGCCCGCTCGCCAAGAAGCAGGGCGGCGGCGACAGCGCGGCGCGGAGCGCGCTCAACGGAGGTGCGCTGAGCGGCAGTTCGGACGCGACCGGGTCCGGTGACGCGACCGACACGGTGCTGGTCGCGTCGGCATCGGCCGGTTTCGCCGGAGTGCTGCTCGTCGGGCTCGGCCTGGCGTGGTGGCGGTCGCGCGGCCGGCGCCGTGGGGTCCTGTGACCCGTCGCGGGGTCGGCTGACCCCTCCCTCGGACGGCGCGGTCCGCTTGAGGTCCCCGGCGGACCGCGCCTTCACCCTCCCCGTTCCGCGCACCACGTTCCGCTCACAGAAAGGCACCGCTCATGGCTCCGCGCTTCTCAGGACGGACCGCCGTCGCCGCCTGCGCGCTGGCGCTCGCCCTCACCGGGGGTGCGGTCGTGACCGGCGGGAGCGGGGGCGGTGGCCCCGATCCCGCGCCGGCCGCCGTCGCGCCCGCCGCACCGCCGCCGGGGCCAGGGCTGGGCAGCGCCGGCCTCGACCGGGGCGTGCGCGCCCTCCAGTCCCGTCTCCGCTCCCAGCCGAAGGACTTCACGGCCTGGGCGACGCTCGGCACCGCGTACGTGGAACAGGCCCGCACGCTCGGCGACCCGTCCCGGTACGCCGAGGCGCAGCGGGCCCTCGACCGCTCGTTGAAGCTGCGCCCCGACGGCAACGACGCGGCTCTCGCCGGACGCGCCGCGCTCGCCGCCGCACGGCACGACTTCCGGGGTGCGCTGCGTGACGCCCGCCGCGCGCTCGCCGTGAACCCGTACGGCGAGCGCGCCCTCGCCGTACGGATCGACGCGCTCGTCGAGCTCGGCCGGTACGCCGACGCCGCCCGCGCCGCCGACGAGGCGGACGCCCGGCGCCCCGGCGTACCGGTCTTCACGCGGTTCTCGTACGTACGTGAACTGCGCGGCGACGTCACGGGCGCCCGCCGCGTCCTCGAACAGGCGCTGGCGGGATCGTCGGCGTCCGGCGACGTCGCGTACGTGACGACGGCACTCGGTCAACTGGCGTGGCGCCAGGGCGACGTCAAGGGCGCGATGAAGTGGTGCGGGCGGGCGCTGCGCGCGGACGCGGGGTCCGTGGCGGCCCTGGAGTGCCGGGGGCGGGCGCGGGCCGGGAAGGGCGATCTGGCGGGAGCCGTCCGGGATCTGCGGGACGTGGTGGCGCGGTATCCGCTGCCGGGTCCGCTGGTCGCGCTCGGCGAACTGTACGACGCCCGGGGCGAGTCGAAGGCGGCCCGTGAGCAGTACGGCCTGGTCGCGGCGTGGACCCGGCTGGCCCGCGCCAACGGGGTCGACGTGGACCTCGACACCGCGCTGGCCGCGGCGGACCACGGGGACCGGGCGGCGGCGCTGCGGGCGGCGCGGGCCGAGTGGGGGCGGCGGCACACCGTGCACACGGCGGACGCGCTGGCGTGGGCGCTGCACGTGAACGGCCGCGACGCCCAGGCGCTGCGCTACGCGCGGTTCGCGACGCGCACGGGGTTCCCCGACGCGTCCTTCTTCTACCACCGGGGGTCGTCGCGCGGGGCGCGGAGCGGCGGGAGTGGCTGGGCCGCGCGCTCCGCCTGAACCCGGGGTTCTCGCCCACGGGGGCGGCCGCGGCGCGTGCGCTGCTGCGGGAGGCGTCATGAGGTACCCGGCCCGTCTCGCGCGCCGGGGCGTCGTGCTGCTGCTCGGCGTCGCGGCCGCGCTCGCCCTGCCCACCGGTGCCGCGTCCGCGCACCCCTCGGCAACTTCACCACCAACACGTACGACGGTCTCGTCGCCGGTCCGGGGCGGCTGCGGATCACGCACGTCGAGGACCTCGCCGAGATCCCCGCGACGCAGGCCGAACCGGCCGTCGCGCGTGCGGGGGCGGCGCGGTGGGCCGCGGAGCGGTGTCGTGCCGCGGCTCGTGGGACACAGGTCGACGTCGACGGGACCCGCGTCGGCGTCACCCCCGGCCGCAGCCACGCGGAGCGGCGGCCGGGCCAGGCGGGGCTGCACACGCTGCGCCTGGAGTGCGCGTTCGGCGTCCCGCTCCCCGGGGCGCCGACGTGACCGCCGTGGCGTTCCACAGCCCCGCCCGGCAGGGGCCCGGCTGGCACGAGGTCACCGCGCAGGGCGATCGCACCACGCTGACCCGCAGCGACGTGCCCCGCGCCTCCGTCTCCGAGCGGCTCACCCGTTACCCGCGCCCTCTCCTCGGCTCACCGCCGGACACGACGACCGCCTCCCTGCGCGTCGCCCCCGGCGGACCGGCGCTCGGCGCCACGGAACGCACGCCGTCGCCCGCCGCCGGGATCCTGCCGCGCGGCGCCGACCGGTGGACCGGCGCGCTGACCGGGCTCGTGGGGCGGCACCACCTCACGCCGGGGTTCGCCGCGCTCGCCCTGGCCACGTCCTTGCTGCTCGGCGCCCTGCACGCCCTGGCCCCCGGCCATGGGAAGACGCTGATGGCGGCGACGGCGGCCGCGCGCGGCGGGGCCCGGATGCGGGACGTCATGCCGCTGGCCGCGTCGGTGACGGTGACGCACACCCTGGGCGTGATCGCCCTCGGCGCCCTGGTCGTCGCGGGGTCGGCGGCGGCGCCGTCGGTGGTGGCCTGGCTCGGCGTGGCCAGCGGCGTCCTGGTGACGGGCGCCGGCGTGGTGCTCGTACGCAAGGCGTGGCAGCGCCGCCACCACGCACACACGCACGACCACGGGCGCGAGCGCAGTCACGGACACGAGCACAGTCACGGACACGAGCACGAGCACGGACACTCCCACGGGGGCCGTCACCCTCACCACCCACCCCTCACGAGCCTGCGCGGCACCCTCTTCCTGGGATTCGCCGGCGGGCTCGTCCCGAGCCCTTCCGCCGTCGTCGTGCTCGTCGGCGCCGCCGCGCTCGGCAAGGCGTGGTTCGGACTGCTGCTCGTCGTGGGCTACGGGGCCGGGCTCGCCCTCACCCTCACCGCCGTCGGGCTCGCCGTGGTGCGGGTCGGCGGACGGATCGCGCGGGCGCTCGCCGAACGCCCGCGGCGGGAGGGGGGCCGGTTCGGGGCGCTGCTGCGCCGGGGCGTGAGCCGCACGGTGCCGTTCGGTTCGGCCTGTGTCGTCCTCGCCCTGGGGTGCGGATTGGTGGTCAAGGGGGCCGCAACGGCGCTCGGTTGAGCTACTTTTGTTCTGACTTGTCTTTTGTTCTGACTTGTCTCGTAGGACATCGGGGCTTGGGGGCACCGTGAGCACAGGGCCGGGCAGTGAGCGGTTGGTCGCGGGCCGGTACCGGCTGCTCGATCCGCTCGGCGAGGGCGGCATGGGCACCGTGTGGCGGGCGCGCGACGAGGTGCTCGGCCGCGAGGTCGCCGTGAAGGAGGTTCGGGCCCCGGCCGGGCTCATGACGGCCGATGTGGAGCGGATGTACGCGCGGCTCGAACGCGAGGCGTGGGCCGCGGCCCGTATCGCGCACCGGAACGTGATCACGCTGTACGACGTGGCCACCGACGAACAACGCCCCTGGGTGGTCATGGAGTTGATCCGCGGCATCTCGCTCGCGGACCAGCTCGACGCCGAGGGACCCCTGTCGCCGCAGCGTGCCGCGCACATCGGCGCCGAGGTCCTCGCGGCGCTGCGTGCGGCGCACGAGGCAGGAGTGCTGCACCGCGACGTGAAGCCGGGGAACGTCCTCCTGTCGAACGAGGGCCGGGTCGTCCTGACCGACTTCGGCATCGCGATGGTGGAGGGCACGCAGGCGCTCACGATGACCGGCGAGGTCATCGGATCGCCCGAATTCCTCGCCCCGGAGCGGGCGTTGGGACGCAGGCCCGGCCCCGAGTCGGACCTGTGGTCGCTCGGGGTGCTGCTGTACGCGGCCGTGGAGGGGCACTCGCCGTTCCGGCAGGACACCCCGCTGAGCACGCTGCGCGCGGTCGTGGACGAGGAGTTGCCGCCGCCGCGCCGGGCGGGCCCGCTGACCCCGATCATCGAGGGGCTGCTGCGCAAGGATCCGGCCGAGCGCACGTCCGCGGCGGACGCCGAGCGCGATCTGCGGATCGTGGGCGCGGGCGGCACGTTGCGCGGGGAGCCGGTGCGGGGCGCCCCGCTCGCCGCGCTGCCGACGATGACGTCGCAGCAGCCGGCCACGCCCACGCCGCCGCTGTCCGGCGCGGCGTTCGGCGCCGGTCCCGCGTCGACCGCGACGACCGTCCCCGCCGACACCGGCGAGCGTCAGGCCCGCCGCGCCTCGCTCGCGCTGATGGCGGGGATCGTCGCCCTGCTCCTGGCCATCGGCGGTCTCACGTACGCGCTGCTCAACCGGGACGACGGCGGTGGCTCCTCCGGTGGCGGCAACGGCGGCTCCAGCGGCGGCAGTGCGAACAACGGGGGCGGAGCGGGTTCGTCGGGCGGCGGCTCGGGATCCGGTGACGGCGGGAACAGCACGGGCGGCACCGACGGGAACGGCACCAGCGGGAGCGGCGGTTCCGGCAACGGGAACGGGAACGGGAACGGCGGCAACAGCGGCGGGCACACCACCACGCCCGCCCAGTCCGTGCGGGTGAGCGTGCGGGCGGTGCGCGGCAGTTACTCGGGGGCGTGTCCGCCGCCCGCGGCCGAGGCCCCCGCGTTCGCGGCGACGATCACCGTGGGGCGCACTCCGGTCAAGGTCGAGTACCGGTGGGTGACGCGGAGCGGGGAGCCGTCGGACCCGGGGTGGAAGACGCTGAGCTTCGGCTCGGGTGACGCGAAGAGCCGTACGGTCAACACCACGCAGACGGCGTACGACGAGGGCGGGACGCTGCACAACGAGATCGCGGTCGAGGTCCGCAGCCCGGTCGCCGTCACCTCGAACTACGTGGCCTATGCGGTCACGTGCGAGGTGGTGACCCCGACGACGGGGGCCACCACCGGTTCACCGACGTACTGAGGCGCTGATCAGGCGGCGGACGTGAAGACGGGCAGGTAGCCGCCCGACTGTCCGGCGGCGGTCGGGTGGTACGACTCGCCGATGTTGGTCCAGTTGACGCTGTGCAGCCAGGACGAGCCGGAGCAGATCTCGTGGCCGGTGAACGTGGTCGTCACGTCGCCGAAGGTGAAGCCGTGGTCGGCGGCGCGCTTGGCGGTGGTGGAGTTGAGCAGGTCCGCGGCGCTGTTGATGGCGGAGCGCTCGGTGTCGGAGAGTCCCGCGATGCAGGACCCGCCGATCTTGTAGAAGCGGGGGTAGCCGAGGACCACCACATGGGCGGCCGGAGCCTTCGCGCTGATCGCCGAGTACACCTGGTCGAGCTTGCCGGGCAGGGTCGAAGTGACGTACGCGCGAGCCTCGTTGACGCGGGACACGCACGTGGACTCGGAGTAGAGGACACAGGTCGTCATGACGTCGGCGAAGCCCGCGTCATTGCCTCCGACGCTGAGGGACACCAGCCCGGTTCCCGCGCCGAGCGGGCCGAGCTGACCGGAGAGGACATCACCCGTACGAGCACCCGAGCACGCGGTGAAATGGAAGCTTGAGGGTGAGTGGGCCGCCGCCCACAAGGCCGGGTACGCCTTCGTGGAGCGCTTGCAGTCGCCGCTGGCGCTGTCGTAGCTACCGGCGCCGACCCCGGAGGAGTACGAGTCGCCGAGGGCCACATAGCCGGTGGCCGCCAAGGTCGAGGGGGTGTTGTCCGCTGCCTGCGCGGCGCCTGCCCCGGTGAGGGCCGCTGTCGCCGCGAAGAGGAACGAGGTCACGTATGCCGCAAGTCGGAAACGTCTCATGGAACCTCCCTTAGCAGGATCTCTGCCACAACTGTGGTAGCACGCCACAGAGTTACCGGGAAGTACCGGAGCCCGACATTCGCCCGAGGTTCATTGCAGGTGCATGTCAGAACTGACATACCCTCATCTCTTGTGATCTACGCCCGTAGAGAGCGCGGCGCGGAGGTACGGCCGATGTCGCGAGGGGACATTGAGGCGGAAGCTGATCATCCATCAACTCAGCTGGAGCGAACGGCAGTTACCACAGATCCCCGCCCATACCCGCCGCATCTTGACGCCGCCCCCGCCACTGCGCGACATTGAAGCCCGGCATCCGGCGCGTCGGGGGGCAAAGTCGCCAATGCAGACCATAGGCATCAAGCCGTCGTCATCCGGCGGTCCGGGAGACGGCCCGGCGGACGCACCGTCCGGCAGAGACGTGTGGTACCTGCTCGCGGGGGCGGGCGTCGTCGCGGGGGCGGCGGGTCTCGCCCTCGCGCTCTCGGGTGCCGGCTCTCCGCTGCGCGGACCACTCGCGCTCTTCTTCCTGCTCGCCGCGCCCGGTGCCGCGTTCGCCGCGGCCCTGCGCGGCCTCGACCCATGGGCCCGCCTCCTCACCTCGGCCGCCGGCGCGGTCGCCGTGGTGATGCTGGTGGCCCAGGGCATGCTCGCCACCCACCGCTGGTCGGTGAACGGCGGGGTCATCGCCGTGGGGGCGCTCAGCGCCCTCGCCTTCCTTCTTCAGTGGGCGATCCGATTCGGTAAACGGATGGGCAAAATCCGCTAGAGGGGCACCAGTTCAGGTAAAGCCCAAAACAACAAAAACGTGAGGCCTCGTTCCAGGTCTTGCCATACAGTCACAATCATCAATACCGTCGTACATCCACCCGCATCGGTCCATCACGCAATGCGATCTAGGGGAGGGCTCAAGATCGCGACGGATCGAGGCGGGGCGCGGTAGGGGGGTGCCGTGCTCGGTGAGCCGCTCATTTCTTTGTCATGGGTCGCCGAGTCGCGTTCCGCGCGGCCGGTCCAACCAACCGGTGTGTATTGCCAGCTCACCCGGCCTGTACGGAGATCCATTCCGTCATGTCCGTAAGTGAGAACCCCCCTTTCGAACCGGATATCCAGCCGGACCGCCCGGGGGCGGGCGGTCCACCGGACGAGAGGGACCAGACTCATGAGCAGCTCCGTTGTGCGCCCGGTGTTTCCCGATGACGGGACGACGCCGGCGCGAATACCCGGCCAGTACCGGGCGATCTCCACGCACCTCGCCATTGCGCCACGGGTGAGCGTGGTCATTCCCGCCATGAACGAGGCGGAGAATCTTCCGTACGTCTTCAAGACGCTGCCGGAATGGATCCACGAAGTCGTTCTCGTCGACGGGAATTCCACCGACGACACCGTCGAAGTGGCCCGCGAACTGTGGCCCGAAGTGGTGGTCGTGCCGCAGCACGGAAAGGGCAAGGGGGATGCCCTGATCACCGGATTCGAGGCGTGCTCGGGCGACATCATCGTGATGGTCGACGCGGACGGTTCGGCCGACGGCCAGGAGATCGTCAGTTATGTGTCGGCGCTCGTCTCCGGGGCCGATTTCGCCAAGGGCTCGCGCTTCGCGAACGGCGGCGGAACGGACGACATGACCCCGATCCGCAAACTCGGCAACTGGGCGCTGTGCTCGGTCGTCAACGCCAAGTTCGGCGCCCGCTACACGGACCTGTGCTACGGGTACAACGCGTTCTGGCGGCACTGCCTCGACGAGATCGACCTCGACTGCACCGGGTTCGAGGTGGAGACCCTGATGAACATCCGGGTCGTCAAGGCGGGCCTGAAGGTCCAGGAGATCCCGAGCCACGAGTACCTGCGCATCCACGGGGCGAGCAATCTGCGCGCCGTGCGGGACGGGCTGCGGGTGCTCAGGGTGATCCTCGCCGAGCGCTCGAACCGGCGCGCGCGCCGCCGCTCCGCTCCGGCCCGGCTCAACCTGGTGCGGGGGGACAAGTCTTGACGGATCGTCATGGGCAGGGGTTCCGGGGCGCCGCTCCGGGCCCCGCTCCCCGATCGCCCGAAGGGCTCGCGGGGGCGGGCTCCGAGGTGGGTGTCTCCGTCGTCATCTGCGTGTACACCGAGGACCGGTGGCAGGACATCCTCGACGCCGTCTCCTCCGTACGCGCGCAGTCGTACCCGGCCCTGGAGACACTGCTCGTCGTCGACCACAACCCGGTGCTCCTCGGGCGGCTCTCCGCGGAGTTCACGGAGGCGTCGGACGTCCTGGTGCTCGCCAACGCCGGGCCGCGCGGGCTGTCCGCCGGGCGGAACACGGGGATCGCGGCCTCGCGCGGCGAGGTGATCGCGTTCCTCGACGACGACGCTGTCGCGGAGCGGGACTGGCTGCGGCATTTCGCCGCCGCCTACGCCGACCCCCAGGTGATGGCGGTCGGCGGGCGCACCGAGCCGATCTGGGCGTCGGGGCGCCGGCCCGTCTGGTTCCCCGAGGAGTTCGACTGGGTGGTGGGCTGCACGTACAAGGGACTGCCGCCCGGCAAGGTGAAGGTGCGCAACGTCCTCGGGGGCAACGCCTCGTTCCGGCGGACCGCCTTCGACGCCGCGGGCGGCTTCGCGACCGGGATCGGCCGGGACGGCGACAAGCGCCCGCTGGGCTGCGAGGAGACGGAGCTGTGCATCCGCCTGAGCCGCGCCAGACCGGACGCGGTGCTGCTCATCGACGACCGGGCGGTCATCCACCACCGGGTGCCGGCCGGACGCGAGCGGTTCGCCTACTTCCGTACGCGGACGTACGCGGAAGGGCTCTCCAAGGCGCTGGTCGCCCGCAGTGTCGGTGCGGACAAGGGACTTGAGAGCGAGCGCGCCTACACCAGCCGGGTCCTGCCCGCCGGTGTGGCGCGGGGCCTGCGGGACTTCGTGCGCGGCAGGCCGGGCGGCGCGGGACGGGCCGGGGCCATCGTGGCCGGAGTGACGGCGGCGGCGGGTGGGTACGTTCTCGGGAGTTTCCGGGCGCGGAGCGGGGGCTCCGCGACGTTCTCCGTGGTGGAGATCGACCGGAGCGAGGGGGAGACGGGGGCGGCGGCATGAGCGCGCGGCAGGGGACGTCCGACGGGGTGCCGGTCCCCATCCTGATGTACCACTCGGTCGCCCACGAGCCGAGCGAGGCGACCCGCCGGCTGTCCGTGGCCCCGGGGCAGTTCGCCGAGCAGATGGAGCTGCTCGGCGCACGGGGGTACACCCCGCTGACCACCGCCGACCTCGCCGGGATCTGGCGCGGCGGCGGCCGGGTGCTGCCCGACCGGCCCGTCCTGATCACCTTCGACGACGGCTACGAGGGCGTGCACCGGTACGCCCTGCCGGCCCTCACCGCGCAGGGCTTCCCCGCCACCGTGTTCGTCTCGACGGGGTGGCTGCGCGGCCCGTACGACACCGGGGGCGGGCTCGACACGATGCTCGACTGGACGCAGGTGCGGGCGCTCGCCGCGCACGGCGTCGAGATCGGGGGTCACACGCACACGCATCCGCAGCTCGACCAACTCGGCGACAAGGAGCTGGAGTTCGAGCTGTTGCACTGCCGGGAGATCGTCGCCGCGGAGCTGGGCGGGCAGCCCGTCTCCTTCGCCTACCCGTACGGTCACTCCGACCGGCGGGTGCGGCGGGCGGTGCGCGCGGCCGGGTTCGCCCAGTCGCTCGCCGTCGGCAACGACCTCGCCCGCCGCCGCCAGGGCCCGTACGCCCTGCGGCGCGTCACCGTGCGCCGCTCGACCGGCATCGCCGAGTTCGAGCGGCTGGTCGAGGGCCGCGCGATCGGCCGTCATTTCGCCAGGGAACGTGCCCTGACCAAGGGGTACGCCGTGGTCCGCAGAGCCCGACAGGCCCGCCGGAAGGCAATCCGTACCCGTGTCTGACACGACCACCACTCCCCAGGCCGCACCGACCGACGCCGCGACCGGGCAGGCGACAGCGCCGCCCCGCCGCAGACTCAGGCTGCCCGGCATGGGCCGCGGCAGGAAGGGCAGCGAAGACGGCATGGGGTCCGGGGGTCGGAATCAGCTGTTCCGTAACGCCTACGCGCTGATGCTGAACACCGGCATCTCCGGTGTCCTCGGCGTCGGCTTCTGGCTGGCCGCCGCGCACTACTACACGGCGGACGCGGTCGGGCAGGGCTCGGCGGCGATCGCGGCGATGAAGTTCCTCGCGGGACTCACCGCCGTGACGCTCACCGGGGCCCTGGCCCGCTTCATCCCGATCGCCGGGCGCGCCACCGGGCGCTTCATCTTCCGCACCTACGCGGGGAGTTCGGTCGCGGTCGCGTGCGCCGCGCTGGTCTTCCTCCTCACGCTCGACGTGTGGGGGCCCTCGTACCGGTTCCTGCACGGGCCGCTGAACGGGCTCGGGTTCATCGCGGCCGTCGTGGCCTGGTCGCTGCTCACGCTCCAGGACGGTGTCCTGACCGGGCTGCGCAGCGCGCTGTGGGTGCCGGTCGGCAACACCGTGTTCTCGCTGGTCAAGCTGGGGCTCCTGGTCGCCTTCGCGACGGCGCTCGCGACGACCGGCGTGTTCGTGTCGTGGGTCGTGGCGATCGCGTTCTCGGTGCTGCCGCTGGGCTGGCTCGTGTTCCGCCGCCTCGTGCCGCGGCACATCGCGACCACGGACGGCAAGGCGGATCCGCCGACGCTGCGCGAGATGGGCCGCTTCCTGGCGGGCGACTACACGGGCTCGCTGTTCTCGCTGGCCGTCGTCTACCTCGTGCCGGTGATCATCGCCTCGCAGGTCAGTTCCTCCGACAACGCGTACTTCTACATCACCACCACGATCGGCGGCACGGTCAATCTGCTGGCGATCAACATGGGCGCCTCCCTGACCGTCGAGGGCTCGCACGACCCGGCACAGCTCGCGGCCAACACCCGTGCGGCGCTGCGCCGGATGGCCCGCATCATGATCCCGATCTGTGGCCTCCTCTTCCTCCTCGCGCCGTACGTGCTGCACGTCTTCGGGCAGGACTACGCGGACGCGGCGACGCCGCTGCTGCGCTGGTTCGCGGTCGGGGCGGCGCTGCGCGTGGTCATGGAGACGTACTTCGCGGTGCTGCGCGCGCAGAGCCGGACGTCCGGACTCGCTTGGCTCCAGGGCCTGTTGTGCGTCCTGGTGCTCGGTCTGACGCTGCTCCTGCTGCCCCGGATGGGGCTGACGGGCGCGGGCGTCGCCGAGATCTCCTCCCTCGCGGTGATCGTGGCGATCGCCGCGCCGAAGCTGTGGCGCGTGGTGCGCACCTCTCCCCCGTCGCCGGCCGTGGACGGCGCCGCCCCCGACGGCGACCTGGCCGATCTGGGCACGCCGAAGGTGTCGGCGGGTGCGCGGGAGAAGCAGGGCCCGAAGTGGGCGCTGCGCGACGCGATGGATTCCGACACGCTGCATCTCGCGGTGCAGCTCAATCTGGACCACCAGGAGCGGAGGCCCGACATGCGGCTCGGTCCTGTGACGCCGCCGCGCGGTGAGCACCTGCCGACGTGGGCGCTGAAATCGCCGCTGCCGGGACAGCGCTCGGCGCCGCCCGAGCCGGATCCCGATGCCCCGGACGCCGCCGCGTCCGCGTCCGCCTCGGCCTCGCAGGCGTCGAGCGACGGGCACGCGGAGGGCGGCTCCGGAGTGCCCGGCGCGCGCGACACGGTCGATCTGTCGCCGGGCCCGGCCGCCGCCGCGGAGGAATCCGACTCCGCCGTCGAGACGCCCGTACCGGAGCCGGAGCTCGAACCGGAGCCGGAGCTCGAACCGGAGCCGGAGCTCGAACCGGACCCTGAGCCGGACCAGGAGCACGAGCCGCACCCGTCCGGGGTCGCCTGGCGCGCCGCCGCCGCGGTGCGCGAGCACGAACCACCGCTCCCCCTGAGCGACGCGGACCTCGCGTCCGCACCGCGGGAGCGGGGCCGTCTGACCCCGACCGTCGTCGTCCTCGCCCTGCTGCTCGTCGCGGCCCTCGGCCTGTACTGGGGACCCGTCCTCGGGATGAGCGACACCGATCTGGAGGACATGGGGGGCCTCGGCCTGATCTCGGTCCTGCCGCCGATGACCCTGTTCGGCGCGGCCCTGCTGATCGGCGTCTTCGCGTCCCTGCTGTGGCTCGAACGCCCGCACAAACGGCTGCTGTTGCTCACCCTGCTCGCCACGGTCGTGTCGCTGCACGCGCTGCCCGCCGTCATCGAGACGGAGCCCCGGTTCGCCACGGCCTGGCAGCACCTGGGCTTCATGGACTACATCGACCGTACGGGCTCCGCGGTCCCCGACCTGGACGCCCGCTGGAGCTGGCCGGGCTTCTTCGCGGCGGCCACGTTCCTCGCGAAGGCCTGCGGGGTCAGCGACCTCCGCGAGGTCATCCGCTGGTGGCCGCTGGCCATCCAACTCCTCTACCTGGCACCGATGTTCCTGCTGCTGCGCTCGGTGCGGGCGAGCTGGAAGGCCAAGTGGACCGGGCTGTGGATCTTCGTCCTCAGCGGCTGGGTGGGTCAGGACTACTTCTCGCCGCAGGGCTTCACGTACCTGCTCTATCTCGTCTTCGTGGCGATCCTGCTGGTCTGGTTCCGGGCGCCGCGCGTGCTGTGGACCACGCGGCGCCCCGGCGAGGCGGAGGTCGAGCCGACGGACCGCCGGCAGCGCGCGGTGCTCCTCGTGGTCCTGATCGCCCTGTTCGCGGCGACGGTCCCGGCGCACCAGCTGACCCCGTTCGTGATGCTGGGCGTCCTCGCCGTCCTCGTCCTGGTCGGCCGCTCCGAACTGCGCGGCCTGCCGCTCCTGTTCGGTGTCCTCGTCGCCGTCTGGCTGGGCTTCCTCGCCGAGCCGTACTGGTCGGGCCATTTCAACGATCTGTTCGGCGGTGTCGGCGGTGTCGGCGGCAACGTCTCGTCGTCGGTCTCCGGCCGTATCCAGGACGGCAGTTCGACCCACAAGCTCGTCCTCTACGTCCGCGTGCTGCTGGCCGGCGGTGTGATGGCGTTCGCCTGCTGGGGCTGGTGGCGCCGCCGCGACTGGAAGTACCGCGAGCGGTCCCTGATCGTCCTGACCTTCGTCCCGTTCCTCGGCTTCGGCATGCAGTCGTACGGCGGCGAGATGGCGCTGCGGGTCTTCATGTTCGCCCTGCCGGGCGCCGCCCTGCTGGCCGGGCTCGCGCTGTTCCCGCGGACCGGTGTCACCGCGAAGGAGCGCGACAAGGACCGCATCAGCCTGGCCCCGCTGGCCGCGCTCATGGCGGGGCTGCTGCTCATGGGCGGCTTCCTGGTGGCCCGCTGGGGCAACGAGCCGTTCGAGCGGATCCGGCCCGGCGAGGTCGCCGCGATGGAGTACGTGTACGCCCACGACAAGCCGACGGTGCGCCTGCTGTGGATGAGCAACGACACGGTCGACAACGTGACGCCGGCGATGCCGTGGGGCGCCCGCGACATGGAGAAGGTCCAGTACGTGCCGACGCTCGCGCCGGCCGACCCGGTCCTGGTCGGCAGCCTCGTCAAGGCGCTCAAGGACGCGGGCCCGAACTCGTACCTGATGATCAACAAGAGTCAGGTCGTCTATCTGGAGATGGACGTCGGCTACTCCAGGACGTGGGAGACGCGGCTCGTCCAGAACCTCGACGCGCGCCAGGAGCTGAAGAAGGTCTACGTCAACGAGGACGTGACCATGTACCAGCTGCGCAAGGAGCCGTCCGGCAAGGTGGCGCAGGCGGACCCGGGCCCGATCGGTCCGCAGGTCACCTGGACGCCGTGGTCGGTGGTGGGCGCGCTCGCCGCGCTCGCGCTGATCGTGCTGCTCACGGCCCGCGAGGTGGTGCGGGTGGCGACGCGGCCCAGCGTGCGCCAACTGCGCTGGTTGCAGAGCACGTTCTGGTTCTCGCTGCCGCTGCTCGCGGTGGTCCTCGCGTCGCTCATCCAGCGGTTCATCACGATGGGTCTGCAGTAGCGGTTCATCACGATGGGCGCTCAGCAGCGGGCGCGGGGCGGCGGCGGAATCGGTGCGGCCCCGTGGGGCGCCCCCGGTCGGGGGCGCCCCGTCACCGCTTGAGCCACTTCACCTCGTAGCCCTGCATCTGGAACCGCTTGCCGTCGATCTTCGCGCTGATGGGCCGGTTGAGCGTGTTGACCACGAGGACGGCCTTGTCGTCGGCGATCACCCGGACGTTCGGCACGTCGTCCGTCGCCACGGCGACCGTCTCGAACTGCGTGCCGGGCCCGAACTCCTCGTTGAACCGCGACACCAGGTCGTACATCGGCAGCGCCCCGCCGCCCGACGCGGCGTCCGTGGGCCGCCACAGGCACCCGGCGCACGAGGTGCCCTTCTCGTCCTCGGGGTTCCAGTAGAACCCGGACGTGGCGCCGCCCTTCGCCATCGCGATCATCCCGGAGGCCTGGACGGCGACGCGGTGCGGCTCGCTCCAGCCGTCGCGCTCGTCGTCGCTGTCGGCGGGCTCGACGTAGTACTCGGACCACCACAGGGGCAGATCGCCGGTCTGCCGCTCGATCCACCTGCCGACGGCCGTGAACTTGTCGGTCGCCTTGAACTCGTCCGGCAGCATCTCGTCGTCGTTCGTGTAGCTGGAGCCGTCCACGACGACGAAGTCGGCGCCCGCCTTGTTCTTGTTCCAGTAGGTGAAGGCGTCGAGGATCCGCTGGTCCATGCGCCCCCACGGGCCCTTGACCGTGTCGGACGTGCCGTCGGTCTGCTTCGGGTCGAGGCTGTCCATCACCAGGTAGGGGCCGCCGACCATGATGTCCTTGTCGACCTTCTTCAGGGCCTTGTAGACGAGGTTGTAGAGCCGCGTGTAGCCCTCGTAGTCCCAGCGGCCCTCGGCGTCGTTCCAGAACCCCTTGAACTCGTTCCAGACGATGAAGTGCCGTACGTACGGGTACCGCTTGGCGACCGTCGCGGCGAGGTTCGCGTAGTCCTGGAAGTGCTCGGGGTCCGGGGCCTTCTCCAGGCTCGGCTGACTCCAGTCCGTGTTGCCGACGCCGGCCTTGCCGCCCTTCATCCAGTCGGGCGCGCAGCACAGCGTGACGACCGGGGTGCCGCCCGACTTGCGGATGAAGTCGATCCGGCGGTCCATCTCGTCGAACTGGTAACGCCCCTTGACCGGTTCGGGGTTGCTCGACCCCCAGCCCATGACGTGCTGGATCTGCGGCATCGGCCGCTTGCCGATGAGCTGTTCCGCGCGCTCGACGGCGGCGGACGCGCCCTCGTCGGCGGAGTACTGGGTGTGCGTGAACCCCCAACCCACCTGCGGCCCCAGCTTCTTGGGGGGCTCGGCGGGTGTGCCGTGCACCTTGTCGCCGTCCGGCGTCGTACCGGCGGTTCTCGCCTTGTCGTTCGGAAGCGTGCTGATCACGGTCAGCACCAGGGCCAGTACGGCCATCCCCACGCCGAGCAGGGCGATGAGCCGCCATCGCCGTGCCCCCGAATCCCACCCATGACGTCCCATCAAGGACAAGGTTAACCAGGCCAGTTGGCGGAGGGACAGGCTCCGTTGCCACAGGCTCGTAACGAGCCGCGTGACCTGACGCGTCGCGTGATACGGGCGTGACGCGCTCCGGAAATCCCGTGCGGGCGGGGGCGTCGTGCCGGATCATGGCGGCATGTCTGCGAACCCATTCGACGCGCTGCCGATCCGGCTGGGCGTCGACGACAGCGACTCGCCCTCCGATGTCGTCGACGCGCTGTTCCTCGGCCGCTTCGCCACGGGCGAGCAGCCGCACTCGCACGCCGTCACCATCGACCGGGTCCGCTCCGCCGCCACCCTGCTGCCGCCGGACGCCCGCATCCTGCGCTCCGCGCGCGACGACGACCGCAGCGCGACGCTCGCCGAGGGCGAGGGGTGGACGGTGCTGATCTCCCGCTGGAACCGGGGCGCGGACGTCACGGTCACGGCGACCACGGCCGAGCTGGCCGAGCGGATCCTCACGTCGGCGACGGACGGCGCGACCGACGAGCCGGAACCCCAGCCGGACAACGTGACGATGGGCTTCTGGTACGTGTCGCCGCGGCGCGGCCCGCACCGGACGACCCGGCAGATCTCGGCCGGTACGTGGGAGGAGGTGCGGCCCAACTACACGGCGCCGGTGGCCGACGCCATGGACCACCTGATGAAGACGCGGCCCGACGACATCGCGGGCCGCCTCCTGCTGCTGCACGGCCCGCCCGGCACCGGAAAGACCTCCGCGCTGCGCACGCTGGCCCGCTCGTGGCGGGACTGGTGCCAGGTCGACTGCGTCCTCGACCCGGAGCGCCTCTTCTCCGACGTCGGCTACCTGATGGACATCGCGATCGGCGAGGACGACGGCTCGGCCAAGGGCCGCTGGCGACTGCTGCTCCTGGAGGACTGCGACGAGCTGATCCGCGGGGAGGCCAAGCACACGGCGGGTCAGGCGCTCTCGCGGCTGCTCAATCTGACCGACGGTCTGCTCGGCCAGGGCCGGAACGTTCTGGTGGGCGTGACGACCAACGAGGACCTGGAACGCCTCCACCCGGCCGTGGTCCGCCCCGGCCGCTGCCTCGCCCGGATCGAGGTGGGCCCGCTGACGCACCGCGAGTCGGTGGACTGGCTCGGCGAGGAGGTCGCCGGCCGCGAGGAGGCCGTGAGCCGCGAGGGAGCGACGCTGGCGGAGCTGTACGCCCTGCGCCGCGGGGTGTCTCCGACGGCGGTGCCGGATCAGCGGGGGTCGGCGGACGCGGGGTTGTATCTGTAGCGGGCTGTCGGCATCGGGGGCGGGTGCGGGTCCGGTGGGGGCCGGTCACGCTGCTCCCCGCGCCTCTGGAGGCATGCGCCGCGCGCGGCCTGCCTCGAAGGGGCGGGGAACCACGCGACCGGCCACGACCGGACCCGCACCCGCGGCGGCGTGAGGTCTACGCGTACGCGGCCCGCACCGCGTCGCGGACCGCGTCCATCGCCGCCTCCTCCGACAGCCCGAGCCGTCGCACCCGCTCGGCGAACGCCTGAGCCGCCGCGGACGCCTCCCGGGACGCCGCGTCCCGAGCGGACGCGATGAGCGTGCCGTTGCGCCCCCGCGTCTCGATCACCCCGTCCGCCTCCAGCGCCCGGTACGCCTTGGCCACCGTGTTCGCGGCCAGCCCCAGCTGCTCCGCGAGGCCGCGCACCGTGGGCAACTTGTAGCCGACCGGGAGCGCCCCCGAGCGGGCCTGCTCGGAGATCTGCGCCCGCACCTGCTCGTACGGCGCGGCACTGTCGGCACTGTCTGCAATGCGGATCTTCAAGGTCACGCGGACGATTGTCCCGCAGCACCGGAAAATGAGAGGCACCCGGGCGCGGACGGCGCGTAGCGTGCGGCGACATGACCGTGATCGTCCGCACCCTGAGCCCCACCGACCCGGCGGACGCCGAAGGATTCGCCCGGGTGCGCCGCGCCTGCCTCCCGGCGATGCTCGCGACGCCGGCGTCCGTCGCGTACGACGCGGCGCGGGCCCATCCCGACGCCCACTACCGCCCGTTGGTGGCCGTGGACGACGCGGGCACCGTCATCGGCACGGCGCAGGTCGGTATCGCGTACGACAGCCCGCGGCCCGGCCAGGGCTACGCGAACGTGTACGTGCACCCGGACCACGTCGGCCGGGGCGGCGGCACGCTCCTGCTCCGCACCGCCGAGGCGCACCTCGCCCAGCACGGTGCGACGGAGGTGTTCTGCTGGGCCCTGGACGGCCCGCGGAACCTGGCGTGGGCGGCGGCCCGCGGCTACCGGCGCAGCCGCAGCGCCCACTTCCTGCGCCTGGAGCTGACGGCGGACGCGCTGCCTCCGATGCCCGCCCCGCCGTCCGGTGTCGCGTTGCGCACGGCGGCGGACTTCGCGGCCGATCCGCGCCCGCTGTTCGCCGTGTTCGCGCAGACGGTGGCGGACGAGCCGAGCGACATCGTCGCCGAACTCCGGGACTACGAGCAGTGGTTGACGGACACCTGGCGGAACCCGCTCCTCGACCAGGGCCTGACGTCGGTCGCGGTGGTCGACGGCGTCCCCGCCGCGTTCTCCCTCGCGCAGACGGACGGCGACGGCCGCTACTGGTCGGGCATGACCGGGACGGCGCGCGCCTTCCGGGGCCGTGGCCTGGCCAAGCTCGCCAAGAACGACTCGCTGCACCGGGCCCGCGCGGCCGGTGTCTCGGTGGCGTACACGGGCAACGACGCGGACAACGCGCCGATGCTCGCGATCAACGAATGGTTCGGTTACACGCTCGACGCGACGGAGGTCCGCCATGTCCGCACCCTCGACTCCTGACCTCGTACAGGTCCGCCTGGTCAAGGCGGGCCGCACGAAGATCGGTTACCCGGCGCGGCCGCTGCACGACGACGGCACGCACGTCGCGGTGCGCGCCGAGTGGGCGGGCGCGGGCGTACGCGACTTCGGCTTCGTCCGCTTCGAGCCCGGTGACGTGTTCACCGAGCACTACTGGCGCGACCGCTGGTACGCGATCAAGGAGGTGCGGGCGGGCGACGGCACGCTGAAGGGCTGGTACTGCGACATCACGCGCCCGGTGGTCCGCGACACCGACGGTCACCTCCGCTCCGAGGACCTCGATCTCGATCTGTGGGTGTCCGCGGACGGATCGCGGGTGATCCGCCTGGACGAGGACGAGTTCGCCGAGAGCGGGCTCGCCGACCGCGACCCGGCCGCCGCGCTGGCGGCGACGCGGGCCCTGGACGAGCTCGAACTCCTGGCGCGCCGGGGCGGGTTCGCGGCGCTGCTCACGCTGTAGGCGCGCTCAGCGACTTTCCGCACGGCGACGGCGGTGACGCGGCGTCGTCGAGAAGGAACGGCGCGTCATATGCCGCAGGTGCCGCGGCCGCCGCGCCCCGGTCGGCCGCTCTGTTTCCGGCCTCGTCTCGTGCTCCTTCCTCGTGCCTCATTCCCCCATCGTGACAACCGCCACTGACAATTGCGCTTCGATGAGCGACGCTCCGGGAACAGGTCTACAACGGCACCACGTTGGAACCCGTGTAGGTACAGGAGGCACCATGCGCCGAGTGACCACGCACAAGCGGACCGGAGCGAGCGCCATCACGCGGCGGCTGCGGGACTTGCAGGACGAAGCGGCCGAGCGCGGGCGCGAACGTCCCGAAGTGCGCAAGGACGTGCGCAAGACGTGGTGGCCGGACGAGTAGGAGGGCCGCTCACATGCTGTCCAGACCCAGTCGCTTGCGGTAGTGGACGCGGTCGTAGGGCCCGTCGACCCGGCGTTCCACGACCTCGTATCCGTACCGCGGATAGATCTTCTGGTTCTCCCACATCAACGCGTTGGTGTAGAGCCGGACCTCCGGCAGCCCCAGGGCGCGCGCGTGCTCGTCGACGAAGCCGAGCAGGCGGCGGCCCACCCCTCGCCCATGGGCGTCGGGACGCACCGCGATGCTGTCGAGGAAGAGATGGTCGGGCCGCGCCTCGACGACGACCAGGCCGACCACCGCCGCCCCACCCTCGCGCCCCTCGTCCTCCGCGTGCTCCCCGTGCCCCCCGTGCCCCCCGTCTTCGGTGACGTACACCAGACCCGCCGCCACGTTCGCGGCGTGGTCGGCCTCCATGGGTTGTGGCACGACCCCTATGCGGTCGATGTAGTGCCGGTACGCCGCATCGGTGACGGCCTTGACGGCCGGCACGTCGCCGGCGACCGCCAGGCGGACCTCGTCCCCCACTGACTCGCTGTTCATGCCGCCTTTCTACGACACTCCCCCTCCCCCCGCACCACCGGCCCGCGCACCCGACCCCGGACGCACCCGAGGACGCGCCTGCGGGCGTTCCCGGCAGCGGTCGCTCCCGTGACCCGCTTGTCGTGGTCGGTCCGTCGCTCGACACCGACGGCGGGCTGACGTACCAGCGGCACTTCACGGCGGACAGTCGCCGCCGAGGGGTGCGGGAGGGGCTCTCTGATCAGAGTCTGAGCCCGGCCTTAAGTGCGCCATAAAGATCGACTCAGGGCGCCCGCGGGGGCCGTGCCGGGCGTTCTCGCGGGCTAACTTCCTTGTCACCGGGGCCCGTTCGCCGCTGCGGACGCAGGCTTCCCCCCACCCCTGTGCCCTCGATCAAGGAGTACTTCCATGCCCGCACGCCGCAGCCGCAAGCTCGCCGCCCTCGCCGCGACCGGCGTCGCCCCGCTCGCCCTGACCGCCCTGTCCGCGACGCCCGCCGCGGCGCACGGCACGCTCGGCGACCCGGTCAGCCGGGTCGCCGCCTGCTACGCCGAGGGCGCCGAGAACCCCACGTCGGCGGCGTGCAAGGCGGCGGTCGCCGCGGGCGGCTCACAGGCCCTGTACGACTGGAACGGCATCCGCGACGGCGAGGCGGCAGGCAAGCACCAGGAGAACATCCCCGACGGCAAGCTCTGCTCGGCGAACTCCGACGAGTTCAAGGGCATGGACCTGGCCCGCGACGACTGGCCCGCGACGAAGGTCTCGGCGGGCTCGTACACGTTCTCGTACAAGGTGACCGCCCCGCACAAGGGCACCTTCAACCTCTACCTGACGAAGCAGGGCTACGACCCGTCGAAGCCCCTGGCCTGGTCCGACCTCGACCTGAAGCACCCCGTCGCGACGAAGACGGACCCGGTGGCGGAGGGCGGCTACTACACGTTCTCCGGCACGCTCCCGGACCGCACGGGCCGCCAGTTGATCTACGGGATCTGGCAGCGCTCGGACAGCACGGAGGCGTTCTACTCCTGCTCGGACGTGACGTACGGCGACAGCGCGGCGTCTGCCGGGTCCACGGCGGCCGCGTCCCCGTCGGCGCCGTCCGACGAGCAGATCGCCGAGGACGCCGACAAGTCGACGGTCGACCACAGCGGTATGGACATGAGCGGCGACGAGACCGCGGGGGCCGACGCGAGCGCCGACCCGAGTCCGGTCGCGGAGGACGACAACTCCCCCGCCGCGCAGGGTGGTTCGGAGAATCTCGCGGAGACCGGCGGCGACTCCACGACCCCGTACATCGCGGTCGGCGGCGCGGCCGCCCTGGCGATCGGCGCGGCGGGTCTGTTCGCCTCGGTGCGCCGCCGTGCGATGACGGGCGGGCGGCGCGGCCGCTGACCCGGCCCGCCCGTCGCGTGCGGATCAGTTGAAGCAGTCGGTCCGGGTGGCGTGCGCGGGATCGAGGGCGTTCGCCACCTCGTGGTAGGCGACGAGGTCCACGGTCCCGACCGTCACGTGCTCCGAGAGGTCGACGGGGCACAGGTCCTGCACCACGACGTTGCGCACGTCGGGTCCGTCGAGGAACTGGGTGCGGTACGGGGTGACGACCTCGTCGTACTTGGTGGCGATGACGGTGTAGTGGACGCCCGGCACGGTGTCCCCGCCGGCGTTCAGCTTGGTGATGAAGTCGGACCCGGCGACCTGGTCGGCGAGCGACGGTGTGGCGAGGGTGAGCAGGTCGCCGACGCCCGGGAAGTAGGGCAGCAGTTTGGTGAGCCCGCTCAGGGTGGTGCCGTGGTTGTCGGGTGCGATGCCGACGAGGGCGTTCACCTCGGCGGCGCCGCCGAGGAACTTGAGGTAGTAGCGCGGCATCATGCCGCCCTGCGAGTGTCCGACGAGGTCGACCTTGGCGGCGCCGGTGGCGCCCCGCACCTTGCCGACGAAGGCGTCGAGCTGTTCGGCGGAGCGTGCGATGGGTCCGAGCCCGTTGAAGAGGGGGACGCCGGGCAGTTGCCCGTAGTCCAGCGAGAAGACGCAGTAGCCGCGCTTCACCAGGTAGGGCGCGAGGACGAGCCAGTTGTCGACGGAGTTGCCGAAGGTGCCGTGGACCAGGACGACGGGCCGCGGGTGGGCGGCGGACGGCTTGCAGGAGTAGTCGTTCCAGCCGCTGCTGGTGGCCGCGGTCTGCGCGTGGGCGGTGGTGGCCGGCAGTGCGGTGGCGGTGAGGAGCGTGGCGGCGACGGCCGCGGCGCGCAGCCCCCGCTGCCATCTGCTTCCGGACGGCCCTCTGCTTCCGGACGGCTTGTTTCTGGGCAGCATCGTGTATCTCCTTGCGGCTCAAGGGAGTTGCAGGAGTGTGCCGTGACGTGCTGTGCCCAGGAGAAGTTACGCGCGAGTAGTAGAGACGTGAAGTTACGCGTCAGTAAAAATTTCCGGGCGCGGTTGCGCCGGGCCGGACTGACGGGATGTCACCAGGTGGGCCGCAGCGGCCCGTTGGGCGCGAGGGCCAGCAGTCGCTCGCCCAGTTCGCGGGCCTCGCGCTCCCCGATCCGCTCGACCCAGGGCCGCACGGCGTCCGCCGCGGCCTCCTCGGCGGCCCGGGTGCAGGCCCATCCGCGCTCGGTCAGCACGACGAGCCGGGCCCGCGCGTCGCTCGGATGCGGCTGCCGCTCGACGTACCCCTTGCGCACCAGCTCGTCGACGAGCTGACTCGCGGCCTGCTTGGTCACGCCGAGGTGCGCGGCGAGATCCGTCGCGGTGGCGCCACCGAAGGAGATCCGCGAGAAGGCGAAGCCGTGAGCGGGCCGCACCCCCTCGAACCCCCTGGCCAGCACGCCTTCGTGGATGCGTTGCGTCAGCTCGCCGGCGGCGGCGAGCAGGGCGGCGGACAGGGCCATGGCATCGGAGTTCTGCACGCGGACATTGAAACACCCTTGACGAGGTGGTCAAGCAGCCTGACCATATAGACAAGCCGCTTGACCATATTCGCGATTCTCCGGCCTCGAAGGAGCTCCCATGCCCGTAGTCCGCGCATCCGAAGCACTCGTCCACGACCTGCACGGCACCCGCTTCGTCTCGTACGCCGCTCCCCGCACCGGCAGCAAGGAACTGGCGGCCTGGCGGGGCGAGGTGCCGGCCGGCACCCGGGCCCCGGCCCACACGGTGACCCGCGAGGAGATACTCCACCTGCTGACCGGCTCGCTGCGCCTCACGCTCGACGGCGAGACGCACACCCTCACGGCGGGTGACACGGCGATCGTGAACGCGGGCTCGACCCTCTCGGTCGAGAACCCGACAGCCGAGCGGGCGACGATGTGGGTCACGACGTCGGTGGGCCTCCAGGCCGAACTGGCGGACGGCACCCGCATCACCCCGCCGTGGGCGAACGCCTGAGCCCTCCCGACCGGTGGCGGCGCGCGGCCGCTACGCCGCCAGCGCCCCCGGCACGATCGCTCCGGCCCCGAACCGCGCGCGGGCCCGGTCGGCCACGGCCTCCAGCACCCGCCCCCGCTCGTCCACCGGGTCGAAGGTCAGCTGCCGAGCCGCCGCTTCGGCGGTTCCGAGCCCTTCCGCCCGCAGCGAGACCCCCCGCACACGGGCCCGCTGCAACCCCAGCGCCTCGTACATCCGGTACACCGCCGAAGCCAGCGCGGCGGAGTGCGCGGTGGGCTCCGCGAGCACCCGGCTGCGTACGGTCGACGACCGGTCGGCGTAGCGCACGGTGAGGCTCAGCGAGCGGCACACCTGCCCTTCGTCCCGCATCCGGGCGCCCAGTTCGTCGGCCACGGCGAGCAGGGCGCGCCGATGCCGGTAGGGATCCAACTCATCGCGCACGAAGGCGCGTTCGGCGGCGACGGACCGCGCGGCGCCGTTCGGCACGACCCGTGCGCGGTCCACGCCGCGGGCCTTCTCGTGCAGCTCCCTCCCGGCCCGTGCCGTGGTCAGCCGTTGCAGGGTGGACAGGGGCGCGGCGGCCACCCGGCCGACCGTGTCGAGCCCGTACTCGCACAGGGTGCGGGCGGTCGCGGCGCCCACCCCGGGCAGGGCGGCGACGGGCTGACCGTCGAGGAACTCCCGTACGTCGTCGACCACTTCGGTCACCCCGGTCCGGGCGCGGCGCGCTGCCATCCGCGCGATCATCGGTCCGGGCCCGGCGCCGATGACGCACTCGACCCCGTACAGGGCGACGGCCCGCACCCGGACGACCGAGGCGATCTTGCGCGCGTCCCATCCGAAGTACCGTACGGCGCCGCGCAGTTCGACCAGGGCGGTGTCGGGCGGCAGCGCCTCGACGACGGGGCTGAACTCGCCGAGCAGTTCCAGGAGCCGGGGCAGCTCGGCCTCCCGGGCGGGCTCCAGCAGAAAGCGTACGCACAACACGTCCGCTCCCCTCGTGTCCCTCGTGATGTCCGGTTCCATCGCGCTCACCCCGCACTTCCTGGACTCTGGTGCCACAATTTCCTTCGCCCGCCCGGCACTCCGTCGCCGGCGGGCCTGAGGTCGGCCCACGGGTTCATCTCGTACCCGGTGGGCAGCGTGATCCGGCGCCCGTTGTCCGTGCTCGCGCCGGAGTCCTCCGGTGCGGGCTCGGCCAGTCGCCGTGCCACTTCGTCGAGCCCCTGCTCCCGGTGGACCTCCACCAGCTCGGCCAGGTTCCAGGCGGCCTTGCCCACGACGCTGAGGCTGCGCGGTCCGCGCCGCTGGACCTCGCCCCGGACGAGCAGCAGCCACGAGTGGAAGACGGTGTGCGCGCACGCCGCGTGCGCCTCGTCGAAGAACGCGAGGTCCACGAGGCCCGTACCGTCGTCCAGGGTCGTGAAGACGACCCGCTTGCCCGACCGGATCGGCGGGGTCTGCGTGGCCGCCTTCGCCCCGGCCACCAGGACCGTCCGCCCGTGCTCGGCGTCCCGCAGCCGTCGTGCGGAGACGACGCCGAGCTCGCGCAGGAACTCCTCGTGGTCGCCCATGAGATGGCGGGAGGCGTCCATGCCGAGCACGCCGAGTTCGGCGCTGAGCCGCTCCGCGTCGCCGAGGTCGGGCAGCCCGGCCGGGGCCGTGCTCCGCCCGCCGGCCAGCGGCAGTTGCTCGCCGCCGGAGCCCCCGTCCCGCGCCCCGACCGCTGAAGCTCCGTCAGGTGCAGTTGCAGATCACGCCGGTTGGCGCCGAACGCGTCGAGCCCGCCGACCTGCGCGAGCCGGGTCGCGAGCGGGCGGCTGGGCCGGGCCCGCTGCCAGAAGTCGAGCAGGGAGGCGTACGGCTGTCCGGCCTCGATCCGCGCGGCCTCCGCCTCGCTGATCCCGTACACGTCGGAGAGCGCGAGCCGCACACCCCACACGGCCGGGCCCGCACCAGTCGCATCGGACACCAGTTCGATCCGATGGGCGACCGCGGACCGGTTCACGTCCAGTGGGAGCACCGGCACCCCCCGCCGCCGCGCGTCCGCCAGGAGCAGCCGCTTCGGGTACATCCCGGGGTCGTGCGTGAGCAGCCCCGCGTAGAACGCCGCCGGATGGTGCGCCTTCAGCCAGGCCGACTGGTAGGTGGGCACGGCGAAGGCCACGGCGTGCGCCTTGCAGAAGCCGTAGCTGCCGAACGCCTCGACGATCTCCCAGGTCCGTCCGATGGTGTCGGCGTCGTAGCCGCGCGCGGCCGCGTGCTGGGCGAACCAGAACCGGATACGGCCCTGCTCCTGGGGGTCGGACAGGCCTCGGCGCACCCGGTCGGCCTCGTCGCGCCCGCAGCCCGTCATGATGTCGACGATCTTGATGATCTGCTCGTGGAAGACGACGACGCCGTACGTCTCCTTGAGCGCGTCCGCGAGGTCGGGGTGCGGGTAGCGGATCGGCGCGCGGCCGTGCCGCGCCTCGATGAACGGCCGGACCATGTCGGCGGCGACCGGCCCCGGCCGGAACAGCGAGATGTCGACGACCAGGTCGTGGAAGGTCGCGGGTTGCAGCCGCCCGACCAGGTCGCGCTGGCCCGGCGACTCGATCTGGAAGCAGCCCAGCGTCTCGGCGGACTTGATGAGCCGGTACGTCGCCGGGTCGCCCTGCGGCACCTGGGCCGGGTCGTCGAGGTCGAGGGACGCGCCGGTCGTCCGCGCGATCTCGGTGACCGCGTGCGCCATCGCCGACTGCATCCGCACTCCGAGCACGTCCAGCTTGAGCAGCCCGAGGTCCTCCACGTCCTCCTTGTCGAACTGGGACATGGGAAAGCCCTCGCCGCTGGTCGGGACGACGGGGGTGCGGGCGAGCAGCGAGGCGTCGGAGAGCAGCACGCCGCACGGGTGCATGGCGACCCCGCGGGGCAGCGCGTCGAGCGCCTCGACGAGCTCCCACAGCCGGCTCTTGTCCGCGAACTCCTGGGCGATGGCGCGCAGTTCGGGCAGTTCCTCCATCGCCGAGCGGGCGTCACGGGCGCGGATGTGCGGGAACGCCTTGGCGATGCGGTCGATGTCGGCGGGGTCCATGGACAGGGCCGCGCCGACGTCCCGTATCGCATGGCGCACCCGGTACGTCTCCGGCATCGCGACGGTGGCGACGCGTTCGGCGCCGAAGCGGTCGAGGATCGCGCGGTAGACCTCCAGCCGGCGCGCGGACTCGACGTCGATGTCGATGTCGGGCAGGACGGAGCGGCGCTTGGACAGGAAGCGCTCCATGAGCAGGCCGTGCTCGACGGGGTCGGCGGCCGCGATGCCGAGCAGGTAGTTGACGAGTGATCCCGCACCCGAGCCGCGGGCGGCGACGCGGATGCCCATCCCCTTCACGTCGTCGACGACCTGAGCGACCGTCAGGAAGTAGGAGGCGAAGTCGTAGTGGCCGATGATGTCCAGTTCGCGGTGGAGCCGCTCCCAGTACGCGCGCTCACCGCCGTGGCCGCGGCGGACCATGCCGGCCGCCGCGCGGGAGGCGAGGACGCGCTGCGCGGTGCGGCGGTCGGCGCCGACGAGACGGGGTTCGGGGAAGCGCACGGAGCCGATGCCGAGGTCGTCCTCGGGGTCGACGAGGCACTCGGCGGCGGTCGCCTGCGTCTGCTCCAGCAGCCGGTACGCGGTCTCGCGGCGGAACCCGGCGGCCTCCACGACCTTCTCGGCCTCGCGCAGCATGGTGGCGGCGTCCTTCAACCACCGCTCCCCGCTGTCGAGTTCCTTGGTCGGGTCGACGGGCACGAGGCGGCGCGCGGCGTCCAGGACGTCGGCGACGGGGCCCGCGCCCCCGTCGGCGTACCGGACGTCGTTGCTCAGGACGGGACGCACGCCCTGCTCGGCGGCGAAGCCGACGGTACGGGCGGCGAGCCGCAGCGAGCCGTGTCCCGTGCCCGTGCGCCCGTGGTGGACGGCTTCGAGGCGCAGGGCGTCGCCGTAGATCTCGCGCCAGGGCGCGAGCAGCTTGGCGGCCTTGTCGGGGCGTCCGGCCGCGAGCGCGCGGCCCACGTCGGAGGCGGGTCCGAGCAGCACGGTCAGCCCTTCGCCGTGGTTCTCCTCCCACGGCAGCCGTACGTCCTGCGCCCCGCCGGCGTGCGCGGCGGTGATCATGCGGCACAGCTCGGCCCAGCCGCGGGCGCCGTCCCGGGCGAGGAAGGTCACCCGGGGTGTCGACTCGTCGATGAAGGCGCCGCCGCGCACGGGCGGCCGTCGCCGGTCGCCCCGGACGGGGTCCCGACCGCGAGCTCGGTGCCGAACAGCGGCCGCACCCCGTGCCTGGCGCACGCCTTGGCGAACCGCACGGCACCGGCGACGGTGTCCCGGTCGGTGAGCGCGAGGGCGTCCATGCCCCGCACGGCGGCGCGCTCGGCCAGCCGCTCCGGGTGGGTGGCGCCGTAGCGCACGGAGAACCCGGACACGGTGTGCAGATGCGTGAAGCCCGGCACACGCACCTCCAGCACACCTCGAGCCAATCGGATCTCACCTCCCCCACCACCACCATAGACCAAGTTTCGAACGCATGTACGACACCGTGCGAAGGGCACCCGTTCGGGCCACCCCACCTGCACGAACAGGGGCTCCGCCGGACCGTGGGGACATGAAGTTCGCCGATGAGTTCAGGAATGCCGTCACTCCGAGAGCCGCGCTGCTGGTCATCGGCGTCCTCGCCCTCCAGTTGCTCTTCATCGCCTCGTACGTGGGCGCGCTGCACAACCCGAAACCGAAGGACGTGCCGTTCGGTGTCGTCGCGCCGGCGGCCGCCGTGGCGCAGCAGACGGTGCAACAACTGGAGAAGCTGCCGGGCTCGCCGGTGGACCCGAGGACGGTCGCCGACGAGAGGACGGCGCGGCAGCAGATCCTGGACCGGAAGATCGACGGCGCCCTGGTCCTCGACCCGCGGGGCACCTCGGACACCCTGCTCGTCGCCTCCGGCGGCGGCACCGTCCTCGCGGAGGCGCTGCACACCCTGGCCACCGAGGTCGACGGGGCGCAGCAGCGCACGGTGAAAACCGTCGACGTGGCCCCGGCCTCGCCCCAGGACTTCGACGGCCTCTCGTCCTTCTACCTGGTCGTCGGCTGGTGCGTCGGCGGCTATCTGTGCGCCTCGATCATGTCGATCAGCGCCGGGTCCAAGCCCGCGAGCCCGCAGCGCGCGGCGATCCGGCTCGGCACGATGGCGCTGGTCTCGATCGCGGGCGGCATCGGCGGCTCGCTCATCATCGGCGACTCCATCCTGGGCGCGCTGCCCGGTTCGTTCTGGGGCCTCGCGGGGCTCGGCGCGCTGGTCACGTTCGCGGTCGGCGCGATCACGCTGGCCCTGGAGGAGCTCACCGGCATCGTCGGCATCGGCATCGCGGTCCTGCTGATCGTCGTCGCGGGCAACCCGAGCGCGGGCGGCGCGTTCCCGCTCCCGATGCTGCCCCCGTTCTGGCAGGCGATCGGCCCCTGGCTGCCGCCGGGCGCCGGCACCTGGGCGGCCCGCTCCATCGCCTACTTCCAGGGCAACGACATGACGCGGTCCCTGCTCGTCCTCTCCGCGTGGGCGGTGGTCGGTGTCGTGGTGACCCTGCTGGTCTCCGGGGTACGGGAGAAGAAGCGGAGCGCCGCGGCATGAACCTCCCGCACCGGTCGGGCCCGGCCGCGCAGGCCGTCTCCGTCAAGCGCATGGAACCGACCGCCCAGGCCCAGCTCGGGCCGCTGGGACTGACCGGCTTCATCGTCGTCACCATGATCGCCACCGGTATCGACGCGGGCGTCTTCCCGGAGAAACTGGCGGCCGCCGACGTCCCCACGGTCGGCTTCCTCATCGGTGGCCTCGCCCAGCTCCTCGCGGGCCTCTTCCAGACGCAGCGCGGCGACACCTGGCACGCCACGGTCTTCGGCGGCTTCGGTCTGTTCTGGATGGCGAAGGCGCTGATGCTCCAGTGGGTGCTCCCCGGCCTCGACCCGTCGGTCCGCGGCGACGCGATGGGCCTGTTCACGCTGCCCTGGGTGTTCGTGGTCTTCGTCCTGTGGCTGGCCAGCTGGCGCATCCACCTGGTCCTGCTGCTCACCTTCAGCTGCGTCCTCGTCGTGTTCGTCGCGATGACGTGCCACGGGTTCACGGGCGTGGTCGGCTGGAACCGGGTCGCGGGCTGGTTCGGCCTCGGCGCGACGGCCGGCGCCCTGTATCTGCTCGCCGGCCAGGTGATGGCGTCGACCTGGGGCCGCACGGTCCTCCCGATGGGCCGCTTCCTGGCCCCGCCGGAGCCGTCGGAGACCTGATCACGCCCAGTCGCCCGCGCCCCGTCACCCCTGTCCGGCGGGACAGGGGTGACGGGGCGCGGGGGTCTGCCGGGCGGACTCAGGCGGCGCGGTCGCCGTAGTACGCCTGCCGCATCAGCCGCTTCATGTCGTCGATCATCGGCATCCGCGGGTTGGCGGGCGCGCACTGGTCGGCGTAGGCGTTCATGGCCTGCTGCGGCAGGGCCTCCATGAAGGCCGCCTCATCGACGCCCTCCGCCTGGAACGAGGCCGGGATCCCGCAGCGGTCGCGCAGCTCCTCCACGGCCCTGGCGTACGACTCCACGCCCTCCTCCGGGGTCGCGGCGGGCAGCCCGAGCATCTTCGCGATCTCCTGGAGCCGCTCCGGCGCGCGGTACGTCTCGGCCTTCGGCCACGGGGTCGCCTTGTACGAGACGGTGCCGTTGTGCCGGATGACGTGCGGCAGGAGCAGGGCGTTCGTGCGGCCGTGGGCGACGTGGAAGGTGTTGCCGAGGGTGTGCGCCATCGCGTGGACGAGGCCCAGGAAGGCGTTGGCGAAGGCCATGCCCGCGATCGTCGACGCGTTGTGCATCTTCTCGCGCGCCTCGGGGGCCTTGGCGCCCTCCGTCACACAGGCTTCCAGGTTCTCGAAGATGAGCTTGATGGCCTGGAGGCACTGGCCGTCGGTGAAGTCGTTCGCGTAGACGGAGACGTACGCCTCGGTGGCGTGGGTCAGCGCGTCGAAGCCGGAGTCCGCCGTCACGGTCGGCGGCAGGTTCATCGGCAGCATCGGGTCGATGATCGCGACGTTCGGGGTGAGCGCGTAGTCGGCGAGGGGGTACTTCTGGGCGGCGGCCGGGTCCGAGATGACCGCGAAGGGGGTGACCTCCGAGCCCGTACCGGACGTGGTCGGGATCGCGACGAGCTTCGCCTTCTCCCCCAGCTGCGGGAACTTGTACGCGCGCTTGCGGATGTCGAAGAACTTCTCCTTCGTGTCCGCGAACTCGATCTCCGGGTGCTCGTACATCAGCCACATGATCTTCGCGGCGTCCATCGGCGAGCCGCCGCCGAGCGCGACGATCGTGTCGGGCCGGAAGTCGCGCATCGCCGCGGCGCCCGCCTGCACGGTGGCCAGCTCCGGGTTCGGCTCGACGTTGTCGATGACCTGCACGGTGACCGGCTCGGGCCGCGCGTGGAGGATGTCGGTGATCCGCTGGACGAAGCCGATGTCGCTCATCGTCCGGTCGGTCACGAGGGTGACGCGGCCGACGCCGTCCATCTCGCCCAGGTACTTGACGGCGTTGCGCTCGAAGTAGATCTTCGGCGGGATCTTGTACCACTGCATGTTGGTGTTGCGCCGCCCGATCCGCTTGACGTTGACGAGGTTGACGGCCGAGACGTTGTTGGAGACGGAGTTGTGGCCGTAGCTGCCGCAGCCCAGGGTCAGCGAGGGCAGGAAGGAGTTGTAGACGTCGCCGATGCCGCCGAAGGTGGAGGGCGAGTTCACGATGACGCGGACCGCCTTGACCCGGCGCCCGAACTCCTCGGCCAGCTCCTCCGACTCGGTGTGGATGGCGGCGGAGTGCCCGAGGCCGTTGAACTCGACCATCCGCGCGGCGAGTTCGAGCCCGTGCTCGGTGTCGCGCGCCGTGAGGGCGGCGAGGACCGGCGACAGCTTCTCGCGGGTGAGCGGCTCGCCGGGGCCCACCTCGGCGCACTCGGCGACGAGGATCGAGGTGTCGGCCGGAACCTCGAACCCGGCCTGCTCGGCGATCCAGGTGGCCGGCTTGCCGACGACGGACGCGTTCAGCTTCGCGCCCGCGCAGTCCTTGCCGTACGCCGTGGTCCCGAAGACGAACTCCTCCAGCTTGGTCTTCTCGGCGGCGGTCACGACGTGCGCGCCGAGCCGCTGCATCTCGGCGATCCCGTCCTCGTAGACCTCCTGGTCGAAGATGACGGCCTGCTCGGAGGCGCAGATCATGCCGTTGTCGAAGGCCTTGGACAGGACGATGTCGTGGACGGCGCGGCCCAGCTTGGCGTCCTTCGCGACGTACGCGGGGACGTTTCCCGCGCCGACGCCGAGGGCGGGCTTGCCGCACGAGTAGGCGGCCTTGACCATGGCGTTGCCGCCGGTGGCGAGGATGGTGGAGACGCCGGGGTGGTTCATGAGGAGGCCGGTCGCCTCCATGGACGGCTCCTCGATCCACTGCACGCAGTTCTCCGGGGCACCGGCCTCGATCGCGGCGTCGCGCACGATACGGGCGGCCTCGGCGGAGCACTTCTGGGCGCTGGGGTGGAAGGCGAAGACGATCGGGTTACGGGTCTTCAGGGCGATCAGCGCCTTGAAGACGGTCGTCGAGGTGGGGTTGGTGACGGGGGTCATCGCGCAGATGACACCGACCGGCTCGGCGATCTCGGTGATGCCGTTGATCTCGTCGCGGGAGATGACGCCGGCCGTCTTCAGGCCGCGCATCGAGTTCACGACGTGCTCGGACGCGAAGAGGTTCTTGACCGCCTTGTCCTCGAAGAGACCGCGCCCGGTCTCCTCGACGGCGGCCTTCGCCAGGTCACCGTGGTGGCTGAGGGCCGCGAGCGAGGCCTTCTTGACGATGTGGTCGACCTGCTCCTGGTCGTACGTCTCGAATGCGGAAAGCGCCGTCAGCGCCCCCGCGACCAGTCCCTCGACCGTGCCCTCGGCATCCATGGCAGGCTCCCTTTTCTACGGCCATTTCGTGATGCCTCAATTCCACACCTTTACGCTCCAACCAGGGGGCGGAGAAAGACCCCGGCCCGAGGGCCGAAGGTCCCTAAGGAGCTCAAGGGAAGACCTAGAGACAACCTCTCACCTGCGAGAACAGGGAAGGCCCTTAGCCCCTTGCGCGCTTGTGAAACTTTTCACAAGAATTTCGCGCACATGTCCCGCCCCACTATTCCGGGGCGGGACATAAAGGTGCGGATCAGCCGATCTGCGCCCCTGTGGCCGACAGTGCTTCCGTCACCGGCTGGAAGAACGTCTCCCCGCCGGACGTGCAGTCGCCGCTGCCGCCCGAGGTGAGACCGATCGCCGTGTCGCCGGAGAAGAGCGAACCGCCGCTGTCACCGGGCTCGGCGCACACGTCGGTCTGGATGAGGCCGTTGACGATGTCGCCGTTGCCGTAGTTCACGGTGGCGTCCAGTCCGGTCACCGTGCCGTCGTGGACCTGGGTCGTGGAGCCGGAGCGCGTGACCTTCATCCCGACGGTCGCGTCACCGGCCTGGGTGATCGCCTGCGCGGAGCCGTTGTAGAGGTTGACCTCGCTCGGGTGGTCGACCTCCGCGGTGTACTTCACGAGCCCGAAGTCGTTGTCCGGGAAGCTGGACTGCTCGTTGGTGCCGATCTCCTGGCCGCTGGAGTCGGACCAGGTGGAGATCGCCTCGGTGCAGTGGCCCGCCGTGATGAAGTACGGCTGGCCGTCCTTGACCACGTTGAAGCCGAGGGAACAGCGGCCGCCGCCCCCGGTGATGGCGTCGCCGCCCGCGACCAGAGGCTTGAACTCGCCCTGGCTGCGCTTGAGTTCGGCCTTCCCGCCGAGCCCGTCGACGACCCGGTTCAGCTTGGCCCAGGCGGCGCCCTCGACCGTGCGGTCGGCGGTGACGACCACCTTGTTGGTGGCGGGGTCGGTGGCCCAGGACGTACCGGGGATGGTGGCGTCGCTCTTCAGCGTCGTCCGGGCGCTCTTGAGCGCGGCGAGGGAGTTCTGGACGACTCTGGCCTTGGCGCCGGCCGCCTCGACGGCCTGTGCCGCGTCCTCGTTCAGCACGTTGACGACGAGGTGCTTCGCCGAGGCGTCGTAATAGCTGCCCGCCGCGTCCGCGCCGAGGTCCTTGTGCAGCGTCGAGGCGAGGTTTCCGGCCGTGGCCGCGGAGAGCGTCCTCAGCTCCACGTCCGGGGTGTCGGTGCTGGCGTTCGCAGTCTGGAAGGTGATACCCGCGGCGATCAGAGCGGCGATTCCCGCTCCGGCCGCGGCGGCGCGCCGCTTGGGTATGCGTCGGTGCTTCAACTCACGTCCTCCTGTGGGGGGTGAGGAACGGACCCGATGTGGGGGTGGGCCGGTTCCGTGAGGCTGACGCGCCCACTATCCCGACCGTCACAGGGGGCACACAAGGTCGACTTCAGGACGCGCGTACGCCAACTCCCGTACGCCTCAGACCCGCTGCGCGCGCCCCTCGCACCGCACGTCGATCCCCTTTGCAAACACCCAGTGCACAGGCCGGACAGCGGGGGGTGAGGACTAGTCCTGTCCTGAAACCGATGCCCTATGGCGCGGTTCCGCTCTCCTTGTCCCGCTCCGACAGCTCAGGGGCGGCGGCCTGCGGGGCACGCCCCGCCTCGCCCGGAGTGGCCCGTTCCAGGAACCGCAGCAGTTCCACCGGGAACGGCAGGACCAGCGTCGAGTTCTTCTCGGCGGCGACCGCCACCACGGTCTGGAGGAGGCGGAGTTGCAGCGCGGCCGGGGTGTCCTCCATCTGCTGCGCCGCCTCCGCGAGCTTCTTCGAGGCCTGGAGCTCCGCGTCGGCGTTGATGACCCGGGCCCGCCGCTCCCGGTAGGCCTCGGCCTGCCGGGCCATCGACCGCTTCATGGTCTCCGGCAGCGACACGTCCTTGATCTCGACCCGGTCGATCTGCACGCCCCACCCGACGGCCGGGCTGTCGATCATCAGCTCCAGGCCCTGGTTGAGCTTCTCGCGGTTCGACAGCAGGTCGTCGAGCTCGCTCTTGCCGATGATCGAGCGCAGCGAGGTCTGCGCCATCTGCGAGACGGCGAACCGGTAGTCCTCCACCTGCACCACGGCCTCGGCCGCGTCGACCACCTTGAAGTAGATGACGGCGTCCACCCGGACCGTGACGTTGTCCCGCGTGATGCCGTCCTGCGCGGGCACCGGCATCGTCACGATCTGCATGTTGACCTTACGGAGCCGGTCCACGAACGGCACGATCATGGTGAACCCGGGCCCGCGCACCGACGATTTGAGCCGGCCGAGCCGGAACACCACCCCGCGCTCGTACTGTTTGACGACCCGTGCCGCCGCCATCCCGTACACCGCACCGGCACACACGACGGCCACTCCCGCCGTCACCAGTTCCTCGACCATCTCACGGCCCCCCAGGGTCCGAAGTGGGCGCATCAGGCGTGCGCTTCGACGGTAACCCCGCCCCTCCCTCAAGGGGAGGGCCCCCGCCCGGTGCGTTCACCGGACGGGGGCCCCTACTGCTGGCTGCGTTTCACCGACGTACCACGACGGACGGACCGGGGGTCAGTAGACGTGCACCCCGTACGCGCTGAGCGCCTCGGTCACCGGCTGGAAGAAGGTCGTGCCGCCGGAGGAGCAGTTGCCGCTGCCGCCGGAGGTGAGACCGTACGCCTTCGTGCCGCCGTACAGCGGACCGCCCGAGTCGCCGGGCTCCGCGCACACGGTGGTCTGGATGAGACCGGAGACGATGTCGCCGCCCCCGTAGTTGACCGTGGCGTTGAGGGCCGTGACCCGGCCGCTGTGCGTGCCGGTGGTGGAGCCGCGCCGGTACACGGTCGTGCCCACGGAAGGCGTGGCCGCGCTGGTGATGTCCTGGCTGCCGACGGTGCCGGACTTGGTCACGGAACTGTTCGTGTAGCGGACCAGGCCGTAGTCGTTGCCCGGGAAGCTGGAGCCCGCGGTGGAGCCGAGCGTCGTCGAGTGCGCCGAGTTCGACCACCAGGTGCCCGCGCCGTCGGTGCAGTGACCAGCGGTCAGGAAGTAGTAGTTCCCGCTGTTGTCCTGGACGTTGAAGCCGAGCGAGCAGCGCCAGCTACTCGCATAGATGGCGTCGCCGCCGGAGATCAGCTTCTTGAAGGTGCCCGCCGTGCGCTCGATCTTGAGGGCGCCCGCGTTGTCGCCGGCTTCCTTCCTGATCTGGTTGATCTCGGCCTGCGAGACCGTGCTGTCGACGGTGACGACGACCTGCTTGGTCTTCGCGTCGACGGTCCACGCGGTACCGGCGATGTCGGCGCCGCGCACCGCGTCACTGGTCTGCGTGAGTTCGGCGGCGCTGAACGTCTGGGGCGCGTCGGCGGCGTGGGCGGTGGGTACGGCGAACGCTGCCGCGGCAAGGAAACCGGAACCCGCGGCGATCAGCCGGGTCCGTCTCGCTATACCGCTGCGGGGGGTGGTGCGCTTGATCCTCACTGGTCGTTCCTCCCGTAGGGAAGTCGGGGGCCCGCGTGGGGTCGGGGCCCGTGAGGCGCAGCCAGGACGACAGCGGTGTTCCGGATTCCGGACACGCCGTGCTCCTGACAAGCGCTGCTCGGGAGTATTCGGGCTCTCAACTACCCGGCACAAGGGCGCCTTTCAGACTTCCGCCGTATCTCCGCATCCACGACGGCATGCCCCGACGGCGTCACCCGTACGTCTCGTACGCGTCTCCCGGCCGTCGGGGCTGGGCTCTGTCCGTCAGACGGACGGGGGCACCGTCAGGTTCCGCTCCCCCGCCTCGACGTGCGCGGAAAGGGTGTTGCCCGCGGGCGGGAAGGGGCAGATGAAGTGGTCGGCGAAGGCGCAGTTCGGCAGGACCGCGCGGTTGAGGTCGACGGTGGTGCGGCCGTCGGCGTCGGGTGCCTCGGGGTACAGGAAGCGGAACCGGTAGCTGCCCGCGCCGCTGGTGGCGTCGGCGAAGACGGCCCAGAGCCGGCCGTCGCCGAGCCGGGCCACCTGGAGCGTGTGCTCCTGCCCGTCGAGGGGAAAGGTCAGCTCTCCGGCGAGGCCGAGTCCGCGCTCCTTGCCGTCGGCGTTCTCGACGCGGATCTCGCGCCCGGTGTCGTACGGCGTGAAGCGGCCCTCGACGGACCAGCGCGGGTCGTACGGGGTGGCGTCGATGCCCGCGAAGGCCGTGCGCGCGGGTGCGGACGGGTCGAAGTCCCGTACGGCCCACAGCCCTTCGCGCACGATGACGACGAGACGGCGCTCCTGGAGCGGCAGGGTGGCGTCGGCGCCGAGCCGCGTCTCCCGCCCGTCCAGGGTGTGCACGACCGCGTCACCGTCGGCGGCCACCGTCCAGGTCCCGGGGATGGCCGGAAGTTGTCCGTCCGGATAGTCGTCGAGCCAGTGGGTGCCCACGAGCGAGAGCACGCCGTGCGGGGCGGCGACGGCCGCGGTCCGCTCCTCGTGCCACTGCTTCCAGAGATCGGCGGCGTCGCTCATGCGGTGAGGGTCCCTTCGAAGTGCGCGGGTGCGGGGGTCCGCAGTCCCAGATGGGAGCGCAAGGTGGTGCCCGTGTATTCCGTGCGGAACACGCCGCGCTCCTGGAGCAGCGGCACGACCCGGTCGACGAACTCGTCGAGGCCGCCGGGCGTCAGATGCGGTACGAGGATGAACCCGTCGGCGGCGCCGCCCTGAACGAACGCGTCGAGCTCGGCCGCCACCGTCTCCGGCGTCCCGATGAACGACTGCCTGCTGGTCGTCTCGATGACGGTCTGCCGGATGGACAGACCCTTGGCGCGGGACAACTCCCGCCATTTCTCGGCGACTTCGAGCACGTCACCGCGGTGCGTGCGCCCCTGGGACAGGCCGGATCCGACCACCGGGTCGATGTCGGGCAGCGGCCCGTCCGGGTCGTACGAGGACAGGTCGACGCCCCACACCTGCTCCAGGGTGAGCAGCGCGTTCTGCGGCGAGACCTGCTGACGGCGGATCTCGGCGGCCTTCTCCTGCGCCTCGGCGGCGGAGTCGCCGAGCACGAACGTCACACCCGGCATGATCTTGAGGTCGTCGGGTGTACGGCCGTACGCCGCGAGCCGCGCCTTCACATCGGCGTAGAACTCGCGTCCGGCCTCCAGGGTGCCGTGCCGGGTGAAGATGACGTCGGCGGCGGACGCGGCGAACTCGCGGCCCTCGGCGGAGTCGCCGGCCTGGATGACGACGGGGTGGCCCTGCGGCGGGCGCGGCACCCCGGCGTCGCCCTCGATCGAGAAGTGCCGGCCGTGGTGGCTGAAGGGACGCTCGCTCCCCGCGTCCCACACCTCGCGTGCCGTCGCGACGAACTCGGCGGCGCGGGTGTAGCGGTCGGCGCGGTCGAGATAGCCGCCGCGCCGGAAGTTCTCGCCGGTGAACGCGTCGGAGGACGTCACCACGTTCCACGCGGCGCGACCGCCGCTGAGATGGTCGAGGGAGGCGAAGCGGCGGGCGATCTCGTACGGCTCGTTGAACGTCGCGTTGACGGTGGCGGCGAGCCCGAGCCGGTCCGTGACGGCCGCGAGCGCGTTCAGGACGGTAATCGACTCGGGCCTGCCGACGACGTCGAGGTCGTGCACGCGCCCCTTGTGCTCGCGCAGGCGCAGCCCCTCGGCGAGGAAGAAGAAGTCGAAGAGGCCGCGCTCGGCGGTGCGGGCGAGGTGCTCGAAGGAGGAGAAGTCGATCTGCGACTTCGAGCGGGGGTCGGCCCACACGGTGGTGTTGTTGACGCCCGGGAAATGGGCGGCGAGATGAATCTGCTTGCCTGCATGGCCTGTTGAGGTCATCGGGGGTCCCCCGCGGTCGCGTACTGGCTGACGGGCCGGGCGAGCCCCAGGTGCTCCCTGAGGGTGCTGCCCGGATAGAACGTGCGGAACAGGGCGCGGTGCTGGAGCAGCGGCACCGTGCCGTTGACCAGACGCTCCAGGTCGTGGCGCGGGTCGACGGGCGTCAGGTGGAAGCCGTCGACGGCACCGGAGCGGTACCAGTCGGTGACGAGGTCGGCGAGGTCGACGGGCCCGCCGCGGTACAGCGGTCCTTCCTCGGTGGGCAGCGGGCCGCCGCCGTGTCCGGGCCGGGCGGCGCTCTCGCCGTCGCGGAGGTCGATCCGCAGGGCGGCGAGGACGCGCAGGGCGTCGGGGTCGCGACCGTGCTCGGCGGCGCGCCGCCGCAACCCGGTGCGGACCGCCGCCAGTTGATCGGGATCGCTGACGCCGACGAGCGCGACGTCGGCGTACCGGGCGGCGACGTCGTACGCGTACGGGCGGGTGGCGTCGACGACGGTGACGGGGTTGCCCTGCGGCGGGCGCGGCACGATGGAGGGCCCGCGCACGGAGAAGTCGCGGCCCTCGAAGTCGACGTAGTGCAGCTTCTCGCGGTCGATGAACCGGCCGGTGGCGACGTCCCTGATCTCGGCGTCGTCCTCCCAGCTGTCCCACAGCTTCCGCGCGACATCGGCGACTTCACCGGCCTCGCGCCACAGGTCGGCGGGCGGGGGCACCTGCTGCCTGCGCCCGACGAGCGCCGACTCCTCGTCGGTGAGGGAGACGTCGGGGCGCCAGCCCGCCCGCCCGCGGCTGACCCAGTCGAGAGTGGCGACGGCGGCCTGGACGTGGAAGGGCTCCGTGTGGGTGGTGGTGACGGTCGGCACGAGCCCGATCCGGGACGTCCGCGGGGCGAGCCGGGAGAACACGGCGAGGCTGTCGAGCCCGGCCGCGCCGAACGTGTCGTGCAGCGTGACGAAGTCCAGGGCGCCGTGCTCGGCGAGCCGGACGAGCCGCAGATAGGGCTCGGCGGTGTGGGTGCCGGCGAGGTCGACGGCCGCGGCCAGATGCAGCAGACCCCGGCCGGAATGGCTGGTCATGGTGGTGAACCTTTCGGTGGGCACGGGGAGTTGAACCCCCGGAGGATGCGCGGACGGCCCCTTACGGCTTGGGCAGGCCCTTGGGGTTGATCTCGGACTTCGGCACGGCCTCGCCGGACAGGCCCCACCGCTTGAGGACCTTCGCGTACGACCCGTCCTCGATCACGTGGTTCAGCGCGGCGGCGTACGCGTCGACGAGCCCGCTGCCCTTCTTCGTGGTGGCCGCGATCTTGCCCTGGACCAGGTCGCCGCCGCCGGAGATGGTGCCGGCGATCCGCGACTGCCCGGCGGACGCCACGTGGTAGGCGACGGCGGGACTCGGGCCCAGGTAGCCGTCGATGCGCCCCGACTGGAGGGCGAGGTAGTAGTCCGTGTCCTTCTGGAAGTACTTGATGGTGACGGGCTTCAGGCCGGCCTTCTCGGCCTGCTTGCTCCAGTCGACGAGGATCTTCTCCTGGTTGGTGCCGGAGGAGACGGCGACGGTCTTGCCCGCGACGTCCTTGGGCCCCTTGACCTGCCAGCTCGACCCCTTCTTCGCCTCGAAGGCGATGTTGTCGAGCCGGTACGTCGCGAAGTCGTACTTCTCCTTGCGCTCCTCGGTCACCGTCACGTTGGAGAAGACGGCGTCGAACTTCCCGCTGTCCAGGCCGACGAACAGGTTCTCCCAACTCACCAGCTCCTGCTGGATCTTGAGGCCGAGGGTGTCGGCGACGAGGGTCGCGATGTCGATCTCGGAGCCGATCCGGGTCTTGTCGTCGGTGGCGAAGAAGCCGAGCGGTGGCGAGGCGTCGGCGCTGCCGCCGAGGCGCAGCGTGCCGCGCTCACGGACGGCCGCCGGCAGCAGCGCGGCGATCTCGTCGACCTTCTTGCCGCGGACGCGGTTCTGGTCGGGCCCGATGTTGATGTTGCCGACCTTCTTGGTCCGGGTCGTGGTGGTGGCCGCGTCGCTGTCACCTCCGCAGGCGGTGAGCAGCGGAGCCAGGGCGAGGGCGGCGACGGAGGCGGTGAGGGTGCGGCGGGACAGCATGGGCGTACTCCTGAATGGCTCGGTGCGTGGGCAGAGAAAAATGCGGGCTACGGGGTCAGAGGACCTTCGACAGGAAGGCCTTCGTGCGTTCCTCGCGCGGGGCGTCGAGTACGTCGCCGGGGGCGCCCTGCTCGACGATGCGGCCCTCGTCCATGAAGACGACGGTGTCGGCGACCTCACGGGCGAAGCCGATCTCGTGCGTGACGACGATCATCGTGGTGCCCTGGTGGGCGAGGTCCTTGATGACGTCGAGGACCTCACCGACGAGTTCCGGGTCGAGCGCGGACGTCGGCTCGTCGAACAGGAGCAGCTTGGGTTCCAGGGCGAGCGCGCGGGCGATGGCGACGCGCTGCTGCTGGCCGCCCGACAGCTGCTTGGGGTAGGCGTCGGCGCGGTCGCCGAGCCCGACCCGGTCGAGGAGTGCGCGCGCGGTCTCGACGGCCTGCGCACGCGGCCGCTTGAGCGCGGACAGCGGCGCCTCGATGATGTTCTCCAGGACCGTGAGGTGCGGGAACAGGTTGAAGTTCTGGAAGACGAAGCCGATGTGGGTGCGCTGTTTCAGTACCTCGCGCTCGCGCAGCTCGTACAGCTTGTCCCCGGAGCGCCGGTAGCCGACGAGCGATCCGTCGACGCTGATCCAGCCGCTGTCGACCTTCTCCAGGTGGTTGATGGTGCGCAGCAGGGTGGACTTGCCGGAGCCGGACGGGCCGAGTACGACGGTCACCTCGCCGGTGCGTACTTCGAGGTCGATGCCGCGCAGCACCTCGACCGCGCCGAAGCTCTTGTGCACGGACCTGATGTCGACCATGGCCGGGGCGGGTGCGGGGGTGGGAGCGGGGGCGCTCATCGGGTGGCACCTTTCGAGAAGTGGCGCTCCACGTAGTACTGGACCACGGAGAGTGCGCTGGTCAGCAGGACGTACCAGGCGGTGGCGACCATGAGCAGGGGCACCACGCGGCCGTTGCGGCCGTAGATGACCTGCACCTGGTAGAAGAGTTCGCCGATCGCCATGACGGAGACGATCGAGGTGCCCTTGAAGAGGGAGATGACCTCGTTGGCGGCGTTCGGCAGGATCGAGCGCATCGCCTGGGGCAGCACGATCCGCCGGATCTGCCGCAGGCGCGGGATGCCGAGGGCGGCCGCGGCCTCCAACTGGCCGCTGTCGACGGCGAGTACACCGCCGCGCACGATCTCGGCGGCGTACGCGGCCTGGTGCAGGGCGAGTCCGAGGACGGCCGCGCTCATCGCGCCGACGAGCCCCATCGTGTCGAAGGAGAAGAAGCCGGGCCCGAAGGGGATGCCGAACTGCAACTCCTTGTACAGGTAGGCCAGGTTGAACCAGAACAGCAGCTGCACGATCAGCGGGATGGACCGGAACGCCCAGATGTAGCCGAACGCCACCGTCGTGAGGAACCGGCTCCGCGACAGCCGCATGAAGGCGAGGACGATGCCGAGGGCGAAGCCCAGCGCCGTTCCGTAGAAGGTGAGTTGGAGGGTGGTCCAGACGGCCTTGAGGATGACGTCGGCGGTGAAGAACTCGCCGAACACCTGCCATTCCCAGCCCGGGTTGGTGACGAGGCCGTGGGCGAACTGGGCGAGCAGGACGGCGGTCGCGGCGATGGCGACCCAGCGCCAGGGGTGGCGTACGGGGACGACCTTCAGCCGTGCGTAGTCCTCGGCGGGCGGCGACTCGGCGGTCTTGCCGAGGGGTGGGTCGGCGGTCAGAGACATGGCGGTCCTCAGGAGGAGAGCAGAAAGGGGAAGGGCGGCGGAAAAGAGAGGAGAGGTGCGCGCGTTCAGGCGGCGGTGGCGCGACAGGACAGGTCGCGCAGGAGCCCGAGGACGGCGCGCGCGGTGGCGTCGTTCTGCCGGAACGACGGGCTGTTCGTGCGGGGCCGGGTGAACGCGCCGGCGCCCCGCGCGTTGGTGTGCGGTCCGAGGGCGAACCGGCGCGGATGGGCGCCGCCGTCGCGGTACAGGACCCGTCCGTCGTCGGGGTCGACGGCCAGCAGTCCGGCGGGAGTGGAGACGGCGCCCTCCGCGTGGAGGGTGCGAAGGAGCCGGTCCCGGGTGCGGGCGAGCGTGGGCTGCGGCAGCCGGGCCTCGACGAGTGCGCGGGCCTCGATCACCGTGCCGGGCACGGTGGCGCTGGTCGCGCGGAACACGCCGCCCTCGGCGCGGACCCGCATGTCGGCGCCGACGAAGCGGACCACTCCGGCGCGGGAGAGCGCGAGCAGTTGGCGCAGCCGGGGTCCGGGCGGCCCGGAGGCCAGGTAGCTGAAGAAGCCGTGCCACCAGGTGCCGACGTCGCCGAGCCGTACGAGCTGCCCGTACACGGAGAGCAGGCCGAGGAAGACGGCCAGGTCGGGGCTGTGCTCCGGGTCGTGACGGCGTTCGAGGTCGGCGGTGACGTAGCCGCGCAGCGCGTCCTGCAACTCCTCGGACGAGGAGAGCCGTACGCCGTCGAGCGGGTGGTCGAGGGCGGCGAGGTCGAGCCGGTCGGCCGGATCGGGCACGGCGGAGGCGACGAGCGCCTGGAGCTCCGCGCTGAGCGGCGCGGCGGCGGCGTACTTCTCCTCGAAGTCCCCCCAGGCGACGGCGGTGCGCTCGGGGTGCGCGGTGAACAGGCGGTGGTAGTGCGCGTAGCCCAGCTCCTTGTCGATGAGCGGCCACACGTCGCGCCGGAAGTCGAAGCCGCCGTCCCGGGCGAGGAGCTCGTCGATCTCGGCCGGTCCCAGGAAGCGGGGCAGCGGGGGTCGCTCCCCCGCGTCGGCGTCCCAGTCGTAGCCGAGCTTGGAGTGGTACGGCACGCCGCGCCGCGACCCCACGTACAGGACGGGCTCGCGCCCCGACGGGATGTACCGGTCGCCTTCGTAGCGGCCCCCGCGTCCTTCCGTGAGCAGCACCATCAGGTCGACGAAGGCGAGCCCGAAGCCGCGGACGAGGACGTCCTGGCCGGGCGCGAGGGCGGACAGGTCGGAGTCCGCGGTGAAGTCCGGCGGCAGGTGCACAAGCCGGTGCCGGGCGGCGTACGCGCTCAACTCGCGCTGTTCGTCGTCGAGTTCGGCGTCGAGGTGGCCCTGGGTGAGGACGACGGCATCGGCGTTCAGCGGTCGCGCCCTGCCCTCCAGCCACACCTGCTGGATGCCGCCGCGCGGTCCGCTCACCCGGACCGCGCGCCGCGCGTGGTGGTGCACGACGACCCCGGCGGGCAGGTCCGCGACGGCCTTCTCGTACACCCAGCGCAGATATCCGCCCTGGCGGCGCCGGTCGGCGAAGACGCGTCCGCCGATCCCGGCCCACTCGTGCAGCGCGGGTCCCGGCAGGACGGGCCCGGACACCTGCACGGTGTCGTCGGTGAACATGGTGACGTCCTGGGCCTCGGAGTTCATCCACAGCAGCGGCGACTGCTCCTGCCGCCAGATGCGTCCGCCGCCGGGCGCGTACGGGTCGACGAGATGCACGTCGAGCGCCAACGTCTCCTCGGTGTCCCGGGAGTTGGCGGCGATGCGTTCCAGGATGCCGGTCCCCCGCGGCCCGGCTCCGACGATGACGAGTGACTGCCGCGCGGGCAGTTCGGTGCTCATCGCTGCGTCCCGCGCGCGTAGTGCCGCTCGATGTAGTGCTGTCCGACGCTGAGCAGCGAGGTGACGACGACGTACCAGAGCGTGGCGACGAGCAGCAGCGGGATGACCTGGTACGTGCGGTGGTAGACGAGCTGCACGGAGTACAGCAGGTCCTGCACGGCGATGACGCTGACGATGGAGGTGCCCTTGAGGGTGCCGATGAGCATGTTCCCGGCCGGCGGCACGATGGAGCGCATGGCCTGCGGCAGCACGATCCTGCGCCAGCGCCGGTAGCGGCTGAGGCCGAGCGCCTGAGCGGCCTCGATCTGGCCGCGGTCGACGGAGAGGATGCCGCCGCGCACGACCTCGGCGGCGTACGCGGCCTCGTGCAGGGTCAGTCCGATGATGGCGACGGTGACGGGCCCGAACAGGTCGACGGTCTTCACGCCGAACAGCTGCGGGTAGAGGGCGCCGATGTTGAACCAGAACAGCAGCTGCACCAGGATCGGCATCGAGCGGAACAGCCACACGTACCCCCAACTCACCGAGCGGAGTACAGGGTTGGCGGACAGCCGCATGACGGCGAGCAGGGTGCCGAGGGCGAAGCCGAGGGCCATGACGAGCGCGGTCAGCCACAGGGTGAGGCCGAGCCCGCGCAGCACGGACGTCGTCGTGAAGTACTCCGCGACGACGTCCCACTGGAACGCGTCGTTGCGCAGGACGGAGTCGACGACGAGACCGAGCAGGACCAGCAGGACACCGGCGGTGATCCACTGGCCGACGCGGCGGCGCGGGACGATCCGGGGCAGGCCGGCCGCGTCGGCGGCGGGCGGAATCTTGGTGAGCGCCTCCGAGGACACCGACGACGCCGACGACACAGAGGTCGCCGAGGCTGTCGAGGCCGCGGAGGACACCGAGGATGCTGAGGACATGGGAAGGCTCCGTGGTGCTGGACATCCAGCACGGTCTTGCCTTCACACCTGCGTCTTGGCACCGAGCCCCTCAGCAGCGGTGCCGCACCGAGAGTAAGGGGCTCCTCACGCCTGCTGTCAAGGCTGTCCACACTATGAGCCGTGCGTCTCAGGCGAGTTGACGGAGAACCGGATGCCTGTTCCACTTGTGCCCATGCATCCGCAGCAGTGGCTGGTCACACGCTCCCACATCGACTTCGGTCGAGTGTGGTCCGCGTCTTGTTGATGCCCTTCCGACGCCTCTGAGCGCGTCACTCTCTTTTTCTCCTCTGCTTTTTTTCTTCGCCTCTTTCGGCGATCCCTCTTTCCTCGCGATCCGTGTACGCGCCTGTCGTCGGCGTGTACCCGCCCGCGCCTTCACCCTGCCGCGCCGCTCCACCTCCCCTCCCCTCGCGTAGCCATGCATGTGTTCCCTGAAGGGCAGAACTCCACGCCATGCGCCCCACCACCCTGACGTCCACGTTCGCGCTGATCACCGTCGCCACGCTGGGCCTGACCGCGTGCGGCTCCGGTGACGCCGCGACGAACGACGCGGCACCCGCCGCCGCTCGCAACGACAAGATCCCCACGAAGGACGTGGTGTCGGCCGTCACCGAGGACCCCGCCTCGGTGAAGCTGCTGCCCGCCGACGTCCGCAAGAGCGGCACCCTCAAGATCGCCGTGAGCGTCGGCGGCAATCCGCCGGGCTCCGTGTACCTGCCGGACGGGAAGACGGTCGTCGGCCAGGACATCGACTTCGCGAACGCGGTCGCCAAGGTGCTCGGTCTCGAACTGGACCAGGAGGTCGCGAGCTTCGAGGCGATCCTGCCGGCGCTGGACAGCGGCAAGTACGACCTGGGCACGGGCAATTTCGGTGTCACGGACGAGCGCCGCAGGACGATCGACTTCGTCACGTACATCAACGACGGCCAGGGCTTCGCCGTCCGCAAGGACAGCGACCTGAAGAAGGTCACGGACCTGAAGCAGCTGTGCGGCCTGAACGTGGCGACGGGCGCGGGCACCACGTTCGAGGCGACGCTGGAGGAGAACAAGAAGGTCTGCGCACAGGCGGGCGAGAAGGCCTACGACGTGAAGACGTACGCCGAGCCGAGCGCGATCTGGTCGTCCTTGCAGCAGGGCCGCTCCGACGTGGTGATGAGCACGATCAACGGCCTCCGGTACGCCGTCGCGCACCAGGAGGGCCTGAAGTTCCTCAACGAGTTCCACCGCCTGGACGTCGGCTTCGCCTTCAAGAAGGGCACGCCCTACGCTCCCGCGTTCCGGTCGGCGGTGAACAAGCTGATCGCCGACGGCACGTACGCCAAGATCCTGGCCAAGTGGGGCACGGGCGCTTCGGCGATCGACCGCTCGGAGATCTCCCCGCCGGAGATCAAGGACTAAGGCCTGTCTGACAACTCCCGTCGTCGCCCGAAGGGCGGCCTCGCGGCGTCTGGTGCGTGCTCTCGGCGTGCCGGGTGCACGGCCTCGTACTGGACGTACTTGGCCTGGTGCACGGTGCGGCGAGAGCGCGTGCCAGGTGTCGCGGGGCAGAGGGGAATTGTCAGACAGGCCCTAGGTGTATTGACCCGCAGGGTTGTTGACGCGGGTGATGGGTGGCTGGCCGCCGAGTGCGGTGTGGCTGCGGTGGTGGTTGTAGGTGTGCAGGAAGTCTGCCAGGGCCGCGGTGCGTTCGTCGTTTGAGGTGTAGAGCCGCAGGTAGGCCCATTCCTCGAGCAGGGTGCGGTTGAAGCGTTCGACCTTGCCGTTGGTCTGGGGCCGGTAGGCGCGGGTGAGCTTGCCACTCGCGCCGAGTTCGGCCAGGACGTTCTTCCAGGCCAGGCCCTTGCGGTAGGCCCAGGCGTTGTCCGTCAGCACGCGTTCGATGCGGGTGATGCCCATCTCGGCGAAGAACGCGGCCGCGCGGGTGAGGAAGGCCGCGCAGGTCGCGGCCTTCTCGTCCGGGTGGATCTCGCTGTAGGCGAGGCGGGAGTGGTCGTCGACGGCCGAGTGGATGTAGTCGTAACCCATGTTGTTGCGGGTGACGCGGCCGGCCTGGCGGCCCAGGGCCTTGTGGCCGCCGCCGTCGGGAATCCGGCCGAGTTTCTTCACGTCGATGTGGATCAGTTCGCCGGGCCGGTCGCGTTCGTAACGGCGGATCACGGTGCCGGTCGGCCGGTCGATCCAGGACAGCCGGTTCAGCCGGTGGCGGGTCAGAACGCGGTGCACGGTCGAGGCGGGCAGTCCCAGGATCGGGCCGATCCGGGCCGGCCCGAGCTTGCGGTCGGTCCGCAGCCGGCAGACGTCGGCCTCGATACTCGCCGGGGTCCGATGCGGTGTCGTCAAAGGCCTGCTGGAGCGGTCGGCCAGGCCCGCCCCGCCCTCGGCTCGCCACCGCCGGAGCCATTTATGGGCGGTCGCCCGCGAGATGCCCATCTCGGCGGCGACATGGGCGACGGGACGGCCGGACGCGACACGTTCGACCAGCAGGCGCCTGCCGTGCACGGTCAGCCGGGCATTACGGTGGGACACGAAGACCTCCGTGTGGTGCAGTCCTAGACAGCTCCACCACACCGGAGGTCTTCGCCATGATCAAGACCCGCCAGTGTCAACAACGCTCGTGATCAATACACCTAGGGCGTGTCTTCAAAGTGGGCGGAGCCAGAGGAGCGTTGATGCGAGGGTGACCGCGGCTTCGAAGGAGGTCGCGGTCTTGTCGTATCGGGTGGCGATGCCGCGCCATTGCTTGAGGCGGTTGAAGCAGCGCTCGACGACGTTGCGGCGCCGGTAGGCAGCCTTGTCGAAGCCGCATCGCCGTTCACGGCGTCGTGCTCGCCCGGCGAGTTGGTCGACCCGTTCGGGAATGGTGGCCTTGATGCCGCGTCGGCGCAGATGGGTGCGGATGGCCCGGGACGAGTAGCCCTTGTCCGCGACCACCCGGTCGGGGCGAGTGCGGGGGCGACCGGGGCCGAGTCGAGCGACGCGAATACCCGCCATGACCTGTTCGAACTGGGTGCAGTCATTGCGGTTACCGCCAGTGAGAGTGAACGAGAGCGGGCGGCCGCGGCCGTCACAGGCAAGATGGATCTTGGTGGTCAGTCCACCTCGGGATCGGCCGAGGGCGTGATCTGCCGGTTCGTCCCTCGACCGGCCCCCCTTTTCGCGCCGGCCGCGTGTTGATGGGCACGGACCACAGTGGAGTCGACGGCCACCAGCCAGTCCACGTCCGCGTTCGCGTCGCGGTCGGCCTGGACCGCGGCAAGCATGCGGGTGAACGTGCCGTCCAGGGCCCACCTGCGGAAACGTGTGTACAACGACTGCCACGGCCCGTACCGGGCTGGCACATCCCGCCAGGCGGCGCCCGCACGGATCTTCCATACGATCCCGTTCAACATCGTCCGGTCGTCCGCCCGCGGGCGACCGAACGATGCCGCCGGTAGGAACGGGCGTAACAACTCCCATTCCCCATCGGTCAGTTCATAGCGGCGACTCACAAGACCCATCATCCCGCGCCGCTACTTTGAAGACAGCCCCTAGGAGGATCTCCCTCGACCCCGCCCGGAGGAGGAGGCGGGGTCGAGGGCACCCCGGGTCAGCGGGAGAGCGCCGGGGTCCGCCCCGCCCCCCGCCCCGCCCCCATCCGCACCCCGATGACCTGGTCCATCAGGGCGCCGAGGACATCGCGCACCGAGCCGCGTGCCCGCGCGTCGCACTCGATGACCGGCACCCCGTCCCCGATCCCCAGCGCCTCCCGGATCTCGGCGACTTCGAACCGCTCGGCGCCCTCGAACCGGTTCACGGCGAGGACGAAGGCCGCACCCTGCGCCTCGAAGTAGTCGAGCGCGGGAAAGCACTCCTCGATGCGCCGCGTGTCGACGAGCACGACCGTTCCGATGGCGCCCTCCACGAGGTCGTCCCAGAGGAACGAGAACCGGTCCTGTCCGGGCGTGCCGAACAGGTACAGCGCGAGCGTCGGGTCGAGCGTGATCCGCCCGAAGTCGAGCGCGACGGTCGTGGTCGTCTTGCCCTCCACCCCGTCCAGCGAGTCGACCCCCACCGACACCTGGGTGATCGCCGCCTCCGTGTCGAGCGGCTCGATCTCCGAGATCGCTCCGATGAACGTCGTCTTGCCGACGCCGAGCCCTCCGCTGACCACGATCTTCACGGCCAGCGGGGCGATGCGTTCAGAGCGCCCTGACATGGTCCCTGATCCTTTCGAGCGTGTGGAGCGGCAGCTCCGCGGGTTGCGAACACGACAGCAGGCCACCGACGACGAGGTCGGCGACGAGCACCTTGGCGACCCCGAGCGGCACCCCGATCCCCTCGGCGACCTGCGCGACGGTGAGGGGTTCCTGGCACAGCGCGACGATCCGCTGGTGTTCGAAGGCCGGCGCCGGGCCGCCCGCGTCTCCGCCGACCGCGACGACAAGGGTCTCCAGGCGCAGATCGGCCTGTGCGGGCAGCGCCCGCCCCCCGGTGATGATGAAGGGCCGTACGAACTGACCGTCCGAGACGTTCCCCTCCTGCGACGCGGCCCCACTCATCGCGGCAGCGCCTGTCGCAGATCGGCGATGAGCGCCGGTGTGAGCAGATCGCCGGCGCGCTCGGCGAGTACGGCCATCTCGTAGCCCACGAGCCCGAGTTCACCGCTGCTGTCGGCGAGCACCCCCAGGCAGCTGCCGTCGCGGATCGCCGAGACGAGCAGGAAGCCGCGCCCCATCTCGATCATGATGAGCTTCACTCCGTCGAAGCTGTACCGCTTCGACGCGCTGCGCGCGAGGCTGGACAGGCCGGACACGATCGCGGACAGATGGTCGGCCTCGGTCCGCCCGAGGCCGTCCGACACGGCGATGAGCAGTCCGTCGGAGGAGACGGCGACGGCGTCGCGCACCCCGTCCGTGTTGCGGACGAAGTTGGCGATGAGCCAGTTGAAGGTCTGCGAGTCGCCTCGCGTGTCGACGGTGGTCACTTGTCGCCCTGCCCCTCGGCCTGCTGCTTCTGCTGCTGTTCCTTGCGTTCCTTCTCCACGCTGATGCCGCCCCGCATGTGGGCGCTGCGCAGGCCGGACAGCATCCCGGACACGTCCTCGGGGCTCCGCTCGACGACGGGCCCGGTCGGCGCGGGCCTGGTGGGCGCGTCGGTCTCGTGCACGGCCTTGGAGATCGCGCTGCGCTGCGGTCGCTTGACCAGCCCGTTACGGGTACGCGCCGCGGACGACGAGCCGGCGGCGGCCGGCTTGCGCACCGGGTCGGCCTCCTTGCGGGGCACGGGCACCGCGACGGGCGCGGCGGCGACGGGGGCCGGCGCCGGCTGCACCGCGGCCGGCTCGGTGAGCAGCCCCACCGGGATCAGGACGCGGGCGACGACACCGGCGGCCGGTGCCTCCCCGAGCCGCACCTCGATCCCGCACTTGCGGGCCAGCGCGCCGACCACGAAGTGGCCGAGGAACCGGGTGGGTTCGGCCATGAAGCTGGCCGTGCCGGACAGCCGTACGTTGGCCTCGGCGATGGCCTGGGTGTCCATGCCCATGCCGTGGTCGACGATGGCGATGAGGTAGCCCGCGCTGGTGCGCCGCCCCTCGACCTCCACGTCCGAGTCGGGCGGCGAGAAGCTCAGCGCGTTCTCCACCAACTCGGCGAGCAGGTGGGCGAGTTCGGCGACGACGGAGCCGGAGAGGTGGGCGGGTTCGACGCGGCGCAGCGTGACGCGCCGGTACTCCTCGACCTCGGACAGCGAGGCGCGCAGCACGTCCGTCATGGACAGCGGCGTCGACCAGGTGCGCGGGCTGGACTCCCCGGCGAGGACGAGCAGGGATTCGGCGTTGCGGCGCATACGGGTGGCCAGGTGGTCGAGTTCGAAGAGGTTGGCGAGGGTCTCGGGGTCGGCGTCCTCGTGCTCCAGCTTGTTGATGAAGCTGATCTGACGGCGCACCAGGTTCTGATTGCGGCGGCCGAGGCTGACCAGGGACTCGGTGGCGTTCCTGCGCAGCACGGCCTGCTCGGTGGCGAGGTCGAACGCGGCGCGCTGCACCCGGTCGAAGGCGTCGGCCACCTCGCGCACCTCGGCCCCCGCCCGGGAGTCGAGGGCGAGCGGCGCGGGCGGGGCGGGTGTCTTGGCGCCCGCGGCCTGGACGGCGGCGACGGCCTGCGGCAGCCGGGTGCCCGCCACCTCGCGGGCCTCCTCGGCGAGTCCGCTCAGCGGGGCGGAGACGGACCGTACGCAGTCGTAGGCGAGCGCGCCCAGGGCGGCGATCACGGCGCACGCGAACAGGACGAACAGGAGCAGGTCGCGCTGGGCCGAACTCTCCAGCTCCGCGGCCCGGTTCTCGACGTCAGCGCCGATGGAGACCTGCACGTCGCGCAGGCCGTTGATGGTCGACGTCATCGCGTCCCACCAGGCCATGGGCGGTACGTCGTACGCGGCGAGCCGGCCCGAGCCGCGCACGGCGGTCCGCTCGTACCCGAGCGCGCGCACGGCGTCGGGCGTGGCCAGCGCGTCGTCGAGCCGGCTCTCCTGCGCGGCGGTCGCCGTGGCGGGGAAGGTGTCGAGCGCGGCGAGCCGGCCGGAGCGGATCTCCATGAAGCGGCTGTAGTCGCTGCCGCGGAAGTGTCCTCCGGCGCGGACGGAACCGAGCACGATGGCGCGCTCCTGACCCATGAACTCCTTGGCCGTGCCGAGGACCTGAAGGGTCTGGTAGGCGTCGCGCAGCGAGCGGTCCTGCACGTCGTCGAGGCCGCGCCCGGCGCGGGCGAGGACGGCGATGGTGTTGGTGAAGTAGTCGAAGGTGGCCTTCACCTGACCGCTGCCGTCGTCCGCGCTCCTGCGGATCCCCGCGAGCCCGGCGAGCCGCCCGAGCGACGCGCGGGTGGACCCGTCGTCGTGCCCGTCGAGGGCGTCCTCCAGGGCGGTGCGCGCGGCGTCGGTGGCCTTGCGCTGGGCGGGCAGCTTCGCGCTGAACTGCCGTACGCCACCGACGTATCCGGTGGTGAGGCCGCGCTCCTTCTGCAACTCGTGGACGAGGCCCTGGAGGGTGACCTCCAGGCGGGCGTCGGCGGCGGTGTCGGCGGCGTTGCGGTATCCGGCGATCTGCTCGGCGGCGAACACACCGAGCAGGGCGAGCAGGACGGCGAGGGCGAGTCCGAGGATGCGCAGCAGCCGGGTGCGGATGGTTCTGGGTTTCGCCGCGAGGGACGCGACGGGTGATACGAGATCCACTGAAGTGCCTTATGGAGAGGGCGAGTTGGCGGGGCAGAAACGGTGCTTCTGCGCCCGGCCAACGAGCCCTCACCAAGCCCGGTCACCGGATCATGTGTTTGTTTTACGTCCCGGAAACAGGCATCGGGAAGACGCGCAGGTGGCCCCGCGCCACTCGTTCGGGGAACCCCTGTCCCGTATACAGGGCCAGCGCCTCACAGCCCGCAGTCGCAACAGGAGCAGCACTCGCAGCACGAGCACGCCTCGCAACACGAGCAGTCGCAGTTGCCGCAGTTGCTGCACGCGCCCTCGCGCTTCTTCCGCGACCAGGGCCCCTCGAACTCGTCCGCGCAGCAGACCTTGCAGGTGCAGCAGAGCCCGATCGCGACGGCGCACCCGGCGAAGAAGCCCCGCTTGCCAGGCTTGGGCGGCTGGAAGGACGGCCCGCCCCCGAACCCACCGGGCCCACCGGGGCCGCCAGGACCTCCGGGCCCGCCCCCGTACGGGTTGTTGGACGTGTACGCCCCCGAACCCGTCGGCGCGTACGGGCTGCCCGGCGCCCCCGTCGGCCGCCATCCGTCCTGCGGCGGCTGCCGCGGCGTGGACGCCTCCCCGGCGTGCGCGTGTCCCGTGGCGCAGCCGCCCGTGCCGAACGCCCGGTCCACGGACCGTCCCAGTTCGTGCGCGAGCAGCAGGTGCGCCAGCTTCCCGTCCACGAAGTCGACCTCGCGGAGCGCGAGCCGGATCCCGTGCACGGCGTCGTCGGCGAGCCGGCGCGCCTCGGTGAGCGGAGTGCCGGTGGCGGTCAGCGGATTCCAGGCGCCCGCCGCGGCGTCGGCGTCCCGGTCCTCGACGGCGTCGAGGAGGTGCGCGAGCCGCCCGAAGAGCCGGCCCGCCTCGGCGAGCGGTTCCGCGTTGTGCGGGCGTCCGGCGAGCCACGCGGTGTGCGCGAAGGCGGCGGCGGTCGCGGTCTCGGTCGGCTCGGTCACGGTGAGCACGGAGGTGCCGGGCCCCGCGAGGGCCTCGATCCCGGCCTGCCGCTCGACGGCGTCGAGCAGCACCGCCGTGTCGAACCCGACGTCAGATCCCGTACGGGCACCGGCCCTTCCCCAGCTCGCGGCGACCTTCCGGGCGGCGGCGGCCACCGGCCTGCGGCCGAAGAGGCCGTCCCGGTCGTCGATGTGGTCGCGCACCTTCGCCGAGGCGAGGACCAGCGAGACGGCGGCGGCGAGCCGCGCGCCCTCGCCCTGCGCGACGGACGCGGTGCGCATCCCGCGCAGCGGGCAGGGCCCGGCCTGCCTGCGCGATCCCGCGGCCGCGGCGCCGGGCCCGGACCGGTCGGCCTGAGCCTCCGTCAGAACCGATACCAGCAAACCGTCATAGTTCGTGACGACTCGGGCGAACTGTCCGTGATCGCCGCGCAGTGCCAGACACAGCCCGCACAGATGGGCCATCCACTGGGTCTTCAGACCGTCCCCGAGTCGGTGACTGCAGGGCCTGACTATTCCGAACAAGGCGACTCCCCCGTGCGCCGGATGACGAAGCGTCAACTGGGTAGCCGCGTGTGGTCAGCATCCCATTGACCGTGAAGGACGGCATCGTAGCGAGCACCTGCGACAACGCGTCGTTCACCCGCACGCACCGCGCGTCACCCGAACGCCGTGAAGAATCATATTTCACTCACTATCAGCAGCCAGGCCCCCTACAAGCCTTGGGAACACGGGGGCAACACCGTGTTGACTGTGCACCAGTACCGTCACGAAAACCCCGCGCGGCGACTATCCACTTGGCGCCGCATCTGCATCATGGACGAACATTGGGGATGCACAACATGCGGAACGCAGAGGAACCGCTGTGAGAGGAGGCGTCCATGGGATCGGTGCGCAAGGCGAGTGCCTGGCTTGGCCTCGTCGACGACAACGATGACGAGCGTTACTACGACGACGACTACGACGAGGGCCCCGAGCCCGCCACCGGGGCTGCCGCCTGGGTCACCGACCCGCGCGTGAAGGTGGCCGCGGAGGAGGCCGAGGAGGTCGGACGGCGCATCGGCACCGTGACACCGGACAGCTTCCGGGACGCACGGCGGATCGGTGAGATGTTCCGGGACGGCGTCCCGGTGATCATGAACCTCACGTCCATGGAGCCCACCGACGCCAAGCGCGTCGTCGACTTCGCGGCGGGGCTGATCTTCGGTCTGCGGGGTTCGATCGACCGGGTCGCGAACCGGGTGTTCCTGCTGACCCCGGCGGACACCCAGATCGTCTCGGGCCGTGAGGCGGGCCCGCACCCGGACGGCTTCTTCAACCAGAGCTGACCATCCGGCCGGGTGTCGGCCCTTCTTCCCATCCGATCGCGTACCGGGTGGGCGGGAGGGGCGACACCGCCCGGCCGGTGATCAGACGACGGACGACTCGGTCCGCGAGGGCCGACGAGGCGCCGCCACGGCAGCCTCCTCCGCCGGTGCGTCGGCATCGCACTCCATCCGCCGGGGCAGGCGCAGCGCGGCCAGCGCGCCGAGGAACAGCAGCCCGGCGCTGACCACGAGCGTCACGTGCAGCCCGTGCACGAACGCCGCACGCGCGGCTTCCCGCAGCGTGTCCCCCGCCGCGCCCCCGAGCTGCGCGGCGATCTGGTACGCCTCGCCCAGCGAGTTCCCCGCCGCGTCGCCGGCCGCCCCGGACACGCCGTTCACATGCGACAGACCCGGCGCGTACGCCGCGTTCATCACGGAGCCGAGCAGCGCGATGCCCATGCCGGCGCCCAGCTGGTACGAGGTCTCGCCGATGGCGGCCGCGCCGCCGGCGTCGTCGGCCGGCGCCTCCGTCAGCATCGACTCGTAGGCCCCGAAGAGCGTGGACTGGAAGCCGAAGCCGAGCAGTATGAAGCCGGTGCCGAGCAGCCACGGCCGGTCCTGCTCGCCCATCAGGCACAGCAGCAGGACGGCGCAGGCGGTGAGCGCGAAGCCGTAGCTGACCATGCGGCGCGGTCCGATGCGGCGCAGCGTCGCGGAGCCCATGACGCCCGCGATCATCGCCGCGAAGGTCAGCGGCAGCATGCGCAGGCCGGTCTCCAGCGGACTCAGTCCGAGGACCAGCTGCAAGTACTGGACGGCGATGAGCTCCAGGCCGACCAGCGCGAGCATCGCGATCACGATGCAGCCCACGGAGGTGGAGAACGCGGCGCGGGAGAACAGCCGCATGTCGATGAGGGGGTGCTCGCGGCGGCGCTGGCGGCGCACGAACAGCACCAGCAGGGCCAGGCCCGCGAGGAACGGCAGCACCGCGCCCGCGTCGAGCAGGTCCCGCTCGATGCCGAGTTCCTTGATGCCGTAGACGACGCCGAGCACGCCGAGGGCGGCGAGCAGCGCGCCGAACAGGTCCCACGGTCCGTCCGCGCGGCCCTTCGACTCGGGTACGAGGACCCGGCACAGCGGCAGCATGACGGCCATCAGCGGGATGTTGATGAGGAAGACGGAGCCCCACCAGAAGTGCTCGACGAGGAAACCGCCGAGGACGGGTCCGGTGGCGGCGCCGATCGCGGCGACCGCGGTCCACACACCGATGGCGACGGCCCGCTCGCGCCGGTCGGGGAAGACGTCCCGCAGGATCGAGAGCGTCGCGGGCATGATCATCGCGCCGCCGATGCCGAGCAGCGCGCGGGCCAGGATGAGCACCTGCGCGGTGTCGGAGAACACGGCGAGCGCGGAGGCCGCGCCGAACAGGGCGTAGCCGAGCAGCAGGATTCTGCGGCGGCCCACGCGGTCGCCGAGCGTGCCGAAGAGGATCAGGAGCGAGGCGCAGACCAGCGGGTAGGCGTCGCCGATCCAGAGCAGTTCGACGGAGGTGGGCCGCAGGTCCTCGGTGACCGAGGGCAGGGCGACGTAGAGGATGGTCGAGTCGAGCGCGACGAGGAGCAGGCTCGTACAGAGGACGACGAGGACGACCCAGCGATTGGTGCGGGCGCCCACAGTGGCCAGTCGATGGCGCAGGCGTCCGGTGGCCGTGTTCGTCCCGGACATGTGCGTACCTCCCAGTGGTCCTCGCGTCCGGCGGATCCGGGGGCTGGGGAAGCCCGCGGTCTTCGGTCGGGAGGAGCGGTCTCCCGGCCCCGCTGCGGAAGGCGAGTGAGCCGTCAGAGTACGCGAGTTCGGGCCGGTGACACGTGGCGGAGCTCTCATGAAACCCGTGGACCGGTGTGGCGTGCGCCACTCGCGCGGGGCCGGGGTCCGTACGGAACGCGAGGGGTGGGCGCCGATAATCGGGCGGTGACCGAAGTGGATCGACGAGACCGGCCCTCGCTGCGCCGCGCCCTGCCCGCACTCCTCGGATACGCGGGGGTGCGCGCGCTCGGCCTGCTCGCCCTGGCGCTGTGGAGCGCGGCCGTGGGCAAGAGCCCGCACACGCTGCTGACCGCCCGCTGGGACTCCCTCTGGTACACGCGGGTCGCCGAGCACGGCTACGGCTGGTCGGTGACGCTGCCGGACGGCAGCGTCCACTCGAACCTCGCGTTCTTCCCGCTGCTGCCGTGGCTGGAGCGGGCCGTCGCCGCGATCAGCCCGCTGTCGTACGCGGACGCGGGGCTGCTCGTCGCCTGGGTCGCCTCGCTCGCGGCGGCCTGGGGGATCTTCGCCGTCGGCGACCTGCTGTACGGGCGCCGGGCGGGGATCTGCCTGGCCGTCCTGTGGGGCGTGCTGCCGGTCGGGATCGTGGCGTCGATGGCGTACAGCGAGGCGCTGTTCACGGCGCTCGCGGTGTGGGCACTGTACGCGGTCGTGCGGCGGCACTGGGTGAGCGCGGGGCTGCTCGCCGCGCTCGCGGGGCTGACCCGGCCGGTCGGCGCGGCCGTCGTGGGGGCGGTGTGGGTGGCGGCCGCGCTGTGGATCGCGCGGGAGCACAAGGGCAGGGCGCGCCGGGCGACCCCGGCAGGGCGTCGGCGCGCGAGGGGCGGACGCCGTGGCGGCTCGTCCTCGGCGTGCTGATCGCCCCGCTGGGTGCGGCGGCGTACGTGCTGTGGGTCGGGCACCGCACGAGCGACGGACTCTTCGGCTACCTCGACGTCCAGGGGCAGTGGGGCAACGGATTCGACGGGGGCCTGTCGTTCGCCCGCTTCGTCGCCGACAAGTTCACGTCGGTGCCGGGGGCGCTCGCCGGGATCGGTCTGATCGTCGGGGTCGCGCTGGTGATCTGGCTCTACGTGGCCGGAGTGCGGGCCCGTCAGCCGGTGCCGCTGCTCGTGTACACGGGGATCGTCGTCGCGCTTGCCCTGTGCGCTTCGGGGTACTTCGGATCCAAGCCGCGTCTCCTGTTGCCCGCGTTCCCGCTGCTGCTGCCGCTCGCCGTGGCGCTCGCCCGTTGGCGAACGAGCAGGTCGGCGTGGGTGCTCGGGGGGCTCGCGGCGGCGTCCGCGGTCTACGGGGCGTTCTGGCTGAACGGGTCGGGGCCGCCCTGACCGATGAGCGGACGGAGAATTCCGTGCCAGGAAACGGTGAACGCATTGATAAGCGCTCCATAACGCCCCCGGGGAAACGATCATTCAATTCCACCGGAGTTCCGTGCGGAGTTACCGGAATCCAGGGAATACACGACGTCCTGAGATCAATCCCACATCACATCGTCATCACAAAGCCACTGTTTCGTCCGAGTCCGCGGCGCGCCCGCTGTAGCGTCGATTGGGTGCGTACCGAACGAAACCTGACCCGGCGGATCGAGCGGGTCTTCGCCCGGCTCGACCGCGAGCCCGAACGGCCGGCCGACCTGGACATCCCCAGGATGAGCCGGCACCGCGTCGTGCTCTTCGGGCTGACGCTGTCCTTCTACCTCGCCATCGTCGTGGCGGTCCTGGTCACGTCGTGGCTGGTAGCCCTGGACTGGCAGGTCATGTTCTTCCGGCCCTACCAGCAGTGGCCCGAGATCCACGCGTTCCTCGACTACTGGGTGGTGCTCGGCCAGCGCGGCCCGACGGCGGTCATGGTGATGGCCTGGCTGGGCTGGCGCTCGTGGCGTCAGCACACCCTGCGGCCGCTGCTGATGTTCGGCACGGCCCTGCTGCTGCTCAACCTCACGGTCGGCGCGGCCAAGCTGGGCATGGGGCGCGCGGGCCCGCACTACGCGACGCTCGTCGGCTCGAACGAGATGTGGCAGGGCGGCGACATATTTCCCTCGGGCCACACGGCGAACGCGGTGGTGACCTGGGGCATCCTCGCCTACCTGGCCTCCACACCGCGCGCGCGGCGCTGGCTCTCCGCGGTCTCCGCCGTGATCTCCCTGAGCGTGGGCCTGACCACCGTCTACCTCGGTACGCACTGGCTGAGCGACGTTCTCCTGGGCTGGGCCGCGGGCCTGCTCATCCTGCTCGCCCTGCCCTGGTGCGAGCCGCTGGTCGCCCGTGCCGAGGCAGTGATCTTCGCGGTCCGCGACCGGTTGCGCAGCCGCCGTACCGCTCCGGCCGCCGCGCCCCAGCCGGTCCCGGCGCCCGCGATGGTCCCCCGCACCCGCCGGCCCCGGCCGAGGACGAGATCCGCGCCCGCGAGCCGGTCGGCGCCTCCCGCGCCACCGGCCGCCACACGGCGCTCATGCCGCAGGGGCCGCACACCCCCGCGGCGAGCGCACGCCGGCCACCCCGGCGGGCAGCAGACGCCCCGCGGGGGCGCGGGGAACGGCGCGCACGGCCACGACCGACCCGCAGCGGGCCTGACGGCGCGGCGCGGGTCCCCCACAGACCGCGGGCACGGTACGCACAACCAAGCCCGCACAGCGAAGGCCCCCGGAACCTCACAGGTTCCGGGGGCCTTCGCACACCGCCGGGTCAGCCCTTCCAGGAGCGCGTCACCGTGCCGTCCCTGACCTCGAAGTTCAGTCGGCCCGCGCGGTACTCCATGGTGATGATCGCCCCCGGCGGCAACTGCCTGACGGTCGACCAGCCCCGGTCGCGGGCCTGCCGCTCGGCGCCCTCGGCGTCGAGTCCGACGTACGCGGAGAGGTCGTCCTGGGGGTCTGCGGGCGGGGTCGGAATGGGTGCCATACGGCCACCGTAGGCGGTGCGCGCGGGAGGCGCCAGGCCCGCCCGCGGACCCCCGCGACACACTCGTACGGTCACGCTTTCGTCACAAGATCACGACAGTCGATCAGCCCGAACTCGCTCACACGATCGGGCGGTTCCTTGCTTCTTACTCACTTCTTACCGAGCGCGCTCCACTTCCGGCGGACGCAATTCCGGATGTCCGCGGAAAGAGTGCCGTGCGGACCCGTCACCTTTATCTCCGCCGCCTACGGAAATTCCCCCGGCATTCCGAATCCGGCGGTGCGACAGGTGAGTTGAGGAGGCCCGGGAATTGTCTGTCCATGCCAGAAAGAGGGGTACGCCCCCTGTCGCGGCGGGCCCCGGCGCGAGCATCATGGCCTGAGTTCGAAGCAGGCCCGAGGCGCGCGAGCAGCGAGGGGGCAGCGATGGGAACGACCGGGGTCCAGGCCGGGCCTGCGACGGCCGAGCCGGTACCGGAGCGGCAGCCGGGCAGGATCGTCGTGGACTGGCTGACCACGACCGACCACAAGAAGATCGGCCATCTCTACCTGATCACGGCGTTCGCGTTCTTCCTGATCGGCGGCCTGATGGCGCTGCTGATGCGCGCCGAACTCGCCCGCCCCGGGCTGCAGATCCTCTCGAACGAGGAGTACAACCAGCTCTTCACGATGCACGGCACGATCATGCTGCTGCTCTTCGCGACGCCGACGTTCGCCGGGTTCGCCAACGAGATCATGCCGCTCCAGATCGGCTCGCCCGATGTCGCCTTCCCGCGTCTGAACATGCTGTCGTACTGGCTGTTCCTCTTCGGCGGTCTGATCGTGCTCGGCTCGCTCGTGGTGCCGGGCGGGGCCGCGGACTTCGGCTGGTTCGCGTACGCACCGCTCAACAGCCTCACCCGGTCCCCCGGCATCGGCGCCGACATGTGGATCATGGGGCTCGCGCTGTCCGGGTTCGGCACGATCCTCGGCTCGGTGAACTTCCTGACGACGATCATCGGGATGCGCGCACCCGGCATGACGATGTTCCGGATGCCGATCTTCACGTGGAACACGCTGTTCACGTCGATCCTCGTGCTGCTCGCGTTCCCGGTGCTCGCGGCGGCCCTGCTCTGCCTGGAGGCGGACCGGCGGTTCGGCTCGGTGGTCTTCGAGGCGCAGTACGGCGGCGCGCTGCTGTGGCAGCACCTCTTCTGGTTCTTCGGCCATCCCGAGGTCTACATCATCGCGCTGCCGTTCTTCGGGATCATCAGCGAGATCCTGCCGGTCTTCAGCCGCAAGCCGATCTGGGGCTACACGATGCTGGTGGGCGCGACCATGGCCATCACCGGTCTGTCGGTGGTCGTGTGGGCGCACCACATGTTCGTGACCGGCGGTGTGCTGCTGCCGTTCTTCTCGTTCATGTCGTTCCTGATCGCGGTGCCGACCGGCGTGAAGTTCTTCAACTGGACCGGCACGATGCTCAAGGGCTCCCTGTCCTTCGAGACGCCGATGCTGTGGTCGGTCGGCTTCCTGATCACGTTCCTGTTCGGCGGTCTGACGGGCGTCATCCTGGCCTCGCCGCCGATGGACTTCCACGTCTCGGACACGTACTTCGTCGTGGCGCACTTCCACTACGTGGTCTTCGGCACCGTGGCCTTCGCGACGTTCGCCGGGTTCTACTTCTGGTGGCCGAAGCTCACCGGCAAGCTGCTCGACGAACGGCTCGGCAAGATCCATTTCTGGACCCTGTTCGTCGGGTTCCACACCACGTTCCTCGTGCAGCACTGGCTGGGCGCGGAGGGGATGCCGCGCCGGTACGCGGACTACCTCGCGGCCGACGGCTTCACGGCCCTGAACTCGCTGTCGTCGATGGGCGCGTTCCTCGTCGGCATCTCGACCCTGCCCTTCCTCTACAACATCTGGCGCACGGCCAAGTACGGGAAGAAGGTCGAGGTCGACGACCCCTGGGGGTACGGCCGCTCGCTGGAGTGGGCGACGTCCTGCCCGCCGCCCCGGCACAACTTCACGACGCTGCCGAAGATCCGCTCCGAGTCCCCCGCGTTCGACCTGCACCACCCGGAGTTCGCCGCGTTCGAGGAGCACCCGCCGTCGAAGACCGCCGCGCTGCACGGTCCCGACGGCACCGAGGAGTCCTGAGCACCGGTGGACGCGTGGCCTTCCGCCCCAGGGGCGGCGGCTACGCGTCCACGGTGGCGACGACGATCGCCAGGTCGTTGTCCCGCGTGTAGTACGGCTCCGCGAGCAACTCCCGCCGCCCGGGGACGGTCACCAGCGTCCCCGGGTACGTGAAGATCGGCTTCTTGTCGGCGACGTCGTCGAGCAGCCGGGCCACCCGCACCTCGGGGCCGTCCGCGCCGTCCGGCCGCAGCCACACGTCCCACCGCCCGTCGGAGAGCTCGTCGTAGCCGATCCGCAGCGCGAACAGGTCGCCGTCCACGTCCAGTTCACCGTGCAGGATCTGGCCCGCCGTCGCGCGGGAACGTATCTCCACCGCGGCCTTGGCCGAGAACCGCGTGCCGTAGAGCCGCCCGCCCACGGTCAACTCACCCTTCTCGATGAGGAGTTCACCCGCCTCCGCGTGCGGCGCCCGCAGCCAGCTGCGCACCGTGAGGTTGCCGTGCTTGGTGGCGTACGGGATCCGGACGGCGACGTAGCCGCGTGATCCGCTCGGCGCCCGGTCCACCAGCAGGCGCAGATCGTTCGTGCCCGGCATCAGACGCACCGGTTCGTCCGCGGCGACCTGCACGTACACGTCCCAGCGCCCCTCGGGCAGCCCCACGCTGATCGGCAGCGAGGCGCGCAGCCGCCCGTCGCCCACCGGGGTGAGCGGAAGCCGCGTCTCCTCCCCGCTCGCCCGGTTCATCAGCACGAGGTGGGCCGGCTCGGGCGCCCCGTGGTCGGAGACGTCGAAGGTGAGCCCGCCGGCGGAGTCGGCGATGCAGTCGGCGCGTGGTGCCATGCTGACGGTCCTGTCGTCGGCCCCGGGCGCAGGGGTGGTGGCGGTCGGTGACGTCATGCGGTACGCCCCTTGCCGGCCTTGAACACGGTGCGTCCCGCGTCGCGCACGGCATAGGCGCCGCCGAGCAGGGAGCCGCGTGCCCGGTGCAGCAGCGAGCCGGAGCCGCCGCGTCCGGTGAGCGAGCCGAAGAGGGACTCGTAGCGTTCGGCGATGCGCGCCGGGTCGAAGCGCGCGGAGTGGCTGACGGCGCGCGCCGACATCTCCTGCCGCAGGCCGTCGTCGTTGATGAGTTCCAGCAGGCCCGCGGCGATCGCGTCGACGTTGCCCACCTCGACGAGGCGTCCGTCGACACCGTTGTCGATGATCTCGCCGGGGCCGTGCGGGCAGTCCGTGGAGACCACCGGAAGACCGCACCGCATCGCCTCGACGATCGTCATGCCGAACGATTCGAACGTGGAGGTCACGGCGGCGAGGGAACCTTTCGCCCATTCGGGTTCGATGGGGTTGGCCGGACCCATGAGGAACACGTGGTTGTAGAGGCCGAGTTCGTCGATGAGGCCGCGGAGCCGGTCCTTCTGCTTTCCGCCGCCGTAGATGCGCAGGCGCCAGTCGGGACGCTCGGCGCGCACCTTGTCGAAAGCCCTGATCAGCAGGTCGTACCGCTTGACAGGTGCGAGGCGCCCGGCGGCGACGACCCATTTGCCGGAGCCGTCGGAGGGCGCGACACCGGGCGCGGGCACCGGGTTGGGCATGGCCTCGACACGGACGCCGGGCAGCCGCATGCCCTCGCGGTAGGCGCGCGCGTCGGCCTCGGTGGTCGTGGTGAGCGCGTCCAGGCGCGGGTAGACGCTGCGCAGCTCCTTGCGCAGGCCGGGGCTGTGCGAATCCAGCGTGAGGTGCTCCTGGCCGACGCGCAGCGGGCCGCGGCGGGTCTCCCTGGCCAGGTGCACGTTGAGTCCCGGGCGGGTGCCGATGACGACGTCGGCCTCGACGCCGGCCAGGTACGCGGCGATCCGCCGGTCGGTCAGCGCGCTGTACTGGTCGTAGCGGCCCTCCTCCGCCGGGAAGACGGACGCCGCGGTCGTGAACCCCGGCTCGTCGCCGTCGTAGCCGTCGGAGCCTTTACGGAGGTCGACGAGGTGGCGCACCCGGACTCGGCGGTCGGGCGTGAAGACCGGCTCGTCACGGTGCCGGAAGACGGAGACGACCTCCACGTCGTGCTGCTCCGCCAGCGTATTGGCGAGGTTGTACGTGGTGCGGATCGTCCCTCCGATCCCATACGCATTGTGAATCAGGAAAGAAATCTGCATGCGTCCCCGTATCCCACCAAATCGTGCGGACAGTCCGCCTACCGCATGGTTAGACAGGGATAGCCCGACGAGGGTTGTTCTTCATCATCATCTTGTTCCACAACAGATGCCCGATCGGTAAGCAATTTCGGGAACCATTTGGCCATTTTGTCCATCAGGGGAACGTCATGGCTGGTAGGAGAGTTGCGGAACGTCAAAGCACGTGTCGTTCATGTCACCGTTCTGGGTGACCCAGCCCTGGCCGTCCGTCCACCGCGCGACCGACAGACAGGTCCTGCGTTCCTTCGGCGGATCGGCGAGCCTCTCGTACGTCACGGGGATCAGGAGTCCGTCGGCGCTGTACGGCTTCCCCCGGTTCATGAAGCGGTCCACACACGCGCGCGTGACGTCGCCGTCGGAGCAGGAGCGCGCGGCGTCCGTGAACCACATCGCGGCGGCCCAGCCCTCCAACTGCCACTGCGAATGGGTCCTGAGGCTCCGTGTCGCCGCGCGGAAGGCGCGCACGGCCGGGTGCTCGGTGTCCGCGTAGTTGCGGCTCGCGCCGGTCGCCCACAGGGACCGCCGGCAGTGCGGGGCGTCCTTGTGGTCGGCGGCGACGGACGACGTCCAGTTCTGTACGTTCGTGACCTTCGCGGTGACGCGGACGCCGACCTGGTCCATGGCGGCGCACAGCCGCGCGTTGCCGTGCGCGTCGACGGCGTCGAAGACCAGGTCGACCCCGCGCGCCTTCAAGTCGGCGGCGACGGCGCGGAAGTTGGGCAGGGCGAAGTCGACCTGCTCGGGGACCACGCGGTAGCCCTCGGCCTTCAGGCCGCGTGTCACGAGCCGTGCGTACGCGGCGGACGCGGCCTGGTTGTAGGAGACGACGGCGGCGGTGCGGGCGCCCTGCTCGCGCTTGAAGTAGCGGTACACCTCGGTACCGCCGTACAGCTTCCCGTCCCAGCCGGGCCTCCCGTCGCGCGGCGCGAGGCTGCCGTAGATCCCGTACAGGTGCGGATAGGTGTCGTAGGCGGCGCCGATGGGCTGGCCGCCGATGTCGGGGACGCGCGCGCGGGAGACCCGTTCCGCGCCCGCGTAGTCCAGGGAGGTCGTGGCGACGAGGGCGACGACCCTCTTCTCGTCGACGAGTTCGTGCACGCATCCGTTGTTGCCGACGCCGCTGCCGCCGTCGTCACAGGTGTGCACCTCGATACGGCGCCCCTGGATGCCGCCTTTCTCGTTCAGGTTCCGGAAGTACGCCTGTGCGCCGTCGCGGGTGTCGGTGAAGGTGGCGCCGCCGACAGGGCTGGTGGCGCTGGTGATGATGCCGACGCGGATCGGCGCCGTGGACCGCGTCGGCGTGGCGCGGCTGGGTGGGGAGCGGTCCTCGAAGTCGCTCTCCGGCAGCCGCGAGCCGCAGGCCGCGACCGCCAGGAGGGCGAGGCCCGCGGCGATCGCCTCAGCAGCCCGGACCCGGCGACGCATTGCCGCTCAACTGCACCAGCGCGCACAGGGTGTTGACGGACACCTTCCAGGTGCCGTCCTGTTCGACCGCGGTCCCCTTGGCGTCGGGCAGAACGGTGGCGCCCTTGAGCGCCAGGGCGTACGTCACGTCGGCGGCCGTCGCCGACGTGAACGCGACGGTGTCGACGGTCGCCTCGACCTGTCCGCCGCGCTTGTCGCCGCTGAAGCCCTTGAGGACCTGCCGCATCTTCGCGCCGTCCTCCAGGACGGCCTCCTTCTCCTTCATCGGCACGGCCGGGTCGAAGAACTTCTTCCAGTTCTTCTTGATCTCCTTCTCCGCGGCCGCCTTGTCGGCGGGCGCGGTCGCGCTCGGGCTCGACTTGCGCGGGGACGGGCTCGGCTCCCGCGACGACGGGGTGGGCGGCGGGGTCTCGTCACCGCCGCCGCTGTCGTCACCGCACGCGGTGAGCGCCGGTCCGAGTGCCAGGGCCGTGACGAGTGCGAGTGCCGCGGCCCGTCCACGACCCGTCCTGATGCTGCTCCCGAGAACCAATGGGCTCACCGCCGGGTGTCGGTCCGGACCTCAACTCCGCCCGGAGCTTTCAGGGTTGGACTGTCAGAAGGCATAGTGCAAGCGATCGGCCGACAAGACCAGACACGGGCCACACACGACACCGTGGGGAGCCATCGATGCGGACCGTCCGGCTACGTACCGTGCACCCTGTCCTGTGGGCGGGCCTCGCCGCTCTCACCGCGGGAGCGGTGCTGTGCGTGATCGGCTGGTACGGGATGTCCGGCGAGCGGTTCGCCGAGCGCCAACTGCCCTATCTCGCCTCGTGCACGGTGCCGGGCGCGGCCCTGATCGTCGCGGGCGCGGTACTCCTCACGTACGGCAGGAGCACCCTCGCGACCTCGCGGGTGACGGAGCTGTACGAGCTTCTGGTGGCGTCCGACACGCCAGGCGCGGCCGATCCCGGCCCGGGGCCCCTCGCCTCCAGCGGCGACCTCCTGATGGTCCCCGGCGGCACCCTGTGGCACCGCGCCGACTGTCCGCTCGTCGAGGGCAAGCCCCAGGCGGTGCCGGCCGACGCGGGCGCCATCGCGTCCGGCGGTCTGGGCCCGTGCCCCATCTGCGAGCCGCACGGCGAGAGGTGAGGCGGTGTCCCCACTCGCGTACGACCTCACGTACGACCTGACCCTCGCCGGCCTGTCCGTGGGCGCGGCGGCGGCGCTGACCGGGATCGGCCTCGTCGTCACCTACCGCGCGACGGGCGTGCTCAACTTCGCGCACGGGGCGATCGCGATGCTCTGCGCCTATCTGCTGCGGCAGTCGGTGGTGGTGTGGGGGTGGCCGACGTGGGCGGGCGCGGCGCTCGTGCTGTTCGTCGCGGCCCCGGCCCTCGGACTCGCCCTGGAGCGCTGGGTGTTCAGGTCGCTCGCCACGGCGGGCGCCGACCCGGCGCGCACCCTCGTCGCCTCCATCGGCGTGTTCGTTCTCCTCGTCGGGGCGGCGGCGCTGCTGTGGGGCACGGGCGCGCGGGAGGACGCGCCGACCCTCCTGTCGTCCGACCCGTGGGGGCAGCTGGCGGTGGTGGGCGCGCTCGGGGTCGCGGTGTGGGCGGTGACCCGGTGGACGCCGTTCGGCCGGCAGTTGCGGGCCGTCGTCGACAACCGTCCGCTCGCCGTGCTCGGCGGCATCGACGCGGACCGGGTCGCGGCGGCGGGCTGGGCGTTCGGCGCGTTCACCGCGGGTCTGACGGGCGTGCTGCTCGCCCCGTACGTGCGGCTCGACCCGTACGGTCTGCCGCTGCTCGTGATGGAGGTCGTCGCGGTGGCGGTGGCCGCGCGGATGCGGCTGCTCTCGGTGGCGATCGGGACGGCGCTGGCGATCGGGGTGGCGCAGAGCCAGTTGACGCGGCTGCATCCGGGCGGCCGGGCCGAGCCGCTGCTCCAGGCGGTCGGGGCGAACCTCTTCGTGGTGGCGCTGCTCGTCGCGGCGCTCGCGCTGCCGGGGATCGGCGGGAAGGGGCGCTGCCGCGCGCGGCGACCCGCCACGTGGTGCCCACGCCGCCGGGCGCCTGGCCGGTCGCGGGGGTCCTGTTCCTGCTGCCGCTGGGCTTCGCGGGCGGGGACCTTAGGACGTCGATCCAGGTTCCGGCGCTGGCCCTGATCCTGCTGTCGCTGGTGGTGGTGACGGGCCGGGCGGGACAACTGGCGCTCGGCCAGGGCGCCTTCGCGGGCCTCGGTGCGCTCTTCGCGTCGCTCCTGGCGCTGGGACGCTTCCCCGGCCTCCCCCCACTACCTGGTCTGACGGCTCTCCTGCTGGCGGTCCTGCTGGTCGCCCCGCTGGGGCTGCTCACCGCCGTGCCGGCGATCGGCCGCCACGGCCTCGCCCTGGCACTGGCCACGTTCGCGGTGGGCGTCGCAGTGAGCCGGTTCGTGTTCGCGCAGCCGTACGCGGCGTCGGGGCTCGCCCCGGACGCCCGGCGGGCTTCGGCGGCGACCGGGCGTACTACGTCCTCGAACTGGCGCTGCTCACGGCGGCCTTGGCCGTCGTCGCGGCGCTGCGCCGGGGCCGCACCGGACGCGCGCTCGCCGCCGTACGGGACCACGAGGCGGGGGCGTCGGCGGCCGGGGTCCCGGTGGCCGCGCTGAAGGTGGCGGCGTTCGTGGCGGGCGCGGGCCTCGCGGCGCTGGGCGGCGGCCTGCTCGCGTTCGGGCTGCGCTCCTTCGACCCGGGCGCGTACGACCCGGTGCGCGGCCTGCTGTGGTTCGCGACGATCGTGGTCCTCGGAGCGGACAGCCCGCTCGGCGCGCCGGCAGGGGCGGCACTCCTGGTGGGCCTCGACGCGGGAGCCAGGGGCGGTGTCGCGGCGGCGGTCGTGGGCATCCTCGCGGTCCTGGTGGGCCGCTTCCCACAAGGCCCGTACGAGGCGCTGCGGGGATTGTTCGTACGGAGCCGGGGGCGGGGGCGACTCACTGCGCGGGGGCTGCGGCGCGGGACCGGCTGCGCGGGGGCGGGGGTGGCGGGCTGCTCCTGGCCGGTGGAGAGCCCGAGAGTGAGGGTGGAGAACCCGAGAGTGAGGTCGGAGAACCCGAGAGTGAGGGTGACAGGCTGCCCCGGGCCGGTGGAGAACCCGATAGTGACGGGCTGCCCCGGGCCGGTGGAGAACCCGGGGACGGCGGACCGCCCCGGGCCGGTGGAGAACCCGAGAGTGACGGGCTGCCCCGGGCCGGTGGACCCCTCGTTCCCCCCGCTCCCCCTTCCCCCGCACCCCCAACCCTCACCGCCACCCACCTCACCGTCACCTACAACGGCCGTACCGTCCTGCACGACGTCGGCATCAGCGTCCCGGCCGGGCAGATCACGGCCGTCGTCGGACCCAACGGTGCCGGGAAGAGCACCCTGTTCCACTGCCTCGCCGGGACCCTGCGGCCCGACGCGGGCCGGGTGCGGTTCGGGGAGCGGGACATCACCGGGCTCCCCGCGCACGCCCGCACCCGGCTCGGCGTGGCCCGCACGTTCCAACAACTGGCCGTCTTCCCGTCGTTGACGATCGCCGAGAACATTCGCATCGGCGCCGAGCAGGGCCGCGTCCGCGACCCGGCGGCCGTTCCACGCCTGCTCAGACTGTTCGGTCTGCGGGGCGAGCGGCGCGCCGCCGATCTGCCGACGGGCATCCTGCGCCGGGTCGAACTGGCCCGTGCGCTGGCCGGCGATCCGCACGTCCTGCTGCTCGACGAACCCGCGGCGGGCCTGGACGCGTCCGAAGTCGCGCGGCTGGCAGTCCTGTTGACAGCCCTGGCCGCCGACGGCACGGCCGTGCTGGTCGTCGAGCACGACCTGGACCTGGTGGCGGGCCTCGCGGACACGGTCCACGTCCTGGCGGCGGGCGACGTCGTGTCGTCGGGGCGCCCGGAGACCGTACTGGACCGGCGAGACGAACCGAGCCGACGAGGGGCGGCGCCGTGACGACAGGCAGGAACAGCAAGCGCCGCCGCGGCATGGAACTGCGCGCCGCCCGCGTCCGCTACGGCCCCCTGGAAGCACTCCACGGCGTCACCCTCGCCGCCCCCGCGCACACGGTCACCGTGCTGCTCGGGCGCAACGGCTCGGGCCGCACCACCACCCTGCGGGCCCTCGCCGGGACCGTCCCGCTGACCGGCGGGGCCGTCGTCCGGGACGGCGTCGACATCACGCGTCACACCGCGCACGCCCGCGCCGCGGCGGGCCTGTGCTTCGTCCCCGACCGGCAGGCCGTCTTCGCCACGCTCAGCGTCGCCGAGAACCTCGAACTCGCCTCCCCTGAGCAGGACTTCGAGGCCGCCCTCGACGCGTACCCGGAGCTGCGCCCGCTCCTCGGCCGCCGCGCGGGCACCCTCTCCGGCGGCGAACAGCGCATGGTCGCTGTCTCCCGCGCGCTGCTGTCGCGGGCCCGCGTGATCCTGGTCGACGAGCCCACCCAGGGCATGTCCCCGCAGGTGGCGCGGCGCACGTACGCCCTGCTGCGCGGCCTGGACGCCTGCGTGGCCCTCGCCGAACAGCGACTGCCGCCCGGCCTGCGCACGGTCGGCGCGGGCGGGGCGGCGGTCGTGGTGTACGAACTCGGCCGCGGCACCGTGGTGTTCGCGGGAGAGGCGGCCGAGTGCGCTACGCCGTACGGGACTTCGGGATGAGCAGCATCGTCCCCACGTTCAGCCGGTCCGGGTGCGGCCCGATCATGTCCCGGTTGGCCTTGTAGAGGGCCTGCCAGCCCCCCTTCACCTTGAATCGGGCCGCGATCCCGGCGAGCGTGTCGCCGCGCCGCACCACGTGGATGCGGCCGTCGAGCCGGTACGCCTTCGAGCAGGTGGGCCAAGCCCGCCAGCCCTGGGTGCGCAGCACCTCCTTCGCGATCTCGATCTGCTGGGCGCGGGTCGCGAGGTCGGCCCGCGGCGCGTACGCGAGTCCGCCGTGCTCCTCCCAGGTCGACTGCGTGAACTGGAGCCCGCCGTAGAACGAGTTGCCGGTGTTGATGTGCCAGTCGCCGCTGCTCTCGCACTCGGCGAGGCAGGACCACGGCCACTGTTCGCGGGCGCAGTCGTACGGCTTGTAGGCGATGCTCCCCGGCCCGGAGGCCGGGGGCGGGGGCGGGACGGCGGACGCGGTGACCGGGACGAGCGCCAGGGCGAGCAGTGCGCCCAGCGGGCCCACCGCCCAGCGCCACGCCCCGGGCGGCTTCGGCGTCCCGGACATCAGCTTGCGCATCAGGTGCGTCGCGTCACGCTAGGCAGCGGGAACGGAGGCGCCTCCCGTGCCGCGCCGCACCGGCGGCGCCCCCACCCGGTCGGCGGACCGGCTACGGCAGGAGCAGCCGCTGCCCCGGCCTGATCAGGTCAGGGTCACCGCCGATCACCGCTGCGTTGACGGCGTACAGGCGCTTCCAGCGCACGCCGTGCGCCGCCGCGATGCCGCCGAGCGTGTCCCCGGAGCGGACGACGTAGCCGCCGCGCCGGGCCGATCCGCGGTCCGCGTGCCCCGAAGTGCGTTTCGGTGCCGTGGACTTGGGGGCCGTGGACTTGGGGGCCGTGGACCTGGGCGCCTGCGCGGCCGACGGAGCACCGCCGTACGCGCCGGCCCGGGCCGAGCAGGTGGGCCAGGCGCCCCAGCCCTGCGCGCGCTGCACCTTCGTGGCGACGGCGATCTGCTGCGCCTTTGACGCCCGGTCGGCCGTCGCGGCGTAGGCCCCTCCGCCGTACGCGCGCCAGGTCCGGGCGGAGAACTGGAGCCCGCCGTAGTAGCCGTTGCCGGTGTTGATGTGCCAGTTTCCGCCGCTCTCGCAGCGGGCGATGCGGTCCCAGACGCCGGCGTCCGCCGCGTGGGCGGTGCCGCCGAGGGCGAGGAGACCGAGCGGGGCGAGCAGAGCCGCCCCGGCGAATGCCGCTGTCGTTCGAGCCGTACGTGTCGGCACGGACATGAGATTCCCTCTCGTGGACTGCGAGTTGCAGACGGCGCTGGAATCTAGGCAGCTCACACGGCCCGCATCAACCAACTCCTTGTCACTCCAGGCCAGTTCGGCGTTACCCGTAGTAGCAACGAATTCAGGCCACCCACTTAATTGCCTGATTTCCTCATTTATCGACCAGGCATCCCGGCGATCTGTGACTCAGCTCACCTGTACAACTTGCTTGGAATCCCAACAAGTTGCCATGGAGTGACAGATTCCGGGCGGCATCTCACCGTCCGCTTCGGATGGGTGGATTCCGTTCGGTTCCGGGCGTGACTCCGGCCACAGATCACCCGTTGACCCTTCATCAGCACCCATCCGATCGTGAGGAGCCACCCGTGCCGCGCTTGCTCGACGTCAGTGACGACGTACGCGCCGAGATCGGCGACGACGAAGCCGACCGACTGCTCGCCGGGGAGAACGCCCCCGGCGGGTACGACTGCACGTCGTGCCGCACCCCGGGCGACCCGGAGCAGGAACGCACCAGCACGGTGCTGTTCGTCGGTGACGAGACCGCCGTCCTCGCCTTCGCCCACGCCGCCTGCCTGCCCTCGCAGGTCGTCCAGGTCGCCGAGGACCAGCTCCAGGGCG